>JAODNO010000178.1 GCA_025465235.1 Pseudonocardia sp.
GATAGCGCGGGCCGGCGAAGTTCTCCTTGTTCTCCTCGTGGTCGCGCACGACGTGGCAGGTGTTCTGGCAGAGGTAGCACTCGATGCACTTGCGGAACTCCTGGCTCCGCTCCACGTCGACCTGCTCCATCCGGTACTCGCCCGGCGCCAGGTCGGGCGGCGGCGCGAAGCTCGGGATCTCGCGGGCCTTCGTGTAGTTGAACGACACGTCGGTGACGAGGTCCCGGATCACCGGGAAGGTACGCAGCGGCGTGACGGTGATGACCTCGGTCTCGGTGAACGTCGACATCCGGGTCATGCACGCCAGCCGCGGCCTGCCGTTGATCTCCATGCTGCAGGAGCCGCATTTTCCGGCCTTGCAGTTCCAGCGAACGGCGAGGTCCTGCGCCTCGGTCTGCTGCAGCCGGTGGATGATGTCGAGGACGACCTCGCCCTCGTTCACCTCCACCGGGTAGTCGACGAGCTCACCCTTCTCGGAGTCGCCCCGCCAGACGCGGAAGTGCGCGTCGTAGGTCATGCCTTCTCTCCCTGGTCTCGCCCAGGAACATCGGCACGATGCCCGCCGAGCTCCTCGCCGGTGTCGTACTTCTTCAGCTCGGCGAGCTCGAACAGGTCCAGCAGCACGGGGCGCATCGGCACCTGTTCCTTGCGCACCAGCTGGACGTTGTCCTCGCCCAGTGCCGACAGCACCAACAGCACATGCCGCCACTCGGAGTCCATCACCGGGTAGTCGTCCCGGGTGTGCCCGCCGCGGCTCTCCTGCCGCTCGAGCGCCGCCTTCGCGACGCACAGCGACACGAGCAGCATGTTGCGCAGGTCCAGGGCCAGGTGCCAGCCGGGGTTGAACTCCCGGCGCCCCTCGACGCTCACGGTGCGCGTGCGGGTGGCGATGTCCTCGAGCTTCTTGAGCGCGAGCTCCATCTCGTCGGCCTTGCGGATGATGCCGACCAGGTCGTTCATCGTCTTCTGCAGCTCCAGCTGCACCACGAACGGGTTCTCCCCGCCCTCCGTGGCACTGGAGAACGGCAGCAGCGCGCGCCGCTGGGCCTCGGCGATGGCGTCGATGCGTGCGGCGGGACGCACGCCCCCGAGCCCGTCGACGTAGGCCGCCGCTCCGGCACCCGCCCTGCGCCCGAACACGAGCAGGTCGGAGAGCGAGTTGCCGCCGAGCCGGTTGGAACCGTGCATGCCGCCCGCGACCTCGCCCGCCGCGAACAGGCCGGGCACGGTCGACATCGCGGTGTCCGGCTCGACCTCGACGCCACCCATCACGTAGTGGCAGGTAGGGCCGACCTCCATCGGCTCCTTGGTGATGTCGACGTCGGCCAGCTCCTTGAACTGGTGGTACATCGACGGCAGCCGCTTCTGGATCTCCTCGGGCGACAACCGTGAGGCGATGTCGAGGAAGACACCCCCGTGGGGGCTACCGCGGCCGGCCTTGACCTCGGAGTTGATCGCCCGCGCGACCTCGTCCCGAGGCAGCAGCTCCGGCGGACGCCGGTTGTTGTCCGGGTCGGTGTACCAGCGGTCGCCCTCCTCCTCCGAGGTGGCGTACTGCTCCTTGAACACGTCGGGGATGTACTCGAACATGAACCGCTTGCCCTCGGAGTTGCGCAGCACGCCGCCGTCACCGCGTACCGACTCCGTGACCAGGATCCCCTTCACCGACGGCGGCCAGACCATGCCCGTCGGGTGGAACTGCAGGAACTCCATGTTGATCAGCGTGGCGCCCGCGCGCATGGCCAGCGCGTGCCCGTCGCCGGTGTACTCCCAGGAGTTCGACGTCACCTGGTAGCTCTTGCCGACACCCCCGGTCGCGAGGACGACGGCTGGGGCGTCGAAGCGGACGAAGCGCCCGGTGCTGCGGTAGTAGCCGAACGCGCCGGCGATCTTGCCGCCACTCGTGAACAGCTCGGTGATCGTGCACTCGTGGAAGACGCGGATGTTCGACTCGTAGTCGCCGCTCTCCCGGTAGTCCTCCTGCTGCAGCGAGACGATCTTCTGCTGCAGCGTGCGGATCAGCTCGAGGCCCGTGCGGTCACCGACGTGTGCCAGCCGCGGGTACGTGTGCCCGCCGAAGTTCCGCTGGCTGATCTTTCCGTCCTTGGTGCGGTCGAACAGGGCGCCGTAGGTCTCCAGCTCCCAGACGCGGTCGGGCGCCTCCTTGGCATGCAGCTCGGCCATCCGCCAGTTGTTGAGGAACTTCCCGCCGCGCATGGTGTCGCGGTAGTGGACCTGCCAGTTGTCGTTCGGGTTGACGTTGCCCATCGCCGCGGCGCAGCCGCCCTCGGCCATCACCGTGTGTGCCTTGCCGAACAGTGACTTCGAGATGATCGCCGTGCGCTTGCCCTGGGCACGCGCCTCGATCGCCGCCCGCAGCCCGGCACCGCCGGCCCCGATCACGACAACGTCGTACTCATGGCGCTCGATGTCCTCGGTCGCAGCCACTGTCTCGGTAGCCGGCATGTTCTCGGTCATTCCTGTCACCCCACGATCCGCAGGTCGGAGATCCACCCGGCCGCGACGGCCATGATGTAGAAGTCGGTGAACGCCAACGTGGCAAGTGTGAGCCAGGCCAGCTGCATGTGCTTGGCGTTGAGCTTCGAGACCTGGACCCACAGCCGGTAGCGCAGCGGGTGACGGGAGAAGTGGTTCAGCCTGCCGCCGATGATGCTCCGGCAGGAGTGGCAGGAGATCGTGTAGGCCCAGAGCGCCACCACGTTCCCGACCAGGATGATGTTGCCCAGCCCCAGACCGAAACCCCCCTCCGCCGTGCGGAACGCCATGATCGCGTCGTAGGTGTTGATCACCGAGATGATCGCGGCGGCGTAGAAGAAGTAGCGGTGGAGGTTCTGCCCGAGCAACGGGAACCGCGTCTCACCGGTGTAGCGCTGGTGCGGCTCGGCCACTGCGCACGCGGGCGGCGACAGCCAGAAGGCCCGGTAGTAGGCCTTGCGGTAGTAGTAGCAGGTGAGCCGGAAGAGCAGCAGGAACGGCAGCGTCAGCGCCGCGTAGGGCAGCCACCACACGTCGGGCAGGAACCGTCCGAAGTGCGCAGCCTCCTCGACACAGCCGTTGGAGACACAGGGCGAGTAGAACGGCGTCAGGTAGTTGTACGGCTCGACGAAGTACCACTTCTGCATGAATGCACGAACGGTCGCATAGATCACCCATGCGGTAAGCCCGGCGAAGGTGGCCAGAGGTGGTAGCCACCACCGGTCCGTCCGTAGCGTCCGTGCCGTGATCTGCGCCCGGCCTGCGGACGCGTCTGTGGTGGATGACACGTCAGGAAGTCCTCATCTTCTGCGGAGCCGACGCCAACCGCAGAAGCCGCGGCGCCGGGGTCTGGATCTGGCGGAGCCTACGACTGTCCGGCGCACCCGGCCCGCGGGGCTCTCAGTCGATGTTCCCGATCGTGACGCGATTCACTCCCGGGCTCTGGGACGGCGACGCGAGGAAGCCACGCTCCTGCTCTGAGCTGCAGGAACGTGGCTTCGGATGGCTCGACGCGAGCCCGGCCGGCGCCGTCGTCAGGCCGTGCGGCGCCCTCCCGTCGTCGCGTGGAGGTAGTCCCGGTTCAGCTGCGAGATGACGTCGAGCGGGATCTCCTTCGGACACGCCACCGTGCACTCGCCGGTGTTGGTGCAGCCTCCGAAGCCCTCGGCGTCGTGCGTCTCGACCATGCGCACCACCCGGTCCGAGCGCTCCGGCTGTCCCTGCGGCAGCTCACCGAGGTGGGTGATCTTGGCTCCCACGAACAGCGATGCGCTGCCGTTCGGGCACGCGGCCACACACGCCCCGCAGCCGATGCAGGCCGCCGCCGTGAACGCCCGGTCGGCGTTCGCCTTCGGGACGGGCGTGGCATGTGCCTCCGGCGCCGCACCCGTCGGCGCCGAGATGTAGCCGCCCGACGCCACGATCCGGTCCAGCGCGCCACGGTCCACGACCAGGTCCTTGACCACGGGGAACGCGGCTGCCCGGAACGGCTCGATCGTGATGGACTCGCCGTCACGGAAGTGACGCAGGTGCAGCTGACACGTTGTCGTCGCCTTCTGCGGGCCGTGCGGCTGCCCGTTGATCACCATGCTGCACGCACCGCAGATACCCTCGCGGCAGTCGTGGTCGAACGCGACCGGCTCGTCGCCGTCGAGGACCAACTTCTCGTTCAGCACGTCGAGCAGCTCGAGGAACGACATGTCCTCGTCGGCGTCATCGACACGGTAGGCAACCAGGCGGCCCTTGTCCTCGGGCCCGGCCTGGCGCCAGATCCTCAGGTTGAGTCTCACTTGTAACTCCGCTGGCTCGGGGTGACGTACTCGAAGTGCAGGTCCTCCTTGTGGAGGACGGGCGGTTCGCCCTGGCCCATGTACTCCCACGCGCCGACGTAGGAGAAGTGCTCGTCGTCGCGGGCAGCCTCGCCGTCCTCGGTCTGGCTCTCCGCCCGGAAGTGGCCGCCGCAGGACTCCGTGCGGTGCAACGCGTCGAGGCACATCAGCTCGGCGAGCTCCAGGAAGTCGGCGACGCGGCCGGCCCGTTCGAGCGACTGGTTGAGCTGGGCGCCGGTGCCCGGCACCTTCACACTGCTCCAGAACTCGCGGCGCAGCTCGGGGATCCGATCCAGTGCCTTGCGCAGACCCGCGTCGGTGCGCTCCATCCCGCACTGGTCCCACAGCAGGTGCCCCAGCTCGCGATGGAACGAGTCGACCGTGCGGTTCCCGTCGATGGACAGCAGCGTCTCGATCCGGTTCGCGACCTCGTGCTCGGTCGCGCGCACCTCGTCCGCGCCGGGGTCGACCGGGTGCAGCTTCGCGCCCGCAAGGTAGTCGCCGATCGTGTTGGGCAGCACGAAGTAGCCGTCGGCCAGTCCCTGCATCAGGGCCGAGGCACCGAGCCGGTTGGCGCCGTGGTCGGAAAAGTTCGCCTCGCCGACGACGAACAGGCCGGGGATCGTGCTCTGCAGGTCGTAGTCGACCCACAACCCGCCCATCGTGTAGTGCACAGCCGGGAAGATCCGCATCGGCACGACGTAGGGGTCCTCGCCGGTGATGCGCTGGTACATCTGGAACAGGTTCCCGTACTTCGCGGCGACGGCAGCCCGGCCGAGCCGGTTGATCGCCTCGGCGAAGTCCAGGTAGACGCCCAGCCCGGTGGGGCCGACGCCGCGTCCGGCGTCGCACACGTTCTTCGCCGCGCGACTGGCGATGTCGCGGGGCACCAGGTTGCCGTAGGCGGGGTACTGGCGCTCGAGGAAGTAGTCGCGTTCGGACTCGGGGATGTCGCTGGGCGGCCTGGTGTCGCCCGCCCGCTCCGGCACCCACACGCGGCCGTCGTTGCGCAGCGACTCACTCATCAGCGTGAGCTTCGACTGGTGGTCGCCGCTGACGGGGATGCACGTCGGGTGGATCTGCGTGTAGCACGGGTTGGCGAACAGCGCCCCCCGCCGGTGCGCCCGCCAGCTCGCCGTGACGTTGCAGCCCTTGGCGTTGGTGGAGAGGTAGAAGACGTTGCCGTAGCCGCCGGACGCGAGCACCACGGCGTCCGCGAGATGGCTGCGGGTCTCCCCCGTCACCAGGTCGCGGGCGACGATCCCGCGGGCCCTGCCGTCGACCATGATCAGGTCGAGCATCTCGTGGCGCGGGTACATCGTCACGGTGCCCGCGTCGATCTGGCGTTCCAGCGCCTGGTACGCACCGAGCAGCAGCTGCTGGCCCGTCTGCCCGCGGGCGTAGAAGGTGCGGGAGACCTGCGCACCGCCGAAGGAACGGGTGTCGAGCAGCCCGCCGTACTCACGGGCGAACGGCACGCCCTGCGCCACGCACTGATCGATGATCTGGAGGCTGATGTCGGCCTGCCGGTGCACGTTGGACTCCCGGGACCTGAAGTCACCGCCCTTGACGGTGTCGTAGAACAGCCGGTGCACGCTGTCACCGTCGTTGCGGTAGTTCTTCGCGGCGTTGATGCCGCCCTGCGCCGCGATGCTGTGGGCGCGGCGGGGGCTGTCCTGGTAGCAGAACGAGCTGACCTGGTAGCCGAGCTCCGCCAGGCTGGCTGCTGCCGAGCCGCCGGCCAGGCCGGTGCCGACCACGATGATTTTCATCTTGCGCTTGTTGGCCGGGTTCACCAGCTTGACGCCGAAGCGCCGGCGCTCCCAGCGCTCCTCGACCGGGCCGGCGGGCGCAGCGGTGTCGGCCACGGGTCCGCCGATGGTGAAGTCCGTGTAGTTGGTCATGGTCATCGCACCAATCCGGTCAGGACCGCGAACGGGACGGACAGGAAGCCGACGGTGAGCGCCACCGCGACCACGAGGGCGACCCCCTTGAGGGTGTTCTGGGCGGCGGCGCTGGAGCGGCCGAGAGTCTGCAGGCCGCTCCACAGGCCATGCCGGACGTGGAAGCCCACCGCCACGACCGCGATCGCGTAGAAGAGCGTGACGTACCACCGGTGCGGCGCGAAGTCGGCCACCACGTTCGCGTGGACGTCACCGGAGACGCCGTTGGGGTTGAGCGTGCCGGTGGTGAGGTCGAGGAGGTGGTAGATGACGAACAGCACGATGATCACGCCGCCCCAGCGCATCGTGCGGGCGGCGTAGCTGCCCTTGACCGGCGGCCGGTGGGCGTACTTGATCGGCCGCGCCCGGTGGGCGCGGCGCGTGAGGATCACGGCCGACACGATGTGGGCCACGATCGCGACGGTGAGGACCGCGCGCACGATCCACAGCAGCGTCTCCGCCGGAAGGGCAGGCTCCCCGACGGTGCGCAACCACGCAGCGTAGGTGTTGATGGCATCGGCGCCGAGGAAGATCTTCAGGTTGCCGATCATGTGGGCCACCAGGTAGAGCAGCGCGAGAGCGCCGGACACCGCCATCACGATCTTGAGCTGGACCGACGACGGTCGCGGTGTGTGCCGGACGCGAGTCGCCGGGCGCTCCCCCAGAGTCACCATGCCCACAGGGTGCGGACCGCCCCCCGTGAACGTCCAATGCATCGAAGCCCCGCTACCGATGCACGTAGGCTATAGGCGTGACGCTTCAGCAGCTCGCGTACTTCGTGGCCGTGGCCGACGTGCGCAGCTTCACTCGGGCGGCCGAGTCCCTCGGCGTGGCGCAGCCCACGCGGTCCCGCCAGCTGAGGGCACTGGAGGACGAGCTCGGTGCTCCACTGGTGGACCGCGGAGGCCGGGACGGACCCGTGCTGACACCGGCTGGCGAGGCCGTACTGCCACTCGCTCGGCGCATGCTCTCCGACTCGGAGAGCGCCCGCACAGCGGTGGCCGAGATCGTCGGGGTGCGCAGCGGCCGGGTGCGCGTCGGGGCGACGCCGTCGCTCTGCATCGGCGTGCTGGCCGACGTGCTGCGGGTGTTCCACGACAAGTATCCCGATATCCGGCTGGAGCTGGTGGAGGGCGGATCGCAGCCGCTGGTGCGCTCACTGGTGCGCGGTGAGCTCGACGTCGCGCTGGTGATCGTGCCGCCGGCGGGGATCGACCCGGCCCTGCACACGACGCCGGTGCTGCGGGAGCGCCTGTCGGTGGCCTCACCGACCTCCGACCGGGCACCGTCATCGCGGGGTTCGATGACGGTGCGAGAGCTGGCCCGGCGGCCGCTGGTGGTGCCGCGGCAGGGCTATGACGTGCGGGAGGCGACCCTGCAGGCCTATGCCGATGCCGGGGAGACGCCGCGGTTCGCGGTGGAGGGCGGGGAGATGGACGCCGTGCTCCGGCTCGTGGAGGCGGGCACCGGCGTGGCGGTGGTGCCGGACCTGGTGTTCGCAGGCAGGCCGCGGCTACGCCGCACCATGCTCACGCCGCCGCTCTACCGCACCGTCGCGCTGGCCCGGCGCGCCGACCTCACCCCTACCCACGCCGTGCGCGCGTTCCGCGACACCCTGCTGTCCTTCCTCGCCGTCCTGTCGGCAGGCGACGGGTTCCCGGGAGACGTGCAGGTGCTGCGCCGTCCGGACACGTGAGGCAGCGACGCCCGGAGCGGCGGGTTAACCTCGGTGAGGTGGCCGATGCGGACATCCACTTCTACTTCGATCCCGTTTGCCCGTTCGCCTGGATGACCAGCAAATGGGTGCGCCTGGTCCAGGCCGAGCGGGACTACCGGGTGGACTGGCGATTCATCTCACTGCGACTGCTCAACTCGCATGTGGACTACGAGGCGCACTTCCCACCGGAGTACGAGGCAGGCCACACAGCGGGCCTGCGGTTGCTGCGCGTGGCGGCGCGCACCCGATCCGAGCTCGGGCGCGAGGCTGTCGGCCTGCTCTACGCCGCGCTGGGCGCGCAGATCTTCGACCGCGAAGAAGCGCGGAACGACGCAGCCGAACGCGAGCGCCGCGGAACCAGGGCATTCGTCGAACCGGTGCTCGCTGGGATCGGCCTGCCGACCACCCTGGCCGACGCCCTCGACGACCCGATCTGGGACGCCGAGATCCAGAGCGAGACCGACGAAGCGCTCGCCCTGACCGGCAAGGACGTCGGCACCCCGATCCTGCATTTCGAGCCTCCCGCCGGCGTCGCGTTCTTCGGTCCGGTGATCAGCAGGCTCCCGTCCGAGGACCAAGCCGCCGAGCTGTGGGACCACGTCATCGCCCTGGCTCGCTTTCCCGGGTTCTCCGAGCTGAAGCGGAGCCTGCGAGAGCAGCCCCAGCTGCGTTCCTTCGGCGTTCGGGAGGATGCGGTGGGTGTGCAGGAGGACTGGCACGGCGGCAGTCGCCGGCAGAAGAAGTAGCGGCGACGGCTCGCTCTGCGCTGTCCGCCCTGGTCCTCCACCGGCACACATACCGGGGTGCCGCCGATACGGCTCAGTCGTCGGGTGGTTCCGCCGCGTCGAGCTCCTCGACGTCGGCGCCCAGCTCGGCCAGGGCCTCCCGCACCACCCGGTAGGCCACGCCTGCGCCGTAGCCCTTGCGGGCGAGCATCCCGACCAGCCGGCGCCCGGCGACCGCCCGCTGCTCGCTGGAGCCGACCGTGAGCGAGCGCAGCTTGCGGTCGACGAGCTGGCGGGCCCGCCGCTCCTCGGACTCACCGTCGACCTCCGCCAGCGCCTCGCCGGCAACCTCGTCGGCGACGCCCTTGCGGCGCAGCTCGACCGCGATCGCACGCCGGGCGAGGCCCCGCTGCGCGTGCCGGGAGCGGACCCACTGACCCGCGAAGGCGGCGTCGTCGATCAGGCCCACCTCGTCGAACCGCTCGAGCACCGAGCCGGCCACGTCGTCGGGGATGCCCTTGCGGTGCAACGCCTGCGCGAGCTCCTGCCGCGTGCGAGCGCGGTCGGTGAGCAACCGCAGGCAGATCTCGCGCGCCCTTGCGGTGGGATCGGTGTCGTGCCCCGAATCGCCGCCCGACGGACCTTCGGCCCTGCCTGCTGCCCGGTCTGCCCTCCGGCCAGCTGCCCGGCTTCCTGCCCGACCTGCTCTACGGTCCGCTGCCTGATCTTCGGTCCGACCTGCGCCCCGGTCCGCTACCCGGTCGGCTCTGCGGCCCGGTGCCTGATCTCCGGCCCGTTCCGCTCTCCGGTCCGCTGCCTCATCTCCGGTCCGGTCCACTGTCCGGTCTCCGGTCCGACCTGCGGCCCGGTCGCCGGATGGCGTGCGGTCCCGGCCGGCCCGGCCGCCACGCCCGCTCGGCGATCGCCCCCCGCGCCCGGCAGGGCGGCCCCTGGCGGCGGGGCCGAACTCAGCTACCGGTGCGCCGTCACGGGCGGCCGTGAGCTGCTCGACGTCGAACAGTGCGACCGGTGCCGCGACCGACTCCTCGGTCTCGTCGGTGCGCGCGCTGCTGGACGCGGAGCCGTCGACGCTCCCTGCGCCCGGCCCTTCCGCACCTTCGACCGGCCCGTCGCCAGGCGCGAAAGAAGCAACGGGCGCTGCCTCCGGAGCAAGGCCATCGAGGGCATCGAGGTCGGCCTCCGGGCCGCGGATGGGGTCGGCCGAATCCGTGGCGTCCAGCCGGGCGACTGGAGCGTTCGTACCCTTGCCGGCGCCGATGTCGTCGAACCGGACGACGCGGACCGCATTCTGCTCCGGGCTGGTGTGCCCCCGGCCAGGCGCCATGCTCAGAAGTCGACCGGTGCCGGCAGCGGCTCGGCCTCGGCGTCGAGCTGGGCCCCGATGCCGAGCTTCTCCTTGATCTTCTTCTCGACCTCGGCGGCGACGTCGGGGTTCTCGCGCATGAACTTGCGGGCGTTCTCCTTGCCCTGGCCGAGCTGGTCGCCCTCGTAGGTGTACCAGGCGCCGGACTTGCGGACGATGCCCTGCTCGACGCCCACGTCGACCAGCGATCCCTCTCGGCTGATGCCGACGCCGTAGAGGATGTCGAACTCGGCCTGCTTGAACGGGGGCGCCACCTTGTTCTTGACGACCTTGACGCGGGTGCGGTAGCCGACCATGTCGGACCCGTCCTTGAGCGTCTCGAAACGACGGATGTCGAGGCGCACCGACGCGTAGAACTTGAGCGCCTTGCCACCCGTGGTGGTCTCCGGCGAGCCGAACATGACGCCGATCTTCTCGCGCAGCTGGTTGATGAAGATCATCGTGGTGCCCGAGTTGCTCAGCGCGCCGGTGAGCTTGCGCAGCGCCTGGCTCATGAGCCGGGCCTGCAGTCCGACGTGACTGTCGCCCATCTCGCCCTCGATCTCCGCGCGCGGAACGAGCGCGGCCACCGAGTCGACGACGATGACGTCGAGCGCGCCGGACCGGATCAGCATGTCGGCGATCTCGAGGGCCTGCTCCCCGGTGTCGGGCTGGGAGACGAGCAGTGCGTCGGTGTCGACGCCGAGGGCCTTGGCGTACTCGGGGTCGAGCGCGTGCTCCGCGTCGATGAACGCGGCGATGCCACCTGCGGCCTGCGCGTTGGCCACCGCGTGCAGTGCGACCGTGGTCTTACCGCTGGACTCCGGGCCGTAGATCTCCACGACGCGGCCGCGCGGCAGACCGCCCACGCCGAGTGCGACGTCGAGGGCGATGGACCCGGTGGGGATGACCCCGATGGGCGGGCGGGTGTCGTCACCGAGGCGCATCACCGAACCCTTGCCGTGGTTCTTCTCGATCTGGGCGAGCGCGAGTTCGAGTGCCTTCTCGCGGTCGGGTGCGGGGGTCATCGCCGGTCTCCACCTCAGGTACTCGGGACGGTCTGTCGGTCTGGCGTCGACGGTAAGGGGCGCCACTGACAATCTGCAGGAGCGGTGGCGATCTGTGGACAGCCGCACCGCGATGTGGACAGCAGCATAGCGAACACCTGTTCGATTCCCTACGCGACACGCCGCTCCGCGAGGATCGCGTGCGACGGACGGGCTCAGCGGCGGGCCTGCGGCACGTCGTAGGCGTCGCAGACGGCCTTCCAGACCTCGCGTGGGTCGATCCCGGCCTCCAGCGCCTGCTCCACGGTGCGCCCCCCGAGATCGGCGAACACGTGGTCGTGGGACACCGCGGCGGCCCGGGCGGCCCCGAACTCGCCTTCCATCAGTTCCCGGAAGTACGTCAGTCGCACCCCGACCACGGTAGCTGGGACGCTGGGCGGGTGGCCGACCTGCTACCTCCTGTCTGGGCCGCCCTCGGGGGAACAGCGGCCGAGCTCGACCGGCTGCGTGTCACCGGCCCGGCGGCGACCCTGCGATCGACGTTCCCCGTCACCGCCGTCGGCGCAGCGGCGGTCGGAGCGAGCCTCCTCGCCGGCACGCTGGGCACGGCCGCGCCGGTCGGGCTCGACACCCGCGGGCTCGCCGTCGCACTGCGCAGCGAGCGGTACGTGCGCCTCGACGGACGATCCCTGGGCAATGCTTTCGACCCGCTCTCCGCGTTCCATCGCACGGCGGACGGGTGGCTGCGGCTGCACGTCAACTACCCGTGGCACCGCGCGGCGGCCCTGCGCGTGCTGGGCTGTGCCGAGGAGGAGGTCGCCGCAGCGATCGCAGCGCGCGCGGCAGTCGAGCTGGAGAGCGCGCTGCACGACGCCGGCGGCGTCGCCGCAGCCGTACGCACCGAGGACGCCTGGCGGGCCACGTCGGGCCCACCACCCCCGCTCGTCGAGCACCGCGTGGTCGGCGCCGCCCCGGCCCGGCCCGCTCGCAGACCCCGGGTGCTCGACCTGACCCGCGTCATCGCCGGCCCCGTCGCCACCCGCACGCTTGCCGTGCACGGCGCCGACGTCCTGCGTCTCGATGCACCGGACCGGCCCGAGATCCCGCTGCAGGCCGCGGACACGCTCGCCGGCAAGCGGAGCGCCCTGTTCGACCTGCGCGTCGAGCAGGCGATGCTGGAGCAGCTGCTGGCGGGCGCGGACGTGGTCGTCACCGGCTACCGGCCGGGCGCCCTCGACCGCTTCGGGCTCGACCCCGACGCCCTGGCGCAGCGGCATCCGGGGCTGGTCGTCGTCACGCTGTCGGCGGGGGGCCACGGCGGGCCGTGGGCGGGCAGGCGCGGGTTCGACAGCATCGTGCAGGCGGCATGCGGGATCGCGCTGGCCGAGGGCCACGACGAGCCCGGCGCGCTCCCGGCCCAGGTGCTCGACCACGCCACCGGCTACCTCGCCGCCGCGGGAGCGCTGCTCGCGTTGGCCCGACAGCGCCAGGACGGCGGCAGCCACCACGTCCGGCTGTCGCTGATCGGCACCGCGGCATGGCTGCTCGGGCTCCGGGCCGAGGCGGCCGTCGCGGAGGACGCGGAGGACGCGGAGGACGCCTCCTACCTGCAGGAGGTCGACACACCCCGGGGCGTGCTCACGCTCGCCCGGCCGCCCGGCACGGTCGGAGGGAGCCCGCTGGCGTGGCCCCCGCCTGCACCGTCCTTCGGCACAGCAGCACCCATCTGGACCGAGCGGTAGCGTCGTGTCCGTGATGTCCGTTCTCGCGCAGGACCCCACCGGGCTGTCGTCGCCGCTCGGGCAGCTGGTCGTGCTCGCCGGGCTGCTCGCGTCGCTCACCTTGTTGCTGCGCTGGTGGTGGCAGAACCGCAGGCGGTAGGTAGGACCGGCCCGATCCGTTCCGTCGGGGCTGACGGCGACGCTGGTGGGGCTGCTCGCGGCGGGAAGGACGATAGTGCCGGTCACCGTGTATTCGTCGTGATCGTCCGTCACGGCCATACAGTTCCCGGCCGGCCACAAGAGAGGTCCAGGAGCTGCGTAAGGAAACGCGGAACTCAGCCTGGACCAGACCGAGCCGGACGCGCCGGGCCCGAGGCGCTCAGAACCTCATGGTCGGTAAGGGCTCGTCCCCGCCATCACGTCGCGTCGGGATCAATTGGCGGCCGCTCCCCCGGCGCCAGCCCCACCCCTGCCCTGCTATCGGCCGAGGAGGGTGGGGTAGGCCGCGCGGACGGAGCCGAGGCCACCTCCCCTGGTTGCGTGGACGGGATGTGGTCGGCGAACAGGAACTCGACCACCGCGGCCCGCGGGTTGCGCAGCCGGCGCAGCTCGGCGAGCGGCAGATCAGCCAGCGGCTTTCGCAGCTCCGCCAGCTCCGGTCCGATCTCGGCATTCAGCTTTTCCTGTGCCCCCGCCGCGAAGGACTTCACCTGCCGCACCGACCGGCCCACCCACTGGGCGGCGGCCGGGAGCCGTTCGGGGCCCAGCACGAAGAGCGCCACCACGATCAGCAGCAGCCACCGGTCCCACCCCACACCGAACAACGCATCCACACCTTCCCGGTCCCGCCAAGCCGGCTGCGGCCGACGGTTGCTCCAGACCGAATTTAGCTGACGTCCAACCCAGGATGGCCCGGGATCCGGAATCTGGGAGCCCGGTGCTCGTCCTGCATGGCTCGGCCGACGCCGCTCACCCGGTGGTGGGCTCCGAGCCGCCGGTGGTGGTCGAGGATGGGGCGCACTTCCTGAGCCTGACCGACGCGGAGGCGGTCGACCCGCACCTGCAGCGTTTCCTCGCCGCACACGCCTCACTGGTCCGCTGAGCGGCCCTCGTCGGACCGCCTTCCCGTCCGGTGGTCAGCTCCATCATCCCCGAGGCGATCTTGTCCATCACGTCGTCCCGATTGCTGCCGGACGGCGCCGCGAGGATGTCGGCCGCACCGCCCTCCTCGATCCACCAGGCCGTACGAACCGGCCCCGGCGACACCGTGTTCACCCGGATGCCCTGCGGACCGAACTCCTCCCGAGAGCGCCTTGGAGGTTGTTCATGCCGGCCTTCGCCGCCGAGTGGTCAACGGTCAGGGGGGCCGCCGGCTGCCGGAGTTGCCCGTCGACACGTTGACGATCGCCCCGCCACCCCGCTCCTGCATCAGCGGGTTCGCGGCGCGCACGGCGCAGGCGACCACCACCCGGACGCCCTCCTCACGCAGCGTGCGGGCGGTGGCCGGCCCGATGCCCTTGCTGCCGCCGGTGACGACGGCGACCTTGTCCTGCAGATCGAGATCCATGATCACAATCTCGGGCACGGCGACCAGCGGATCTGGCGGTATACGGACGTGGCATCGCCGGGTCCGAATACCGCCACACGGAGTTACCGGACCTGCGCCGTGCCGGGTGGTCCGGGTCAGGCGGCCCGCTCAGCTGTTCTCGGCCACGTACTCGTCGGGGTCCTTGTCCTCGCCCGAGAGCCCGCGCGCACCGGGGTGCTCGTTCTCGAACCGCTCGAACTTCGCCCCCAGCTCCTGGCGCAGCTCCACGGTCGCGGCGCGCAGGAAGTCGGGGATGTCGTCGCGCTCCTCCTCAGCGAGATGCTCGTCGTTGGCCTCGCGGGCGTCCTGGATGCCGCCCCACCACTCGTCGCTGCCGACCTCGGCGGCCGCCGCGCGCCGGATGCCGTCCCGGATCTCGTCGTGGTCCTTGATCGCGTCCTTCGTCTCGTCCTCGCTGTCCTCGACGCTCTCCAGGAGCGCGGGGTAGAAATGCTCCTCCTCCGCCGAGGCGTGGACCTCGAGGTGGGCCGACAGCCCCTTCCACAGCGCCGCGGCGGCCTTCGGGTCGTCACGGAGCTTCGCCAGCTCCGCGAACCGGCTCCGGAACGTCTCGTGGTCGTCCAGGATCAAGCGGATGACGTCGGGCATGGCCCTCGCTCCTCGTCGTGGTGATCGCGGCGGCGCAGGAACGCGGCATCGCCGGAATGCATTTTCCGCCACCCCCGGGAGCGGTCAGCATCGGGTCATGACGATGATCGCGGTGCCGTTCCACCTCGACGAGCACCTGCCCGACCTGGCGCTGCCGCTCGCCCCGGATCGCAGCATCGTCACGGCACTGGCGCCCGGCCCGCCGTGGGAGCGGATGGCCGTGTTGTACGACGAGGTCGCCAACGGCGTCGCGAGGACGTCACCGCAGGTCAGGTGACACTCGTGCTCTCCGGGGACTGCATCACCTCGCTCGGCGTTGTCGCGGCCTGCACCTGCCGGCCTGCCAGCGGTGCGGATCGCGCGGTGGCCGGCCTCGCCGACGAGCTCGCAGCCGCGCGCTGAACCGTCCGCACGGCGGGCGGGGACCCGGTGCACCGATGGTCTGTACTCGCCTGCTCTCGGCCGGGCAGCGGAGAATTGTCGGTGTTCAGGCGCATCATGGTTGACGTGAGTGCGCTCGACGACTTCTCCGCCGCCACCCGTGACTGGTTCGGCGGTGCCTTCGCCGCGCCCACGGCAGCGCAGGAGGGTGCCTGGTGTGCCGCACAGGCCGGGAAGCACGCCCTGGTCGTCGCACCCACCGGCTCGGGCAAGACGCTCGCCGCGTTCCTGTGGGCGCTCGACCGGCTGGCTGCCGAGCCACCGCCGCAGGACGCGAAGCACCGTTGCCGGGTCCTCTACGTCTCCCCGCTCAAGGCCCTCGCCGTCGACGTGCAGCGCAACCTGCGCTCGCCACTGGCCGGCATCCGGCAGGCGGCCCAACGGCTCGGCCTCCCGGTCCCCGACATCACCGTCGGTATGCGCACCGGCGACACCCCGGCCGACGAGCGGCGCCTGTTCGCACGCACGCCACCCGACGTGCTGGTCACCACCCCCGAGTCGCTGTTCCTGATCCTCACCTCGGCCGCGCGCGAGTCGCTGCGCGGGGTGCAGACCGTGATCCTCGACGAGGTGCACGCCGTGGCGGGCACCAAGCGCGGCGCCCACCTCGCGCTCTCGCTGGAGCGCCTCGACGAGCTGCTCGAGAAGCCCGCCCAGCGGATCGGGCTCTCAGCCACCGTGCGCCCGATCGACGAGGTGTCCACGTTCCTCGCCGGCGCACGCCCGGTCGAGGTCGTGCAGCCGCCGATCCCGAAGACCATCGAGGTCGCCGTCGAGGTGCCGGTGCCCGATCTGGCGGCCCTCGACGAGCGTCCCGCGCCGGGCAGCTCCGACGAGGAGGTCATCGGCTCGGCAGCAGGCACCGCGCAACGGCCGTCGATCTGGCCTGCGGTGGAGCGGCGGCTGCTCGATCTGGTGCGCACGCACCGCTCCACCATCGTGTTCTCCAACTCCCGACGGTTGGCCGAACGCCTCACGGCCCGGCTGAACGAGCTGGCCGCCGAGGAGACCGAGGGCGTGCAGGACCTCGACACCTTCCCGGCAGAGGCCATCGGACAGTCGGGGGTCGGAGGCGGTGCCGCGCCCACGGTGGCGAAGGCACACCACGGGTCGATGTCGCGCGAGCAGCGCACCCTCGTGGAGGAGGAGCTCAAGAGTGGCGTGCTGCCCTGTGTGGTGGCCACGTCCAGCCTGGAGCTGGGGATCGACATGGGCGCGGTCGACCTCGTCGTCCAGGTGGAGGCGCCGCCCAGTGTGGCGTCCGGGCTGCAGCGAGTCGGGCGGGCCGGCCACCAGGTCGGGGCGGTGTCACGCGGCGTGGTCTTCCCCAAGTACCGCGGGGATCTCGTGTCCTGTGCCGTCGTCGCCGAGCGCATGACCGCGGGCGCGATCGAGTCCATGCGGTACCCGCGCAACCCGCTCGACGTGCTCGCCCAGCAGATCGTCGCGATGGTTGCGCTCGAACCGTGGCAGCTCGACGACCTCACGCGGGTCGTGCGAAGGGCCGCGCCGTTCGCCGCGCTGCCCGATTCCGCATTGCACTCGGTGCTCGACATGCTCGCCGGGCGCTACCCGTCCGAGGAGTTCGGCGAGCTGCGGGCGCGGATCACCTGGGACCGGGTCACCGACGAGCTGCAGGGCCGTCCCGGCGCGCAGCGGCTGGCAGTCACGTCGGGGGGCACGATTCCCGACCGTGGTCTGTTCACCGTGATGACTCCGGGCGGGGCGGATGGCGCGGGCTCGCGGGTGGGCGAGCTCGACGAGGAGATGGTCTACGAGTCGCGCGTGGGCGACACGTTCCTGCTCGGCACGTCGAGCTGGCGGGTCGAGGACATCACGCACGACCGCGTGATCGTCACGCCCGCACCGGGGCAACCGGCGCGGATGCCGTTCTGGAAGGGCGAGTCGATCGGGCGCCCGCTGGAGCTCGGCCGGGCGGTCGGGGCGTTCGTGCGCGAGATGTCCGCACTGGCGGAGGAGCCCGCCCGCGAACGGGCCTCCGCGGCCGGGCTGGACCGATGGGCCACCGACAACCTGCTGGCCTACCTGCACGAGCAGCGCGACACCACTCGCCACGTGCCCAGCGACCGAACGATTCTGGTCGAGCGGTTTCGCGACGAGCTGGGCGACTGGCGGCTGGTCGTGCACTCCCCGTTCGGCTCGCAGGTCAACGGCCCGTGGGGGCTGGCCATCGCCGCGCGGATGCGGGAGCGGCGGGGGATCGAGGTGCACGCCGCGGCAGCCGACGACGGCATCGTCCTCCGGCTGCCCGACGCCGTCGACGACTCGGGCGCCGAAGTGGTGCCCACCGCGGAGGACGTGCTCCTCGACCCCGGCGAGGTGGAACAGATCGTCGTCGCGGAGCTGGGTGGATCATCGCTCTTCGCCTCGCGGTTCCGGGAGTGCGCGGCCCGCTCGCTCCTGCTCCCCCGCCGCGACCCCAAGCGTCGCAGCCCGCTGTGGCAGCAGCGCCAGAAGTCGGCCCAGCTGCTGGCGGTGGCAGGGCGCTACGAGCAGTTCCCGATCACCCTCGAGGCGATGCGGGAGTGCGTGCAGGACGTGTACGACCTACCTGGGCTGCGGGAGCTGATGTCCGCCGTGCAGGCGCGGAAGGTGCACGTCGTCGAGGTGTCGACGCCGTCGCCGTCGCCCTTCGCGCGGAGTCTGCTGTTCGGCTACGTCGGGATGTTCCTCTACGAGTCCGACGCCCCGCTTGCGGAGCGCCGGGCAGCCGCGCTGTCGCTCGACTCCACGCTGTTGGCGGAGCTGCTCGGGTCCGAGGCGATCCGGGAGCTGCTCGACCCCGAGGTGCTGGCCGAGGTCGAGGCGTCGCTGCAACGGCTCACCGACGAGCGGCGCGTCCGCGACGCCGAGGGCACGGCCGACCTGCTGCGGTTCCTCGGCGACCTCACCACTGCCGAGGCAGCCGCCCGCGGGGTGCGCGAGGAGTGGCTCACCGGGCTGGAAGCGGCACGCCGGGCGATCCGGGTGAGGATCGCTGGGGAGGAGCGCTGGCTCCCCATCGAGGACGCCGGTCGCGTGCGCGACGCGCTCGGTGCCGCGCTGCCCGTCGGGGTGCCGGAGACGTTCACCGAACCGGTCGCCGACCCTCTCGGCGACCTGGTGGTGCGCTACGCGCGCACCCACGGACCCTTCGCCGGAGCCGACTGCGCTGCCCGCTTCGGGCTCGGCGTCGCCGTGGTCGCGGGCGTGCTCGACCGACTGGTCGGCTCGGGGCGGCTCGTGCGCGGCGAGCTGCGGCCCGCCTCGGCGGGACCGCAGAGCAGCATCGAGTACTGCGACGCCGAGGTGCTGCGCCGGTTGCGACGCGGGTCGCTGGCGCGCCTGCGGGCGGAGGTCGAGCCCGTCGAGCAGCGGGCGTTGGGCCGGTTCCTGCCGGCCTGGCAGGGTGTGCAGGCCGCCGCCGGCGAGCGGCGCGGCCGGATGCGCCGGGCGCCGGGGGCGGAAGACGTGCTCGGGGTGGTGGAGCAGCTCGCCGGGGCGCCGCTGCCGGCGAGCGCTCTCGAGTCGCTGATCCTGCCCGCGCGCCTCCCCGGCTACACCCCGGCTCTGCTCGACGAGCTCACGGCATCCGGTGAGGTCACCTGGACCGGCTGCGGCCCGCTCGCCGGGAGCGACGGCTGGCTCGCCGTCGCTCCCGCCGACGTCGCCGACCTGCTGCTGCCCGAGCCCGAACCCGACGTTGCCGAGACCCCGCTGCACCGGGCGGTGCTCACGGCGCTCGGGTGGCCCGATCCGGAGGCCTCGCCGGCCGACGGTGGGGCGCCACCGATGCGCGGGTTCTCCGGTGGCGCGCTCTTCTTCCGGGAGCTGGCCGACCGGGCGGGGCGCACCCTCGTCGACGCGGGGGAGGCAGCGCCGGCCGACGATGGCGTCGTCACGGCAGTGTGGGACCTCGTGTGGGCCGGGCTCCTGACCAACGACACGCTGGCACCGCTGCGCGCACGGCTCCGCCCGGGGGCCGGC
>JAODNO010000200.1 GCA_025465235.1 Pseudonocardia sp.
GTCGGCGACGGCGTCAACGACGCCCCGGCCATGGCCGGGGCGCACCTCGGGATGGCCATGGGCCGGCACGGATCCGATCTCGCGCTCGAGACAGCCGACGCGATCATGGTCCGCGACGAGCTCACCACCCTTCCCGCGGTGATCAACCTGTCGCGGCGTGCTCACCGCGTCGTTCGGGCAAACCTGGTCTTCGCCGCCACCGTCATCGCTCTGCTCGTCACCTGGGACATTCTCGGCACCTTGCCGCTGCCTCTCGGTGTCGCCGGGCACGAAGGCTCCACCGTCCTCGTCGGACTGAATGGCCTACGACTACTCCGCCGAGAAGTGTGGCGCCGCGCCGGCGCCGCAGCGGGCTGAACTACACGGCCGTGGCCACGTCCGGGAGGAGCCGGTCACGCGACGCGCAGATGCGATCCTGCATGTTGCGCAGGTCGTGGCTGAGCAGCTTGCCGTTGGCCTTCACCAGCCGGCCGGCGACGAAGACGGCGTCGACGTTCTCGCCGTCGGCCAGCGTGACCGCGGCCGGCAGGTCGTTGATCAGCGCGAGGTTGGGGCGGTCGACCGCGAGCATGATGATGTCCGCCTGCTTGCCCGGGGTGAGCGAGCCGATGCGGTCCTCCATGCCCAGGGTGCGGGCGCCCTCCAAGGTGGCGATGCGCACGGCGTCGCGGGTGCGCAGCTCCAGCCGGGTCGTCCACTCGCCCCGCTGCAGCGCCTGGTGGTTCTGCCAGCCGCGCTCGGCCTCCAGCATTCCGCGCATCTCGGCGAAGAGGCTCCCGCCCACCCCGCTGACGACGTCGACGCTGAGGCTCGGCTGCACCCCGGCCGCGATCAGCCGCCCGGTGGCGGGGTAGCCGTGCCCCATCTGCATCTCCACGCGCGGGGAGATCGACACGTGCCCGCCAGTGGCTGCGATCAGGCGCAGCTCGTCGTCGGTGCACGTGTTGCAGTGCACGAAGATCAGGTCCGGGCCCAGCAGGCCGCGCTCGTGCATGCCGGTGAGGGCGCGCATCCCGCCGAGTAGCCCGCACCCCAGGTGCAGCGACGTCCGCAGGTCGAGCTCGCGGGCCAGCCGCAGGTCGACCTCGGCCTCCTCCATCGAGGCGAACTCCGGGCCCAGGCTGGCGAGCGCCATGGTGACCCGCTGGTTGTCCGAGCTGAAGTACGTCTTGCGGATGCGTGCGGCGTCGGCGGTGTACCAGCTCGGCGCCGGCGTGCGGGGCAGGCCGTAGCCGTACACCCCGCGGATCCCCGACTCGGTGAGGCCCCCGACCGCCGCGTCGGCGTGCTCCGGGGTGTTGACGATGTGCGACCAGTCGAAGATCGTCGTGATGCCGTTGTTGAGCGCCTCCAGCCCACTGAGCAGGTCGGCGACGTGCACGTCCTCCGCGGTGAACTTCGGCCCGATGCCGCCCAGCATGTGCTCGACGTACTCGCCGATCGTCCAGTCCGCGGCCACCTGGCGCACCGCGGCCTGCCACATGTGGCGGTGGGTGTCGACCAGGCCGGGCATCACGATCCGGTTGGACGCGTCGATGCGCTGGGCGTCCGGCGCGTCGATCTGCGGGGCCACCGCCCGGATGACGTCGTCCTCGATGAGCACGTCGCCCCGGGGGAGGTCGCCGATCGCGGGGTCGACGCTGAGGACGGTTCCACCGCTGATGAGGGTCCTTGCGGTCCTCGGGAGAGCTCCTTGGCTCGTTGCGGTTGCGGTGCGTTGGGGGCGCCGCCGGTGTCGGCGACGGCGCCGGTGGAGAAGACCGGCTGCCCGCCGACGACGGTCAGGTCGGCGGAGATGGCGGGGATTGCGCTCTCGTCAACGGTGAGGTAGTCGGCGTCGAGTACGGCGAAGTCGGCGAGTGCACCGGGGAACAGATGTCCGCGGTCGTGCTCCTCGAACGACATCCAGGCGCTCCCGGCCGTGTAGGCGGCCAGCGCCTCCTCTCGCGTGAGCAGGTGCTCGGGGGTGCGCCGCTGCACGCCGTCCAGGGAGCGGCCGGTGACCAGCCACCAGAGCGCGAGCCATGGGCTGAACGACGAAGCGCGGGTGGCGTCGGTCCCGGCGGCGATCGGGATCCCTGCGCGGCGCAGATCGCCGAGCGGCGGCGCCCGGTGGACGGCCTCCTGCCCCCACACCCGCTCCGAAGCGCCCGCCTTGAACACGAGGTGGTCGTCGACGACGACCCCCGCGCCGAGAGCCGTGAGACGTGCGGTGTTGCGGGGGCTGATCCGGTCGGCGTGCGCGATGACGAACCGAAGGTCGGTGAGCGGGGTCTCCGCGTGGACCTGCTCCCAGACGTCGAGGATGACGTCGAGGCTGCTGTCGAGCACTGCGTGCACCTGCATCGGCCAACCGCGGCGGGCGGTCGCGCGCGTGATCCGGAGGAAGTCCGCGCGCGCCTCCTCGCAGATCTCGAACGGCTCCAGGCCCTCGAAGTCGTGGCACCCGAAGTGCACCACCTCGCCGACGCCGAGGACGCGCAGCAGGTCGTCGCCGAACCGGCTCTGCTGGTGGCGCAGCCACGCCTCGAGCTGTTCGGGCTCACGACCCGGGTCGACGGCGGAGAAGTAGAGCCGCATCCGCATGGTCAGCTCGTCGCGCCGCCACAGGTCGAACAGGCTGTCGTAGCGCTCGGGGCTCATGCCGAAGCCGCCCGCGTCGACCAGGCCGGTGAGGCCGGCCGCGTGCAGCTCGCACATCATCGCCGCCGTGCTCGCCCGCTCCTGGTCCTGGGTACGCCGCGGCATGGCCCCCAGGCACTGGGAGAACCCGCCGAGGCCGCTCACCCGGCCCGTCGGCCGGCCGTCGGCGTCCCGCTCGACGACCCCGCCGGGCGGGTCCTCACGCATTCGGTCCAGGCCGCTGCGTTGCACGGCCGCAGTGTTGAGGACGCTGTACTCGTAGAGGACCTGCAGGTACACGGGGTGGTCGGGGGCCACAGCGTCGAGTTCCTCGCGGGTGGGCGCCCGGTCCTCGGTGAACTGGGTGGGGTGCCAGCCGCCGACGGCCCGGATCCATTCGCCGGGCTCGCACGTCGCTGTGGCGCGCCGGACGCTCTCCAGCGCCGATGCCACGCTCGGCATGCCGGTCCAGTGCAGTTCCCGGTCGAACGACGCCCCCGCGCGCACCGCGTGGATATGCCCGTCGATCAGCCCGGGCACCACGCGGCGGCCACCCAGGTCGACGATCGCCGTGCCGGGGCCCACGAGGTCCCGCACGGCCGCGTCGGTGTCGAGCGCGACCACGCGCCCGCCCGACACCGCGATCGCGGTCGGCTCGCCGACGATCCCGGCCCGCACGCCCGGCCAGATCCGGCCGTTGAGGTAGATCCTCTCCGCCCTCACAGCTCTGCATCCCAGTCGCGCTGCTCCAGGCCGTTCTTGACCGCCCGGAGGAACCGGGCCGCGTACCCGCCGTCGATCGCGCGGTGGTCGAACGACAGGGCCAGGTTCCCGACCGGGCGCACCACCACGGCGTAGCCGCCGCCGGGCACCTCCACGGCCACCGGGCGCGGGGTCACCGCGTCCGTGGCGAGGATCGCCACCTGGGGCTGATTGATCACCGCCGCGGTGAGGAGCGTCCCGTACGGGCCGGGGTTGCTGATAGTGAACGTCCCACCGGCGAAGTCGTCCGCGGTGCTCTTGCGCTCCCGCGCGGTGCGGGCCAGTCGGGTGACGTCGCGGGCGATCGCCCGAAGCCGCTTCCCGTCGGCGTCCCGCACGACCGGGACGACGAGGCCGTCCTCGTCGAGGTCGACCGCTATCCCGAGGTTGACCCGGTCGTACACGAGCAGCTCGTCGTCGCCGACGCTCGCGTTGACGTGCGGGAACTTCGCGATCGCATCCACCACCGCCCGCGCGACGAACGGCAGGTAGGTCAGGCTGCTGCCTTCGCTAGCCCGCCAGCTCTCGGCGACCGCCGCCCTGGCCCTGTCGACCGCCGAGTAGTCGGCCTCCACCACCATCAGGGTGTGCGGGGAGGTGGCCTTCGACCGCACCATGTGCGCGGCCGTGGCCCGGCGGATCGAGGTGAAGGGCACCACCCGGACGTCGTCGAGCGTGAGGCCCGGCGAGAGGTTCGGCGCGCCGCGCAGTCCCGGAGCCACCGGCTCGGGTGCGGCCTGCTGCGCGGGAGGGGTCGCCACCGGAGCGGGCAGGGCCGCCGAGGCCGCGACGGCCGCCGGCGGCTGGGCCGGTGCCTGGCGTTCCGCCACCGCTACCTGTGACCCGGCCACCTGTGCCCCCGCCTGCCGCGTCGCCTGCGCCGCGTGGACGTCCGAACGCGTGATCCGGGCGTTCGGCCCGGTACCGACGACATCGCGCGCGTCCAGCCCGTGCTCGCGCAGCAGCCGCCGGACCAGCGGTGTGAGGTGGTGGCGGGGCCCTGGGCCCGGCCGCGAGGCGCCCGGTC
>JAODNO010000242.1 GCA_025465235.1 Pseudonocardia sp.
GCCAGCGTCGAGCTCAAGGGTGTCGAGCTCGGCCTGGACCTGGCCGGCCATCCCGACGCGGTGTCGTCGGTGGTCGCCACCGTGAAGGAGCGTGTGGCCCTGGGGTGGTCGTTCGAGGCGGCCGACGCCTCGCTGGAGCTGCTCATGCGCTCGGCCCTGGGTGGGGTCGACCGGGTGCCCTTCGCCCTCGAGTCCTACCGCGTGATCGTCGAGCACGGTGCCGACGGTGACGTCGTCGCCGAGGCGACCGTGCGGGTCGTACTGGCCGACGGGCAACGGCTGATCGCGACGGCGGAGGGCAACGGACCGGTCAACGCGCTCGACGCGGCACTGCGGGCCGCGCTCACGCCGTCGTGCCCGTGGCTCTCCGACGTGGAGCTGTCCGACTACAAGGTCCGTATCCTCACCACCGGCCGTTCGGACGGCTACGGCACCGACGCCGTGACGCGCGTGCTGGTCGAGTCCACCAACCGATCAGGTTCGTGGACCACGGTCGGCGTGCACAGCAACGTCGTCGAGGCATCCTGGCTCGCACTCGTCGACGCGCTGGCGTACGCGGCGCTGCGCGCTCCCGTCCCCGCGGGCGCCGGGAGCTGACTCCACGGCATGATCAGCCCGTGGACGACGTGCTGCAGCGGATCGACCGGTTCTGCGACGAGGTTCCGCGGCACTGGGCCACTCCTATGGACGACGGCCCGCTGCGGCTCTTCGTCCGTAACCGGCCGGGTTGGCCGTTCTACGCCCGCCCGATCCCCGGTGGTCCGCCGGTCACCGCCGAGGACGTCGAGCGGGTGCGGGCACGCCAGCGGGCGCTGCGCGTGCCGGAGGCGTTCGAGTGGGTTGCCGGCGAGGCCCCGTCGATGACGCACGCGGCCCGCGCGGCGGGCCTGCCGGTGAAGATGTGCCCGCTGCTCGTGCTGGACGGCGGCCCCGTGGGCCCCCCGCTCCCGGCCGGCTACTCCGCGCGCCTGGTCGGTCCGGCCGACGGCGATCTGCAGGCGGCGGCGCACTCGGTGATGACCGTCGCCGCTGCAGCCTTCGGCGCCCCGCGTCCCAGCCCGCCGGTCGGCGCCGCCCTCGCGGAGCTACGTGCCGATCTCGCCACAGGGGCGATCGCGCGAGCGCTGATCACGGGCCCGCACGGGCCGGTCACCGCGGGATCGGCGCAACGCGTCGGGGACGTGGTCGAGCTGGTCGGGATCGGCACCGTGGCAGCGGCGCGCGGTCGGGGACTCGGTGGCGCGGTCACGGCGCTGCTGGCCGGGGCCGCCCGGGACGCGGGCGCGGAGGTGGTGTTCCTCGCCGCGGGTGACGCCGCCGCCACCCGCGTCTACGAGCGCGTCGGCTTCCGGCGGGTGGGCGAGTGCGGCATCGCCGAGTCGGGCTGAGAGCTGGTCACTGCCAGTAGCGGCACCCGTGGCCCTGTGCACATCGACATGGTCAGGGCAGCGCGAGAGCGACGATATCGCCCAAGGCGAGGTGGCCCTCGCGACGGTCGGGGCAGCGCCCGTCGATGTTCGGGGCACGGGGCGCTGAGTGTCTGTTCAGCGTCGTATGGATAACATGTACGGTATATCCGTTGCAGTGATCGCTGGAGGTGCGCAGCGGGGCTCGGCGCCCTGTTCGCCGCCACCCCGCCGCTGACGCATATGACCGGTCCTGCCATCGACGACGTCCGCAGGCCTCGTCATCTGGCGAAGACGTTGCCGATGACATACGGATATGTGCTCCGCGATGCTCGGCTCACCGATCTCGCCGCGACTGCTGCGCTGCACGTGCAGGAGCTGCCGGTGGGGTTGTTTCCCCGGCTCGGGCGCCGATTCGTTGCCCGGTGGCATCGTGCGTTCGTGCAGAGCCCGCATGCGGTGGCGTTCGTCGCCGTTGGACCCGACCCGCGCGGGTGCGATCGAGTCGTGGGCTTCCTGATGGGGGCAACCGACCGGCGAGCGTTCCGGCGTGATGTCCTCTCCGAGCATGGGTGGGCGCTGTTCGGCTACGGCGTGGTCACGCTCGCACTACGCCCTCTCACACTCGTTCAGTTCCTGCGCACCCGGCTAGGCCCCTACCTGCAGCAGTTGTGGCCGTCGAGCGCCGCGGCTCGCCGCACCGACGGCGGCGCTCGCTCAACGACGGTCGGTGACCTGGTCGGCGAACTGACCGCGGTCGCTGTTGCCCCGTCGATTCGGCGTGATGGGGCCGGCCGCACACTGGTCGAGGAGTTCCTCGATCGCTGCGCGGCGGCCGGCACACCCGCGGTGGAGTTGGTGACCGCCACCTCCTCGGCCGCGGCGGTGGCGTTCTACGTCAACACCGGATGGACTCGGCTGGGCAGTTGTGCCACGCGCGACGGCGTGCCGGTGCAGCGGTTCGGGCGCCGGCTCGACGTGACCGAAGGCGCCTGAGGTGGCGATGCGGGTTCTGCGACCTCCGGCCAGCCGAGCGGCGGGCCAACTGTGCGGGGGTTTCACGGCGGGACCGTGGGAGGTGGACGGCCAGGCGAAACACGCGGCGGCCCGATTCGTCGAGCAGGTGGTGCGCGGTGCGGGCGGCACCTGGCAGGTCAGCTCGAGCATCGATCCACCACGCCCGCAGCTCGCGCCCCGCCGTAAAGGGGGGCCGACGGCGCTGGGTCGGGCGGTGTTGGACAACCCGCAGCTGCGGATCTCTGAGCCCGCGCGGGCCGACGTCACCGATCGCCGGGTGGGCGACCCGATCCTCTCGGTCCTCGACGCGCTGGCCCGCACCCACATCCTGCAGGTGCAGGCCTTCGTCTCCGGCCATCCCGGCACCGTCTATCCGACCGCGCGCGTGTCGAACCACGCGGTCGGCCGTGCTGTGGACGTGCGTTCGGTCGACGGCCGACCGGTGATCGAGATTCCCCGGGACGACCCGATACTCGTCGAGCTCATGGTCGCAGCGGCCGCTGCCGGCGCCACGGAGGTCGGTGGGCCGGTCCCGATCGCCGGACGTGGTTTCTTCACCGACGGGGTGCACCAGGACCACCTACACCTCGGGATCACGCCGGGGGCGGCGCCGGCGATCCCGGCCGCGCCTTCGGCGTTGCGATGACACCCACCCGACCCACGCCACCGACCCGGCTGGCGGGGTCCGCGCTGCTGCGCCTGAGCTCGGTGCTGGCCACCGCCACCGCAGTGTCGCGGGTGACCGGCTTCATCCGGAGCTCGGTCTGGGCCGCCGCGCTCGGGCTCTACACCGTCGGGAGCGCGTTCACCGTCGCCAACACGATTCCAACCATTCTCTACGTCCTGCTCGCCGGCGGAGCCCTGAACGCGGTGTTCGTGCCACAGCTCGTGCGGGCCATCGCCGACGGTGAGCAGGCAGCTGCGGCCTACGTCGACCGGCTGCTCACCCTCACCATCACTGTGCTCGGTGTGCTCACCGCTCTCGCGGTCGCGGCGGCACCCGCACTCGCGGCGCTCTACGCCGGATCCGGCTGGTCGCCGGCCGATGTCGCTCTGGCCTCGGCGTTCGCTGCCTGGTGTCTGCCGCAGATCTTCTTCTTCGGGCTGTTCGCGGTACTCGGCCAGATCCTGCACGCCCGGGGCCGCCCGGCTCCGATGATGTGGGCTCCGGTGGCCAACAATGTCATCGCCATCTTCGTGGGTGTCGCGTTCATCGGCTACGCCACGGTCGACACCGGACCCGGACCCAACGCCTTCCTGTCGGTGTCCCCGACCGAGATCGCGTTCCTCGGCGGCGGCGCGACGCTCGGAATCGCCGTGCAGGCGCTGATCCTGGTTCCGACGCTGCGCGGGGCCGGTTTCCGGTACCGGCCGCGATGGGATCTGCGCGGCTCGGGTCTGGGCCGCTCGATGCGGCTGGCTGCGTGGACGCTGCTGTTCGTCGCCGCCAACCAGATCGCGTTCTCGATCACGGCCATCGTCGTGAACAGCGCGGGCAAGACGGCCGAGACCACCACCGGATGGGCTGCGGGACTGCCCACCTACATGAACGCCTACATGATCATGCTGGTTCCGCACGCCGTCGTTACGGTCTCGATCGCCGCGGCGATGCTGCCGTTCATGAGCCAAGCCGCGGTGGACGGTCGGCCCGAACAGGTCGGCGCCGAGGTCGGCCGCGGGCTGCTGCTGGCCGGGCGAGTACTGGTGCCGGTAGCGGCCGCGATGGCCGCGACCGGGCCGTTGATCACCCGCCTGATGTTCTTCGGCAACCCGCCTGAGGACACCTGGTTCATGGGCCTGGTGTTGGTCGCGTTCGCCCCGGCGATCATCTTCTTCTCCGCGCAGTTCCTGGTCGTACGCGGGCTGCACTCGCTGGAGAACACCCGCATCCCGGCACTGATCCAGCTGGTGATCACCTCCCTGCAGGTCGCCACCGCTGTGGCGAGCTATGTGTTGCTGCCGGCCCGCTGGATGCTCCTGGGTGTCGCCGCCGGCTTCTCCGGGGCTTACGCCGCGGGTCTGATCACCAGCTTCGCCGCACTGCGCCGCGCCACCGGCGGACGGCAGGGGGCGCGCCTCGCCGGGCCGTTCCTGCGGTGGACCGCTGCAGCCGTCCCCGCGGCCGGCGCCGGCGCCCTCGTATCAGTGCAACTGTCTCGATGGTGGGGTACCGGCGTCGCGAGCACTGCCACGACCCTGACCATCGCCGCGCTCGCCTTCGCCGCCGTGTACGGCGCAACCCTGCGATCCATCCGACCGAAGTGCTGATCAACGGGTAGAGGGCGGCTCGGGCAGGGTGACCGCGACGCCCGGCCGGCAGCACACTCGTTGTGCAAGACCGGGTGCCGGCTACGGGTGGCACGCGGTCGCCGGTGGTCAGGCTCCAGGAGGAGCGGCGGGCGCCGTGGCGCGGCGCGCCCACTCCGGCGCGTGCTCGGGCAGCGGGCCGATCGCGATGAGCCGCGCAGGCACGCCCTGCAGCGCCGGGAACCGCTGCAGCAGGCGCAGCGGCAGCGGCAGTGTGCCGGCGGGTGCGGGCGTGCCGGCGCCCTGCTGGTCGGAGATGCCCGCCGGCGCCGTGTCCGGTGTATCGGTGGGCATCCGGACGCCGTCCGGGGTGGCGGCCCGGCGGCCGAGGACCACGCGATGGGCAAGACGTTGTGCGCCCTGGATCAGCGCGGTGGGCCACCAGCGGCGCAGCTGGACGCGGCGCAGCAGCGAGCGCGGCACGATGCCGCCGGACCGCAGCGCCGGGGCGAGCAGCCGGGCGGTGGCCACCGCGTCGGCCACGGCGAGGTTGATACCGACGCCACCGACCGGTGACATCGCATGGGCCGCGTCGCCGATCAGCAGCAGGCCGTCGCGGTACCAGCGGCGCAGCCGCTCCAGCCGGACGTCGAGCAGCTTCACGTCGTCGAACGACGCGAGCGTCTCGATGCGGTCGGCGACCCAGGGCAGCAGCGCCGTGATCTGCGCCCGGAACTGCGCGATCCCGGCTGCCCGCATCGCCTCATCGCTGCCCTTGCGGATGAGGTATGCGCACTGCCAGTAGTCCCCGCGGTCGATCATCACCGCGAACCCGCCGCTGCCGATGCGGCCCACGCCGCCCGCGGGATCGTCCGCGTGGCGCGGCAGCCGGAACCACCACACGTCCATCGGGACGCCGAACGAGCGCGGCCGCAGCCCGGCCGCCTCCCGTACCGCGGACGCGCGCCCGTCACAGGCGACGGTGAGGCCGGCCCGCAGCTCGTGCTCTGTGCCGTCGGTGCGGTCCCGGTAGCGGACGCCCGCCACCCGGCCGCCGTCGTGCAGGAGGCCCACGGCCTCCGCGTTGCGACGCAGCGTGAAGGTGGGCTCGGCCTCGGCCGCATCGGCGATCAGGTCCAGGAAGTCCCACTGCGGCACCATCGCGATGTGCTGGTGAGCGCCGGGTAGCCGGCGCAGGTCGGCGAGCTGCACGACGCCGGTATCCAGCATCACCTGGGCGCGCTCCATCCGGCGCTGGGGCAGGGCCGCGAACCGCTCCCCGAGCCCGAGCTCGTCGAGCAGGGTGAGGGTGGACGCGTGCACGGTGTCGCCGCGGAAGTCACGCAGGAAGTCGGAGTGCTTCTCCAGGACCGTCACCTCGACCCCCGCGCGGGCCATGAGCAGTCCGAGGACCAGTCCGGCCGGCCCTCCGCCGACGACGAGGCAGGTCGTGCGCTCGTTACTCAACATACGTTGAATTCTATGCCCATCGTCCGCTGAAGGCCACCCCCTTACCCGGATAGGCTGGCGGGCATCATGAGCGAGCTTGCGAGCGATTCATCGGCAGGGCGCGCAGCCGACGTCCGGGTGCGGTTCTGCCCGTCCCCGACGGGCACCCCCCACGTCGGCCTCATCCGCACCGCGCTGTTCAACTGGGTGCACGCCCGCCACCACGGCGGCACCTTCGTGTTCCGGATCGAGGACACCGACGCCACGCGCGACTCCGTCGAGTCCTATGAGGCGCTGCTCGACGCCCTGCGCTGGCTGGGGCTCGACTGGGACGAGGGCCCCGAGGTCGGCGGCCCGGACGGCCCGTACCGGCAGAGCGAGCGCGGGGCGCTGTACGCCGACGCGCTGCAGCGGTTGATCGACGCGGGCGAGGTCTACGAGTCGTACTCGCGGGCCGACGAGATCGAGGCCCGGCACCGGGCTGCCGGCCGGGACCCGAAGCTCGGCTACGACAACGCCGACCGCGACCTCACCGAGGAGCAGCGGGCCGCGTTCCGCGCCGAGGGCCGGGCGCCGGTGTACCGGCTGCGGATGCCCGATCGGGACATCTCCTTCACCGACCTGGTGCGCGGCGAGGTGACGTTCCGCGCGGGCACGGTGTCCGACTTCGTGCTCGCCCGCGGTGACGGCACTCCGCTCTACCCGCTCACGAACCCGCTCGACGACGCGCTCATGGGCATCACCGATGTGCTGCGCGGCGAGGACCTCCTCTCCTCCACCCCGCGTCAGATCGCGCTGCTCGAGGCCCTTCAGCGCGTGGGAATCGGTACCGGCCCGTTCCGTTACGGACACCTCCCGCTCGTCACGGGGGAGGGCAACCGCAAGCTCTCCAAGCGCGATCCGGAATCGAACCTCTTTCGGTACCGCGAGCGTGGATTCATCCCGGAGGGGCTGCTCAATTACCTCGCGTTGCTCGGATGGTCGATCGCCGAGGACCGCGATGTGTTCACGATGGACGAGATGGTGCGGGCGTTCGACATATCCCGGGTGTCCAGCAACGCCGCGCGGTTCGACCTGAAAAAGGCCGAGGCGATCAATGGGGCGCATCTGCGCGCGCTGCCCGTCGAGGAGTTCGCGCGGCGGGTCGAGCCCTACCTCGTGGCCGAGGGTGTGATCGCCGGCACGGGCGAGGGTTCGATCAGCGACGAGCAGCGTGAACTGCTGGCCGCGGCGGCCCCGCTCGTGCAGGAGCGCAGCGTCGTGCTGTCGGACGCGGCGCGGATGCTGGGCTTCCTGTTCGTGCCGGAGGAGGGTTTCGCGCCCGAGGTCGAGGCGGCCGAGAAGAACCTCGGAGCCGACGCTGCTCCGGTGCTCGAAGCGGCCCTGACCGGCCTGGACGGCCTTCCTGAGTGGTCGACGGAACGCATCGAGAGCGCGCTGAAGTCGGCGCTCATCGACGGGCTGGGGCTCAAGCCGCGCAAGGCGTTCGCGCCCGTCCGTGTGGCCGTGAGCGGCCGCACGGTGTCCCCGCCGCTCTACGAATCGATGGAGCTGCTCGGCCGGGAACGATCGCTCGCACGGCTGAGGGCCGGTTTGGAGCGCGCCGGAGGGCTCGGCTAGAGTGTTCGTCGCAGGGCACGGACGCCGGCTCCGGCAGATGGAGCTCGGATGAACGTGGCCCCTTGGGGTATGGTGTAATTGGCAGCACGACTGATTCTGGTTCAGTTAGTCTAGGTTCGAGTCCTGGTACCCCAGCGGAAACGCGCCAGAAGCAGTCTGATAACCTCATACAGCGTTTCCATGGCCCCGTCGTCTAGCGGCCTAGGACGCCGCCCTCTCAAGGCGGTAGCGCGGGTTCAAATCCCGTCGGGGCTACACCGAAAAGGCCCGTTCCGGTTTCCGGAACGGGCCTTTTTCTATGCGGGACTCAGGGCTCGGGGCACGGCCCGGCAAGGCCGTGCCCCCGACCACCGTGCTCAGAGCACTGGTGCTGGCGATCGCTGTCCTTGCTGGTTCGTGCCCGATTGCGGCGGCTGAGCCGCTCCGCTCACCGTCGTGGGGACCGGCGGGACCGTCGTGGGG
>JAODNO010000509.1 GCA_025465235.1 Pseudonocardia sp.
GGCATGCACGGCCACCACGCCGCCCAGGGCGGCGACGGACCCGACCGACAGGTCGATGCCGCCGGTCATGATCACGAAGGACATCCCCAACGCGACCAGGGCGTACTTCGCGTCGTCGGCGAGCAGGCTCTGCACGTTGAAGCCGGTGGCGAAGTTCTCCCCGTAGCGCAGCGCACCGAAGACGACCAGGACGACGAGCGCGATGAGCGCGCCCTGCTGCTGGAGCAGGCGCCCGAGCCGGCGGCGGCGATCGGCCGGTGCGGCGGCGGTGGCCATCTCTCTCCCTCCCGACTCAGCGGCTGCGGCGCTGCAGGAACAGCGCGACGACGATGACGACCCCGGTGACGATCTGGGCGAGCTCGCGGGGTGCGCCCTGGGCGATCAGGGTGTTCTGCAGGAGCCGGAGCATCACGGCCCCGACCAGCGTTCCGATCACCGAGATCCGGCCGCCGGTGAGCGGGGTGCCCGAGACGGCGACCGCGGCGATCGCGTCGAGCTCGATCCCGAGCCCGACGTTGTTGGCGTCCGACGCGCTGGTGATGCCGATGACGACGAGGCCGACCAGCCCGGCGAGGACGCTGCAGGTGACGTACGCGGCCATCATGACCCGGCCGGTCCGGACGCCGGACAGCCGCGCCGCGTTCGGGTTGCCCCCCGTGGCGAGCAGGGTGCGGCCGTAGCCCGTATAGCGCACGACGAACCACAGGACGGCCGCGATGACGATCATCAGCACAACGGGCACCGGTATCCCTGCGATCCGCCCCAAGCCGAGGAACTGGAACGACGGGTTGCGGAAGCCGGTGAGCCGGCCCTCGCTGAGCAGTTGCGCGATGCCCCGCCCGGCGATGAAGAGGATGAGGGTGGCGATGATCGGCTGTACCCCATACCGCACCACCAGCGTGCCGTTGAAGATCCCGCAGACGGCGGCCGTCAGCAGGGCCAGCAGGATCGCGAGGCCGGGCCCGACCCCGGCCAGCAGCGTCAGCGCGCCGACCTGGCCCGCGATGGCCATCACCGACCCGACGGACAGGTCGATACCGGCCACCGCGATGACCAGCGCCATGCCGAGCGCCACGATCGCGACGGGTGCGGCTTGCCGCAGCTGGACGTCGAGCAGCGTCTGGAAGGACAGGAAGTTGCGGGTGAACAGGGCGTTGTAGGCGAACAGCAACACCAGCAGGACACCCGCGCCGTACTGCCGGGTGAGCCCGGCCCACGAGCGGCCGCGTCGGGAGCGTTGCGTCGCGAGCGGCTCGGGTGGCCTGGCCGTCACCGTCTCAGACATCCGCCGAGCCCTTCTCCTGCACCTCGGTGGTCGCGGTCCCGTCGGCCATCGCGTGCAGGATCGACGTCTCCTCGATGTCGGCGCCGCCGAGCTCGGCGGTGGTCGTCCCGTCTCGGAGCACCAGCACCCGATCGCACTCGTTGATCAGCTCCTCGAGCTCCGAGGAGATGAGCAGCACCGCGAGCCCGTCATCGGCGAGCTCTCCGACGAGGTTCTGGATCTCCTGCTTGGCGCCGACGTCGATGCCGCGGGTGGGTTCGTCGAGGAGCAGGACCTCGGGATCGGTGCACAGCCAGCGGGCGAGCAGCACCTTCTGCTGGTTTCCGCCCGACAGCTCGCTGATCTTCTGCTCCGGGCTCGACAGCTTGATGCCCAACCGCTCGATGAACGACTCCACGATGTTCTGCTGGCGGCCCCGGTCGACGATCCCGCGCCTGGTCAGCCGGGGCAGGAGGGCGAGGGTGAGGTTCTCCCGCACCGACAGCTCCGGGACGATGCCGTCGGCCTTGCGGTCCTCGGTGCAGAACCCGATCCCGGAGCGGATCGCATCGCGCGGCGAGGAGAAGGACACCGGCCGGCCCGAGCGCGACATCTCGCCACCGGAGACGTTGTCGGCGCCGAACAGCGCCCGGGCGGTCTCGGAGCGGCCCGATCCGAGCAGCCCCGCCAGCCCGACGACCTCGCCCCGCCGCAGGGTGACCGAGGAGCCGTTGAGTGCCGGCGGACGACGCAGGTCGCGCGCCTCGAGCACCGGGTCGGCCTCGGCGGAGCGGGCGCCGGAGGTGCGCCGTTCGACGTGGCGCCCCCGGCGCTCCGACTCGGTGAGTGCGCGCCCCAGCATTGCGGACACCAGGTCGTACCTGGACAGCTCGCCGATGGGCGCATTCGCGACGGTGCGCCCGTCGCGCAGCACGGTGATGGTGTCGCATACCGCGTAGAGCTCGTCGAGCCGGTGGGAGATGAACACGACCGCCACCCCGTCGTCGCGCAGCCGCCGGATGACGTCGAGCAGGATGCCGACCTCGTGCTCGGCCAGCGACGACGTGGGCTCGTCCATGACCACGAGCCGGGCGTCGAAGGCGAGCGCCCTGGCGATGGCGGTCATCTGCTGGGTGGCGATCGGGAACTCGAACAACGGCCGGGTCACGTCGACGTGGACGTCGAGCGCGGCCAGCCGCTCGCGGGTCTCGGCGTTGATCGCCCTCCAGTCCAACAGCCCGAACCGCCGCGGTGCCCGCCCGATGCAGACGTTCTCGGCCACCGAGCGATACGGGATCAGGTTCACCTCCTGGTAGATCGTGGCCACGCCGGCCCGCTGCGCGTCGTGGGTGGAGGTGAAGTCGACCGGGCCACCGCCGAACTCGATCTGCCCCGCGTCCCGGCGGTACACCCCGGTCAGCACCTTGATCAGCGTCGACTTCCCGGCCCCGTTCTGCCCGATCAGGGCGCGGACCTCGCCGGGCGCGACGGCCAGGTCCACCTGGGTGAGCGCCGGGACGCCCCCGAAGGACTTGTCGATGCCGTGCATCTGCAGCAGCGGTGCAACAGCCATGGACGGCTCCTCGGGTTCGACGACTCAGTAGGCCTCGGCGATGTTCTGGGCGGCGTTCTCCCGGTTGAACAGGCGATCCTCGAGGACGAGCTGCACCGGCACCTGACCCTGCTGCGCGTACTGCTGCATCGTCTCGAACGCCTTCGGGCCGAACCGCGGGTTGGACTCGACCGTGGCGTAGAGCTCACCGGCGTCGACGGCGGTGAGGGCGTCCTTCGAGCCGTCGATCGAGACGATCTTGATGTCCTGCCCGGGCACCTTCCCGGCCGCCCGGATGGCGGAGATCGCGCCCAGCGCCATCTCGTCGTTGTGTGCGTAGATCGCGGTCGCGTCCGGGTGGGACTGCAGCAGCGTCTCCGTCACGCTCTGGCCCTCGGCCCGGGTGAAGTCGGCCGACTGCGACACGACCACGCGCATGCCGGGACACTGCGTGATCGACTCGTCGAAGCCTTTCTTCCGATCGATGGCAGGAGAGGAGCCGGTGGTCCCCTCCAGTTCGATGATTGTGGCGTTGCCGCCGGTGGCCTGGGCCATCGCCCACGCGGCGCGCCTGCCCTGCTGGACGAAGTCGGAGACGACCACTGTGACGTAGTCCTCGCCCGGCTTGGCTGCCGTGGTGTCGACGTCGCGGTCGAGCAGGAACACCGGGATCCCCGCGTGGGCCGCCTCCACCACCACGTTGCCCAGTTGCTCGGTGATCGGCGCCATGAACAGGGCGTCGGGCCGCTGCGCGATGAGGCCCTTGATGTCCTGGATCTGCTTGGCCTGCTCGTTGTTGGCGTCCGTGACGGTCAGCTGGTAGCCCAGCCGCTGGGCCTCGGCCTGCATGCTGGCGGTCTCCGCGAGCCGCCACGGGTTGTTGCTGGCGTTCTGGCTGAACGCGACCCGGTAGGTGTCCTTGGCCGCCAGCTTGGGGGCCCCTGTGGACGCGGGGACGTTCGCGGGGGGTGCCGAGTTGCCGGGGTCGGGAGCGCTCGCGAGCGGGCAGTCCGCGGAGGGGGCCGCCGGAGCCGCGGGGCCACCGCCCTGTCCTGGCATGCTGGCGTCGTTCGAGCACCCGGCGGCACTCAGCGCAGCCGCCATAAGCACCGCCAGCGCCGCCGTCGTCCTGACTCGCATGACCGTCTCCATCCCGTCGTTGGGCCGAAGAAAACCGGTTTCCTCCCGTCACGGTGCCCCGTGGCTCCTCGCGCGTCAACCCCCACAACTCGGCTGATCGTCGGCAGAAAACCGGTTTCCTGGCAGTAGGGTCTCTCCGTGACGAGGAGGAACGAATGGGTGGGCGACCAGACGCGCCGGGAGCACGGGGAGACCGGGTCCGGCTGATCGACGTCGCCCGCCGGTGCGGCGTCACCAAGTCGGTGGTCTCGCGCGTGCTCAACGACGACCCGACCCTCAACGTCCGGCCCGAGACCCGCCGGCGCATCCGCGCCGTGGCTCTGGAGCTGGGCTACCGCGCCCACGCGGGCGCACGCGCGCTGGCCGGGGCGAAGGCGCGTGCACTCGCCCTGCTCATCCCGGACGTGGGCAACCCGGTGTACTCCCGGATCATCCGCGGCGCCTACCGGCGGGCCCGCCAGCACGGCTACGTGGTGCTGCTCGCCGAGGACCCGGCAGACGACGAGGCGGACGAGTCGTTCGCGGACCTGGTGGAGGCCGGTCGGGTGGACGGGCTGCTGATCGCCTCGGCCCATCCGGCGCACCCGCTGCTGTCCTCGCCCCGGCTGGCCCGTATCCCGCACGTCTTCGTCAACCGCGAGGTACCCGGTTCGGGCCGCAACATCGGCATGGACCTCCCCGCCGCCAGCGCCGCAGCCGTGCGGCACCTCCACGGCCTCGGCCACCGCCGGATCGGGCTGGTGTCGGGTCCCGGCGAGCTGCAACCGGCCGCGGCGCGGGAGCGGGGGTTCGTCGCGGAGATGGTCGATCTCGGTCTGGGAACCGATCGGATCGTCCGCGGTGCCTTCAGCGAGGAGGGCGGGGCGGCGGCGGCGGCGCAGCTGCTGCGAGCCGACCCGCCGCCCACCGCGGTCTACTGCAGCACGCTCGGCCAAGCGGTCGGAGCCCTGCACGCCATCCGCGCCGGCGGGCTACGGATCCCCGAGGACGTCTCGGTTGTCTCCTACGACGACCTCCCGCTGGCGGACTACCTCGAGCCGCCGTTGACGACGGTCGCGATGCCGCTCCTCGAGCTCGGGGCCGCCGCCGTGGACGCCGTGCTCGCCCAGCTCGCCGGAGCGCCGCCCGCCGACGTCGCCATCCCCGTCCCGCCCGCCATCGTCGAGCGGGGCTCCACGCGTGTCCTGGGCGGACTTCCGACTACGAAGGCGCGCCCGCGCCGCCCGTGACCGGCGTTCGGAACATGCGGTGACGGACCTGCCGCCCCCGTGCGCGGATACGAGTGCTCCAGCACTCGTATCCGCGCACGGGGGGCGGCAGCGCGCTACGGCGGCGTCACGCGTTACCGGCGTAGCGCAGCCACCGGCACCCGTAGGGCGGCAACGTCACCGAGATCGTCCCGTCGTCGCCGACCCGGACCGGATCCGCGCGCGGATCGAGCACGTCGGTGAGCTCCACCCCGGCCAGCCCCTGAAGCACCGGGACGGCCTCGACCTCGACGTCGGCGAAGTTGTGCAGCGCGACGACGGTGGTGCCGCAGCGGTGCGCGAGCACCGGCCGGGCGTCCGGTCCAGGGTCGAGCACGGTAGAGCGGCCCCACGCGAGCTCCGGGCAGGCCCGGTAGCTGTCGACGAGCAGCCGCATCCAGGACAGCAGCGAGTCGGGGTCGGCCCGCTGCTCCCGCACCGCCGCCCAGTCCATGTGGGAGCGCACTGCGAACCGGCCGGGCAGGCTCAGGTCCTCACCCATGCCGATCTCCTCGCCGTAGTAGAGCACCGGCGTTCCCGGCAGGGAGAACAGCAGGCTGTAGACCATCCGGATCCGGCGCTGGTCCCCGTTGAGCATGGGCGGCAGGCGCCGGCGCAGGCCGCGGCCGTAGAGCTGCATGTCCTCGTCGGGCCCCAAGGCGTCGATACCTCCTTGCGCTGGGCGTCGGTGAGCTTGTCGAGCGTCAGCTCGTCGTGGTTGCGCACGAACGTGGCCCAGTGCCCGTCCTCCGGCGGGTCGGGCCGCTGTCGCAGCGTCTCGGCCAGTGGCTCGGCGTCGCCCCGCGCCAGCGCGAGGTACATCTGCTGCATTCCGATGAAGTCGAAGCACATCGTGAGCTCGTCGGTGGAGCCCCCGCCGTCGTTCGCGCCGAAGAACGGCATCGTGTCCGGGTAGGGAAGGTTGACCTCGCCGAGGAGCACGGCGTCCCCGTTGCGTCTGCGGAGGAACGCGCTCAGGTCGGCGAGATAGTCGTGCGGGTCGGGAAGCGCCGTGGCGTCGTCCTGGCCGTCGGTCTCCAGGAAGAACGGCACGGCGTCGACGCGGAAGCCGGACAGGCCCAGCTGCATCCAGAAGCCCATGATCCGCGCGACCTCATCGCGCACCGCCGGATTGGCCACGTTCAGGTCCGGCTGATGCTTGTAGAACCGGTGTAGGTAGTACTGCTTCGCCTTCTTGTCGTACTCCCAGAGGCCGGTCTCCTGGTCCGGGAACACCACGCCCTGCGGGCCGTCGGCAGGCGGCTCGTCCTGCCAGACGTACCAGTCCCGGTAAGGGGAGTCGGGGCTGCTGCGCGCGCTCTGGAACCACGGGTGCTGGGCGGACGTGTGGTTCACCACGAGGTCGGCGATCACCCGCATCCCACGGTCCCGGGCGGTGCGCACCAGCTCCACCATGTCGCCGAGCGTGCCGAGCCGTTCGTCGACCCCGTAGAAGTCGGTGATGTCGTAGCCGTCGTCGCGGTCGGGAGTGGGGAAGAACGGCATCAGCCACAGGCAGGTGACGCCGAGCCGGTCGAGGTGGTCGATCTGCTGGATGAGGCCGCGGAAGTCCCCGCAGCCGTCGCCGTTGCCGTCGGCGTAAGTCTCGATGTCGAGGCAGTAGATGACGGCGTTCTTCCACCACAGGTCGGATGTCTGCGTGAGCCTCATGCCACACCCCGCAGCTGGGGGAGGACCTTCGCACCGAACGCGTCGACGAACCCGTCCTGCTCCTGGCCGACGTGGTGCAGCGCGATCTCGTCGAAACCCAGAGCGGCGTACTCCGCGAGCTGCGCGGTGTGCAGGCCGAGGTCGCTCGAGATCATCACCGAGTTGCGTACCAGCTCCAGTGGGAGATGCTCCGACACGGCGTCGAACACATCCGCCGAGTCGATGTCCCAGCAGCTGGGCGGCGGGAAGACGTTGCTGCGCCACTGGTCCATCGCGATCGCCTCGGCCGTCCGCTCGTCGGGGTCCCAGCAGAGGTGGACCTGCAGGTGCAGCCGACCGCGCCCACCCGCGTCCCGGTAGGCGCCGACGATCTCGCGCAGCGTTCCGACCGGCTGGTTGATCGTGATGAGGCCGTCGGCCCAGTCCGCGCACCACCGCGCCGTCGCGGCGCTCACCGCTGCACCGACCAGCGGCGGCGGCTCCTCCGGCAGGGTCCAGACACGGGCCCTGTCGACGGTGACGAGCCCGTCGTGGCTCACCTCCTCGCCACGCAGCAGGGCCCTGATCACGTCGACGCACTCGCGCAGCCGGGCGTTGCGCACGTCCTTGCGTGGCCACCGGTCCCCGGTGATGTGCTCGTTGCTCGCCTCACCGGTGCCCAGGGCAGCCCAGAACCGGCCGGGGTACATCGCGCCGAGCGTTCCGATCGCCTGCGCGATGATCGCCGGGTGGTAACGCTGGCCGGGCGCGTTGACCACCCCGAACGGCAACGACGTTGCCTGCAGCGCCGCCCCGAGCCACGACCAGGCGAACGCGGACTGGCCCTGCCGCGCGCTCCAGGGGGAGATGTGGTCCGACGACATCGCCGCGTCGAACCCGGCGTCCTCGGCTCGGCGGACCGCGGCCAACAGGGTGCTGGGATGGATCTGCTCGTGCGAGGCATGGAAGCCGAAGAGCGTCATTCCGTCCTCTACCCCCCGAAGGGGGCTCCGGAATCGCCCGGTTCGCCCGATTCCTGGTCGAACCGGGCCGTCGCGGTCAGCGGCGCCGCTTCGCCGCCGCCGCGACGTTGCTCGCCATCAGCTTCTCCAACAGTCCCGTGAGCTGGACGACCTCGTCGTCGGACAGGGCGGACGCCCACGTCCGCTCCCGCTCGTTGTGCGCCTCGAAGGCTGCCGCGACCAGCTGCTCGCCCGCATCGCCGAGCGACAGCTCCACCGCTCGCCGGTCGTGGCCCGCCTTCCGGCGCGACACCAGACCGTCCCGCTCGAGGGTGTTGACCAGCGCCGAGACCGCCGCCCGGCTCATTCCCGCCAGCTGAGCCACCCGCTTGGCCTCGAGCGGCCCGGCGAGCCAGAGCACGAACAGCACCCGGAAGCCCGCCCACGACCAGCCACGGGGGCGGTGGACGGCCGACTCCAGGTCGTAGACCATCGCGTTCGACGCGCGGTAGAGGCTGAGCACCAACCGCATCGCACGCGTGTCCACCGCGGGGAGGGCGCGAACTGTCCGCTCGACCGCGATGTCGATGAACGACCAGTAGTCGACCTCGCTGGACGCCGGGTCGGGGTCCTCGGGAGCCGGGGCGTTGGACACAGGCGCAGCGTAGGGGGCTCGCCTCGTGACCAGGGCAAGCGCCGCCACGGTCGGGCCGAACGGGCCGTTCGGTGGCGCGGGGTTGGGTACACCCCGCCGGTGATCGCGCTGTACTCCGGCCGCCTCGGCTGCCTCGGGTCGGTCCTGTTGTCCGTGCTCCTCACGGTGGTGGTGACCGTGCTCCTGACCCTGCTCTGAGTGAGCCGATCAGCTCGGCTGCGCCAGCAGGTCCCGCAGCACGGCGAGCCCGGTGTGGACCTCGGCGAAGCTCGTGCTCAGCGGGGCGAGACCGACCCGGATCCCGTCCGGCTCGCGGAAGTCGGGGATCACGCCGCGCCGCCAGAGCTCGTCGAGCACCGAGTGGAAGCCGGCCCGGCGGATCGTCACGTGTCCGCCCCGGCGCGCGGGGTCGCGGGGCGAGGCCACCTCGACGCCGTGCGGGGCGAGCCAGGCGTCCACCAGTTCGACCGCGAACTCCGTCAGCGCCACGGACTTGGCCCGCACCGTGGCGATCCCGGCCTCGTCCAGCTGGTCCAGGGCCGAGAGCAGCGGCACCATCGCCAGGATCGGCGGCGTTCCGCTGACGACGCCGCGTACGCCCGCCGCAGGTGTATAGCCGGGGCCCATCAGGAACGGATCGCGCCGGCCCATCCAGCCCTGGATCGGCTGGCGCAGCACTTCCTGCAGGTCGCGCCGCACGTAGCCGAACGCCGGTGAGCCGGGGCCGCCGTTGAGGTACTTGTAGGTGCAGCCGACGGCCAGGTCCACGCCCCACGCGTCGAGGCTCAGCTCCACCGACCCCGCGGAGTGGCAGAGGTCCCAGAGCACGAGCCCGCCTGCGTCGTGGACGATTCGGGTGATCGCCGCGGCGTCGGCGAGCCAGCCGGAACGGTAGGCCACGTGACTGAACAGCACCAGCCCGGTGCCCGGCCCCACGACGGCCGCGACCTGCTCGGGAGTGACCCCTTCGGCCGGGTCGGGCTCGATCCAGCGCAGAACGCACCCGCGCTCCGCAGCGATGCCCTCCAGCACGTAGCGGTCCGTCGGGAAGTTGTCGGTGTCGAGGACGATTTCGGTGCGGCCGTCGCGGGCCTGCGCGTCGACCGCGGCCCGGGTGAGCTTGTAGAGCAGCACCGTCGTCGAGTCGGCGACCACGGTCTGCCCGGGGCGTGCGCCGAGCGCAGCGGCGGCGATCCGATCGCCGACCCATCCGGGCCAGTCCATCCACGGCTGCGTCGAGGTCGCGGGCCCGTCGCCCGTCCACGCGCGGATGAGTCCACCCCCCCACTCCTCGCGGACGAACCGGTCGAGCCGTTCTGCCGTGCCGATGAGCGGACGGCCGAGGGAGTTGCCGTCGAGGTAGGCGACGACGTCCGGGCTGGGTACGAAACGGTCCCGGTGAGCGGCGAGCGGATCGGTGGCGTCCAGCTCGGCCGCGCGGAGTGCCAGGTCGAGAGTCTCCGCTGTCATCCGCCGATCTCCGTGCGCACCGCGTACAGCTCCGGGAAGAACGTGAGGTCCAGCGCTGCCCGCAGGAACGCCACGCCGCTGGAGCCACCCGTGCCGCGCTTCACCCCGATGGTCCGTTCGACGGTCTTGAGGTGTCGGAACCGCCAGAGCTGGAAGTTCTCCTCCAGGTCGACCAGTTCCTCGCAGGCTTCGTAGGCCTCCCAGTGCTCGTGGGAGTGCTCGTAGATCCGGCGGAACACGGGCACGAGCTCGGGATTGAACGTGTGCGGTTGCGTGACGTCGCGCTCCAGCAGTGCGCGCGGCACGTCGTGGCCGTGACGGGCCAGGTAGCGCAGGAACTCGTCGTAGACGCTCGGCCGGCCCAGCAGCTCCGCCAGCTGCGCGCGGGCCCGCTCGTCGTGCCCGAACAGCTCCAGCATCGCGGCGTTCTTGTTGCCGAGCACGAACTCCACGGCGCGGTACTGGTCGGACTGGAAGCCCGACGAGGTGCCGAGGAAGCTCCGGAACTCCGCGTACTCCGACGGGGTGAGGGTGGCCAGCACCGACCACTGGTCGGTCAGGGTGCGCTGGATGTGCTTGACCCTGGCCAGCCCCTTGAGCGCGGGGCGCAGGTCGTCGGCCGCGAGGTGAGCCTGCACGGCGCACAGCTCGTGCAGCACCAGCTTCAGCCACAGCTCGGACGTCTGGTGCTGAACGATGAACAGCAGCTCGTCGTGGTGCACCGGCGCGCTCACCGGGTGCTGCGCCGACAGCAGCTCATCCAGGTGCAGGTAGGCGCCGTAGGAGAGGTTGACCCGGCCCTCGCGGGAGCTGTCGACGCCGAACTCGCGGACGATGCCGTCCTCGAGCGGACGGGTGCCCCCGGCATCGGTCATGCAAGCACTGTAGGGCCGTCACAGCGCGCGGGCCTTGCACGGTGACACCGGGCGGCGGTCCGTCAGGCGTCGCCGGGTCTGCCCCCGAGGTGGTCCTTGAGCTCCTTCATCACGGCGTTCGGACCGTCCACCTTGCCGATGCCCTGCAGGGCCCCGACGAGGTCGTCGCCTGCGCCGTTCTTCTTGGCCAGCTCGGCGAGCTCCTTGCCGTCCATCGGGTAGTCAGCGCCCTTGAGGTACTTCTGCACCTCGTTCACCTGGAATGCCGGGCGCCGGACGTCCTTGTAGCTCTTCTCGGCGGACTTGTCGCCGCCCGGGGTGGGGCCGCCCAGCTCGCCCTTCAGCTGCTTCATCACCTCGTTCGGACCGTCCACCTTGCCGATGCCCCGCAGGGCCTCGACGAGGTCGTCGCCTGCGCCGTTCTTCTTGGCGAGCTCGGCGAGGGCCTTCCCGTCCATCGGGTAGTCGGCACCCTTGAGGAAGCGCTGCACTTCGGTCACCTGGAAAGCCATGGGCCGGGGCTACCCGATGGCCACGCCGATATGCGCCCGCGTCCCCTCAGGGGGTCGGCGCTGCCGGATACTCAGAACTCCGTGCCGTGCTGCGGCAGGCGGTCGGCCAGGAAGGCGGTGTCGACGCGGCGCAGCGCGCCGGGGTCGTCCGTCTCGAGCAGCCCCGCGCGCGCCAGGGTCACGGCCCGTTCGCCGCCGAACAACAGCGAGCCCAGCGCCGTGACGTCTACCGCGACGCTCGGGCCGCCCGCATCCAACCGCTCGCAGCGGGCGCCGTCGGGCCCGCCACGCAGCCGGAACCGGCCGCCCAGTTCGAGGAACGGGTCGTGCACGTCGAGGACGACGTCCAGTTCCGCGGCGTACCGGCGCGCCGACAGCGCTGCGGGCACGTCGAGGATGCGTGCCCACATCCCGTCGCGGATACGGGTGGTGCGCACCTGGCGCGGATCGGCGAGCAGGTACTGCAGCGGGTCGTCGAGCGGGTGGGACCAACGGGCGACCGTCTCGACCAGGTCGAGGGAGAGCAGCACCCGCCACAGCGCGGCGTGCGCCTCCTCGGTGACGCTCACCAGTTCGGCGACCTGACAGGTCCGGTCCCCGCGCTCGATCCGGTAGGAGGCGTAGCCGTCGTCGTGCACGAGGTAGAACAGCGCAGTGGCGCCGCCGCGCCGTGACTCGCGGTCGAGCATGTGGTTGTCCCACCACGTCTCGCTGCGGCTGAGCGCGCCCGGCACGAGTGCGGACCACCGGCGGTGGATGTCGGGGAGGAGCAGCCGGGCCTCGTGGGGGTCGACCTGCCGGACGCCGCCCGGATCAGGTGCTCCGGGACGGAACGCGGCGCGGCGGCGGGAGATCTCCACGCAGCGGTGCACGGTGGCGATGCCGTAGCCGAAGCGGCCGTAGATCGCGCCTTCGCTGGCCGTGAGGAGCGAGACCGCGGAGGCGTCGGCCACGAAACCGCGGTGCTGCTCCTCCATCATCGCGCGCAGGATGCCCTGGCGGCGGTGGGTCACCGCCACGGATACCCACGTCACGCCCGGGGCGGGCAGCGTGGTGCCGCCAGGCAGGGTGACGTCGAACGGGAACGAGCCGGTGATCCCGAGGATCGGCCCGTCCTGCTTCGCCCCGTCCGCGGGGTCCTGGGCCAACAGGAAGCGGTCGGGGTCGAACAGCGGTCGGAAGTCCTCGATGTCCGTGTCGGTGTAGTGCATGCCGAACCCGCGGCCGTCCGCCGTGGCCATGGCAGTGAGGTCGTCGGCGGTGGCGCGACGCAGCGTGGGCGGCGTGGGGCGTTCGCGGGGCGCAGGTGGGTGCAGCACGGTCGCGGATTCTGACGGATGCGGCACGTCGCGTCGACGGGTTTGCGAGCCCGATCAGGTCAGCACGGTCCGGTAGAGGTCCCGCAGCCGCCCGGCCCACCCGACGGCCTCGTACTCCGCGAGGAACCGGGCTCGCGCCGCCGTGCCGAGCCGCTCGCGGCGTGCGCCGTCCTCCGTGAGCGCAACGAGCGCGTCGGCGATGGCGCCGGGGTCGAGCGGCACGAGCACACCGCTGCCTGGCGTGACGATCTCCGGGACGCCCCCGACCCGGGTGGCCACGGCAGGCACCCCGGCGGCCATCGCCCGCAGCAACGCCGTCGGTGCGGCGCCGGAACGGCCCGTGTGCAGGACCAGGTCGGCCGCTCCGAGCAGGGTCGTAGGTTCCTGGTGGCGGTGCACGAAGCGGACGCGCTCGACCAGGTCGTCGCTCCCGTCGACGCGCGACTCCAGCCACGGCCGCAGCGGCCCGTCGCCGGCCAGCGCGACCACCAGCGGAAGCCCGTCCGGGAGCGACTCGAGGGCGTCGAGCAGGAGCTCGTGGCCCTGGTCGCGGCGCATCGGAGAGGTGCTCACCGCGAGCACGTCGCCGTCGCCGACCCCCAGGGCGGCCCGGCGACGGTGCCGTTCGGCGGCGTCGAGGGGGCCGGGGTCGGCCACCCCGTTCGGGACGAGGACCAGGTTCTTCTCGGACCCCGACAGGCCGCGGTACCACTCCCGCTGCACCTGCGAGATGGCGATCGTCCGGGTCATGAACCGCTGCCGGGCGAGGATCTTCGCGGTGCGCTTGAGCCGATCGAGACGGTCGGCCGGCAGGTTCTCGATGCGGTGCAGGGTGGACACGGCCGGTATCCGGTTGCGGACGGCTGCCGCGGCCCCCACTACGTCGGCCGGCGGCAGGTGCGTGTGCACGAGCTGCACCTTCCGCTCCCGCAGCAGCCCGGCGATGCGGGGCACCGCACGCGGATCCCACGGGGCGAGCCCCAGCTCCGCGACCGGCACACCGAGCCGCTGCAGCGCGCTGACCTGGCTCGTCTCCGATGTGGACGCGAGCGCGACCACCACGAGCTCCAGGCCCGTATCCCGCGCCGCCCCGGCGAGGTCGACCAGCCCGATCTCGGGTCCCCCGGGGTGGAGGGTCGGGACGAGGTGCGCGATCTTCACAGGCCCTCCGGTGACGTCGACGGCCCCCGCAGGGTGCGGCGGCGGTGCACGCCCGGCCACTCTGCGTGCGTGCGGCCGCCGACACTACCGCCGCCGCTCCGCGTGATGGTCACATCGTTACCGGGGCCGGGCAGGATGATGCGTCGACGGGGAGGTGGGGGAATGGACGTGCGTCCGGTCGGCCTGCAGGACGATGACACCCCGGTGATCATGCTCGTCGACGCGGCCACGGCGGTGGAGCGGGGGCTCGTCGAGGACTGGATGCGGCAGGAGGAGCTGCGCCCGGTGGCGGTCCTGCCGGTCGAGGGTCCGGCGTTGGCCCAGCGGTTGGTCGACTCCGGTGAGGACGCCGTCGTCGCTGCGGTACGGGTGGCGTGGCTGCCCCGCGAGCGCAACGGGCAACGCCGGGTTCGCTGGGCTGACGTCGTGTCCTTGCGCAATCCGCGGCACCCACCGGCGAGCCAGCAGGCCCGGATCGTGCGGCGGGAGCCGGACCGGGTGGCGCTCGTGGTGGCCGAGCCCGCCAGCGTGGGTTCGCTGCGGGCCCGGTTCGCGGCGAGCCGTTCCGACGAGCGGCCCTCCGGCGCGGGGTCGGTGCGGGCGTTCGGTGACTTCGTCGCCCGGCAGGCCGCGCTGGCGCTCGACCGGGCTGAGCGCGCCCTGCTGGGTGACCGCTACAAGGTGCCCCGGCAGATCGTCGAGGCGATCGAGGGCAGCCCCGAGTTCCGCCGTGAGGTCACGGAGCTCGCCGCCTCGCTGGGGCGTCCCGAGGCGGAGGTCGCCGCGAAGGCGCAGGCCGACCTGCACGGCCTCGTCGCCTCGATGAGCCCGATGGCGGTCGACCTGCTCACGTCCGCGCTGCGGCCGCTGCACGCCAGGGCGTGGGACGTCCAGGTGGACACCGCCGGGCTGGAGAAGCTGCGCGAGTGCAACCGGCGGCATGCGCTCGTGTTCCTGCCCAGTCACCGGTCCTACGCCGACCCCCTGCTCCTGGCCGATGTGCTCGCCGAGCACGATTTCCCCCGCAACCACGTGCTCGGTGGGGACAACCTGCGGTTCTGGCCGGTGGGTCCGCTGGCCAGGCGAGCGGGCGTCGTCTTCATCCGGCGCAGCTTCGGCGACGACGAGATCTACAAGCTCGCCGTCCGCGAGTACTTCGCGTTCCTGCTGGCGAAGCGGTTCAACCTGGAGTGGTACATGGAGGGCGGCCGGTCCCGCACCGGGAAGCTGCGCCCGCCGCGGTACGGCCTGCTGGCCAACGTGGCGGAGGCCGTCGAGCGCGGCCGTACCGATGACGTCCACCTGGTGCCGGTCTCGATCACCTATGACCAGCTGCGTGAGGTGTCGGCAATGGCGGCCGAGCAGGTCGGGGCACCGAAGAAGGGGGAGGGGCTGGCGTGGCTCGCGCGGTACGCGAAGGCGCAGCTGTCGCCCATCGGCACCGCGTACGTGCGGTTCGCCGAGCCGATCTCGCTGCGGGGGGCGCTCGGGGCACAGATGGACTCGCCGGATCCCGACGCGCGCAGGCTGGCGCTGCAGAAGGTGGCGTTCGAGGTGGCCGTCGGGATCAACCGAGTGACCCCGGTGGTCGCGACCGCGCTGGTCACCCTGGCGCTCCTGGGGGTACGCGACCGAGCCCTCACGCTGGGGCAGGTGCAGCGCGTGCTCGAGCCCGTGCGCGAGTACGTCCGCGCGGTCGACACGCTCCGGCCGGATCCCCTGGGCACGGCGGCGGGCCTGCGCCGGGTGCTGGGTGCACTTGCCGCGTCGAAGGTCCTCACGGTCTACACCGGCGGGGAGGAGCCCGTCTACGCGATCGAACGCGGGCAGCACCTGATTGCCGCGTTCTACCGCAACAGCGCCATTCACCACTTCGTCGATCGGGCGATCGCCGAGCTCATGCTGCTCAGCGATCCGGCCGACCGCTGGGACGAGGCGATGCGCCTGCGCGACCTGCTGAAGTTCGAGTTCTTCTTTCCCGACCGCGAGAGCTACCGGGCGCAGCTGTCGGCCGAGCTACGGCAGCTGGACCGGTCGGGGGAGACGGCGGACGGCGAGCAGGTCCTCGCGAGCGCCGACTTCCTCATCGCCCACCGGGTGCTCCGGTCGTTCCTGGACGCGCAGCTGGTGGTGGCCGAGCGGCTGGCTGCCCGCGCCCCGCGCCACCCGTTCGTCGAGAGGTCGTTCCTCGACGAGTGCAGTGGCGTCGGGCAGCAGATGCTGTTGCAGGGGAGGCTGCACGGGCCGGAGTCGCTCTCACGTGAGCTCTTCGGGAGCGCACTGAAGCTGGCGGCCAACCGGGATCTCCTGGGCTGCGCGGACGACCGGTCGGCGCGGGAGGAGCTCGCGCAGCGGCGCCAGGCGTTCGCCGCCCAGCTGCGCGACGTCGTCGGCAGGGTGATCCGGATCGACGAGATCGACGCCGAGTCGCGGCGGGAGGCGGTGGGGGTTGAGCCCTGATGAGACGGCAACGCAGCTCTGGAGCGAGGAGCAGCTGATCGCCGACGTCGAGGCGGGCCCACAGGGCCCGCAGGTCGGCGCGTTCTTCGACTTCGACGGCACGCTGATCGACGGGTACTCGCTCGGCGCGTTCGCCCGCCACCACCTGCGCTCGGGGCACGTGTTCCCGGCCGACATCGGGCGGATGCTGCTCATCGGCCTGCGCGGGCTGACGACGGAGGAGGACTTCGAGGACTTCTTCCTGCTCGGCATGCGGGCGTGGACGGGCCGCCACGAGGACGAGCTGACGGAGCTGGGGGAGCAGCTCTTCGCGAAGGGGATCGCCGGGTCCCTCTACCCGGAGGCATGGCGGCTCGTGGAGGCACACCGCAGGGCCGGGCACACGGTGGTGCTGGCGTCCTCGGCCACGAGGTTCCAGGTGGAGCCCGCGGCGCGCGCGATGGGCGTGGACCACATGCTGGTGACGCCCGTGGAGATCGAGAACGGGCTGTGCACGGGCCGACCCGGCGGGGCGCCGCTGTGGCGGGCGGGCAAGGCCGCCGCGGTTCAGGCGTTCGCGCAGCAGCACGACGTCGACCTGGCCGAGAGCTACGCCTACTCCAACGGCGACGAGGACGTGCTGTTCCTGGCCACCGCAGGCCGGGCACGCGCGCTGAACCCCGGGCCCGGTCTCGCGGCCGAGTCGGCCCGGAGGAACTGGCCGATCGCGCGCTTCCGCTCGCGCGGCCGGCCGGGGGCCAGGGAGCTGGCCCGCACGGTGGGGGCGGTGGGGGGCACGCTCGGCGGATTCGCCGCGGGCGTCGCGGTCGGGGCGCTCAACAGCATCGTGGGGGAGGGGACGCGCCGTGACGCCGTCGACCTCGGGCTGACCCTGGCCGGGGAGCTCGGTACCGCGCTGGGCGGGGTGCGGGTCGACGTCCGCGGCGCGGAGCACCTGGTGGCTGCGCGGCCCGCGGTGTTCCTGTTCAACCACCAGAGCCAACTCGACGTGCTGATCCTCGCGAAGCTGCTGCGCAGCAGCTTCACCGGCGTCGTGAAGAAGGAGGCGGCCAACGTCCCCGGGTTCGGGCTGGCGTTCCGGCTCGCCGACGTCGCGTTCGTGGACCGCAGCGACACCACGGCGGCGAAGGCCGCGCTCGAGCCCGCGGTGCAACGCCTGCGCGAGGGGATCTCGCTGGTCATCGCCCCCGAGGGCACGCGGTCGGCCACACCGGCGGTGGGCAGGTTCAAGAAGGGCGCGTTCCACGTCGCGATGCAGGCAGGCGTCCCGGTCGTGCCGATCGTGATCCGCAATGCGGGCGAGCTGATGTGGCGCGGGGCGTCGACGCTGCGGGAGGGCACCGTGCAGGTCACCGTGCTGCCCCCGATCCCCACGGCCGGGTGGTCGGTCGAGGAGTTGGACGAGCGCGTGGAGGAGGTCCGGGGCCGCTACGTCGAGACCCTCGCGCACTGGACCGGTCCGGCGGCGCGGTCCTGCGCGGTGGCCGAGACGGACGCTCCGTCCGGACCCGTCGCCGCACCGCCGGACCCGAGCCCGCTGAGATGGGGCAGAGCGCGCGAGATGAACGCGCTGGAGACGGCCATGTGGCGGGGCGAGGCCGCGGACCCGCGGCTGCGCTCCAACGTCACGCTGCTGGAGCTGCTCGATCCGGCGCCGGGCTGGGAGCGGCTCGTCGCCGCACACGAGTGGGCCTCGCGGATGGTGCCGCGGATGCGCCAGCGGGTGGTGGAGCCCGCCCTCGGGGTCGGCGCGCCGAACTGGGTGACCGTCGACGACCTGGACCTCGACCACCACCTGTCGCGGGTACGGCTGCCCGCCCCTGGGTCGATGCGCCAACTGCTCGACGTGGTCCAGGAGTTCGCGGCGGCCCCGTTCGACCGCGACCGGCCGCTCTGGCGGGCGATGCTGGTGGAGGGCCTCGAGGGTGGCCGCGCGGGCTACGTCGTGACGACGCACCACAGCGCGACCGACGGGCTCGGCGCCGTGCAGCTCATGGGCATGCTGCACAGCCGCTCGGCCGAGCACGACCCACACCGACCGGAGCCCCCGGCGCCGCGGCCGGAGCTGCCCGCCTCGCCTGCCGCGCTGTTGACCGGGCAGGTCGGGCGCTCCGTCCGGGGAATGCCGGGTGAGGTGCTGCGCCGTGGTGCGGGGCTGCTGGGCGCGTTGGGGCGGCCGGAGGCAGTCGCCGGGCGGGCGGTCGACGCGGTGCGCTCTCTCGGCCACGCCGTGGCGCCGCCGCCGTCGGGTGGATCGCCGCTGCTCGCAGACCGCAGCGAGCAATGGCACTTCGAGGTCCTCGACGTCGGGCTGGACGCGCTGAAGGCCGGGGCGAAGGCGGCCGGCGGGTCACTGAACGACGGATTCCTGGCCGCGGTGCTGGGCGGCTTCCGCCGTTACCACCAGCACTTCGGCGCTGAGCTGGCCACGATTCCCATCGCCATTCCGATCAGCCTCCGCACCGAGGACGACCCGCAGGGCGGCAACAGGTTCACCGGTGCCCGGCTCGCCGGGTCGCTGGCGGAACCGGATCCGGCAGCGCGGATCCGGGCGGTGCGGGAGTTCGTGCTCACCGCGCGTGCAGAGACCCGCGTGGACGCGGTGGGCCTGCTCGCGCCCGCACTGACCTGGCTGCCCGGCTCCGTTCTGGGTGCTGCCTCGGCCAGGCTGACCTCGGCCAACGATGTGCAGGTCAGCAACCTGCCAGGGGTGGGCCATCCGGTGTACATCGCGGGCTCGCGGATCATGCGCATGTACCCGTTCGGCCCGCTGCCGGGGTGCGCCGCGACGATCACGCTGCTCTCCCACGACGGAACGTGCTGCATCGGCGTCAACCTCGACCCTGCGGCCGTCACCGAGCCCTCCGTGCTGATGGCGGGGCTGCGGGCCGGTCTGGACGAGGTGGTGGGGCTGGCGGGCTGAGCGGGGACCGGCAGCAGCACACGGTGCGGTTCCCGGTGCGGGCATGATGCGAGAGTGCTGCCCCTGCCCCTGGACGGGATCCTCGTCGTCTCCTGCGAACAGGCCGTTGCCGCGCCGTTCGCCACCCGCCAGCTCGCCGAGCTCGGCGCTCGCGTGATCAAGGTGGAGCGGCCGGGCGACGGCGACTTCGCCCGCGCCTACGACACGACCGTGCGTGGCCTGTCCAGCCACTTCGTCTGGCTCAACCGCTCGAAGGAGAGCCTGGCGCTGGACCTCAAGGCCGACGCGGGGGCGGGCGCGGACGCCGTGCTGCCCCGGCTGCTGGCCCGCGCCGACGTCTTCGTGCAGAACTTCGCGCCCGGGGCGGCGGAGCGGCTCGGGCTGGGGCACGAGGCCCTACGGGCGCAGTTCCCCCGGCTGATCACCTGCTCGATCTCCGGCTACGGCCCGTCCGGCCCGTACCGCGACGCGAAGGCCTACGACCTGCTGATCCAGTCGGAAGCCGGGCTTGTCTCGGTCACCGGGACGCCAGAAGAGCCCGCGAAGAGCGGGATCCCGGCCGCGGACATCGGGGCGGGCATGTACGCGTTCTCCGGGATCCTCGCGGCGCTCTACGACCGCGAGCGCACGGGCGTCGGCACGCATCTGGAGATCAGCCTGTTCGACGCGCTGGTCGAATGGATGGGGTTCCCGCTGCAGTACACAGCGGGCAGCGGCGCACCGCCGCAGCGGGCCGGCACGAGCCATCCCGCGATCGCGCCGTACGGCACGTTCACGGTGGGCGACGGAACCGAGGTCGTGCTGGGGATCCAGAACGAGCGGGAGTGGGCGGCGTTCTGCGGGGTCGTCCTGCAGCGTCCGGAGTTGGCTGCCGACGAGCGGTTCCGGACCGGGGCGCTTCGGGTGGAACACCGCCCGGCTCTGCACGCCGAGATCGACGCCGTGTTCGCCGTGTGCACCGGAGCCGAGGTGACGGCTCGGCTGGCGACCGCGCGCATCGCGCATGCCCGGCGTCGGGAGGTGGTCGAGGTGCTCGAGCACCCCCAGCTCGCGGCTCGGGAGCGCTGGGCGGAGGTCGGCTCGCCCGCCGGACCACTGCCCGCCCTCCTGCCGCCGATCACGCTGCCTGGCCGACCGCCCCGCATGGATCCGATCCCGGACGTGGGGGAGCACACCCAGGCCATCCTGCGCTGGCTCGACGACTGAGCGGGAGTACCGTCGGCTGATCCCGACTGCTGCTCGGGCGCCGGTGTTGTGGGTCAATCCACGCCGGCGGCCTCACGCAGCGCGGCGAGCCTCGGTTCCATCTCCTCGCCGGGCACGTCCGCCACGACCTCCGCGGCGATCGGTACGGACGTGGTGAGCAGCCCGTCGGTGAACAGGTCGATCCGGCTGACCGACGGTGCTCCGAGCGTGCGGAGCGTGGCGCCGGGCGCGAGGCCGTCGACAGTGGTGGCGAGCGGGCCGCCGGTCCAGACGGGGATCCCGCCCAGCGTGCCCGCACTGGCGACGTGCGTGTGGCCGGCGAGCACCAACCGGACGTCCGTGCCGAGGATCGCGGCACCCAGCTCCTCGGGGTGCACCAGCCGGATGGAGGCGGCGAGCGGCGACGCGCTGGGCAGCGGCGGGTGGTGCAACGCGAGCACGGTGCCGGCGGGCGCGGGCTCGGCCAGCTGGGCGCGCAGCCATGCGAGCTGTCCCGGCCGCAGTGCACCGTGGGCATAGCCGGGCACGGTGCTGTCCAGGACGACGATCCGCAGCGCACCGAGGCGCACCACGTGGTCGAACGGTTCCGGGGAAGGCGGCTCGCCCAGGAGATGCTGACGCAGCGCAGCGCGGTCGTCGTGGTTACCGGCGGTGAGAACGACCGGGGCGCCGAGGCGCTCCGCCGCAGGCTCCACGATCGCGCGGAGCCGCCGGTACTCCTCAGGGCGCCCGTGCTCGGTGAGGTCGCCGGTGAACACGAGCGCGCTCGGACCGGCTCCGTCGGGTCCCACGGCAGCGCCGGCGACGGCCTGCAACGCGCGGCCGAGGAGGGCAGCGGTGTCGACGCCACCGGGGAGGCTGTCGCCCTCGGCGACGAGGTGGAGGTCGGTGAGCTGGATCAGGGTGTGGGTGGGACCGGAGATCGTCACGCTCTCCATCGTGCGTCGGCGCAGCGGCTCTCCACCATCCTCGGCGCCGACGTGATCCTCGCCGTGGAGGCGCGGGCCGGGGTCGTGGAGTGCGGCACCCCCGTCGAACTGCTGACGCAGGGCGGGCTGTACGCGCGCCTTTCCGAGCAGCTCGCCGGCGGCCAGGTCGAACCGCGCTGCGCCGACGGCCTCCTGTTCCGCGACGGACACCGGCGGAATAGCAACGGTCAGACGACCAGATAGAGGCCGTAGCCGACGATCGCGACCGCCGCCAGCAGGCATACGCAGGCCAACGTCGTGCCGGCGGCCGGGCTGAGCGCGCTCGCCCCCCCGCCCGGACGCGCCGCCCCGGAGCGGGCGGAGAGCCCGACGAGCGCGAGGGCGACAAGCACGACGATGGCGACGGCCGCCGCCAGCGACACGACCCCCACCATCAGCAGCGATTTCCAGTCGATCTTCATGTGTCCTTCGTGGTTCTCGGGCGTCAGGCGCTGGCGCCGACAGGCTCGGCCCACGCCGTAGGAACGTCGCCGGTGATGCGGTAGGTGCGGAAAGTGGGCACCAGCGCAACCCCCCCGGACTTCGCTAGCTGGACGGAAAGGAAGGCGCCGACAAGGGTCAACACTCCGGCAATCAGCACTGCGACCTTCGGCCGCACTGCGCCCGTGGCGATCGGGGTGGGCACGGGATTGGCCGTGTCGTGGAATCCATTCGTAAAGCCGAACGCGAGCGCGGTGGCCACCACCACAACCATGCCGATCGGAAAACTCATAAGCGTCGGTCCCTCCGCCTCACGTGCGCAACGCTACGAGGTGTTCGGGGAACAGTACATGAACCATCGATCAAAAATAGGCCGCGACTTCCGCGTTATCCGGGGACGAATGCGACAGAAATGAACTGATTGCGCATTTACCAGTGGGTGGGGGCGTAGTCCTTGAGGAAGCAGCCGTGCACGTCCTCGCCCGCCTCACCGCGCACGATCGGGTCGTACACGCGCGCCGCTCCGTCGACGAGATCAAGCGGGGCGTGGAAGCCCTCGTCGGCCAGTCGCAGCTTGGTCGGATGGGGCCGCTCGTCCGTGATCCAGCCCGTGTCGACGGCGGTCATCAGGATGCCGTCACTCTCGAGCATCTCGCCCGCGCTGGTGCGGGTGAGCATGTTGAGCGCTGCCTTCGCCATGTTGGTGTGGGGATGGCCGGGTCCCTTGTAGGCGCGGCTGAACTGTCCCTCCATCGCGCTGACGTTCACCACGTACTTCCGCCGCGCGGGCGATGCGGCCAGCACCGAGCGCAGCCTGCTGATCAGGATGAACGGCGCCGTCTGGTTGCACAGCTGCACCTCGAGAAGCTCGAGTGGCTCGATCTCCTCCACCCGCTGCGTCCAACTGTTCACCGCAGCGGTGTCCGGGAGCAGCCCGCCCGCGTCGATGGCGGTGCCCGCGGCGATCCGCTCCGGCGACGCGCTGCGCGCGGTGAGGGCGAGTTCGGCGAGCGCGGTGGGTGTCTGTCGCGGTGCGCCCGCGATCGCGGCCGGACGCTCGTTGCGCACGTGGTCGAATGTGGTGATCTCGACCAGCTCGCCGGAAGGTCCGGGGCCGGCGCTCTCGGCCTCGACCAGGGCGGCGTAGGAGCCTGGGGAACGGCGGACGGTCTGCGCGGCGTTGTTCACGAGAATGTCCAGCGGGCCTTGGGCTGCCACCAAGTCGGCGAGGCCGATGACCTGCGCCGGATCACGCAGGTCGATGCCGACGACGTTCAGCCGGTGCAACCAGTCGCCGCTGTCGGGCATGGCGGCGAACCGGTGCACCGCATCGTTCGGGAATCGCGTGGTGATCGTCGTGTGCGCTCCGTCGCGGAGCAGTCGGAGCGCTATGTACATGCCGATCTTCGCCCGGCCACCGGTGAGCAGGGCACGGCGCCCACTGAGGTCGGTGCGGGCGTCGCGCCTGCTCCTGTTGAGGGCAGCGCAGGGCGGGCAGAGCTGGTGGTAGAACGCGTCGACCACGTGGTACCGGTCCTTGCAGGTGTAACAGGCTCGGGAGCGCAGCAGGGTCCCCGCCGTGGCGCCGGTGGCGGTGGAGACGAGGGGTAGGCCCTGCGTCTCGTCGTCGATCCGGCCCGGAGCACCCGTCGCGGTGGCGGCCGTGACCGCATCGTCGGCGGCGGCGACCGCTTCCCGTTTGGCGGCCCGTCGGCGGAGTTTCACCGCCTTGTAGATCCCCGCTGTGGCCCGCCGGATGCGCACCGCGTCCGGGTGCTCGGGGGGTAGTGCGTCGACCTCGGCGAGCACCCGGAGGCAGGTCTGCAGATCAGCGGGGTCGATACCGGGCACCTCAGAAGGGTACGGGCGGGTCAGACCTCGATCTCCGCCAGCGCCTTGCGCGCCTGCTCCAGCTCCGCCTCCAGCGCGGCGACACGAGCGGCCCGCTGCTCCCTGGCCGCGCCGATCACCGCCTCGATGGGAGCGGCCAGCTCCGCGTGCAGCTCCTGGGCGGCCCGGGTGACCGCGATGGCCGTGACCGGCAGGCCACGGCTGAGCCACGTGCTGCCCTGCTTGAGCTCCGCCTGCCAGTCGCCGTCGGCCGTGCCGCTGACCGTGAGGGTGAGCTCGATGGTGCGGGTGGTGCGGGCGGTGGAGCCCTTCGGGCGGCCGCGGCGGGACTTCCCGGACTCGGGCTCGGCGCTGACTGCCGGCTCCGGCTGTGCTACTGCTGTGTCCGCCGCTGGGGCGGGCGGGGCCGGCTCCGGGGCGCTAGTGGGCCGCCGGGTCGTGGTTGTTTCCTGGGGGGTGCTCATCGGTGTGGCGTGCTCCCTCTCGTGACGGTCGGCGAACCAGGTTGATGGTAGAACACATGTTCGACGGCCCCGGGGTCGGCCCGTGCGACCTCGCTGGGGAATGCTTAGCTAAGCTATATAAATAGGTGGGTGCGCGCCGCGACCAGGTCGTCCCGCCGGCCCGGGCCATCCGGGGTTACGGTGCGCACCCTCAGGCGTTGCCTCAGCGGAGAGTGGGTCATGAAGGACGGCTTCGAGCTCGGCTGCGACGGTCCGCAGACCCTGGTGGTGGGGGTGGACGGCTCCGACACCGGATGGCGCGCCTTCCACTACGCCCTCGGTCAGGCCCGCAGGCAGGGGGCCCGGGTGGTCGCCGTGTTCGCCGACAACCTCCAGGCTGCGACGTTCGCGGGCACCGGAGCGCTTGCCCTTCCCCTGCTCGAGAGTTCGGCGGACGAGTACCGCGAGGAACTGCGGGGCGCCGTCGAAGGGCTCGGGGCGGAGCACGGGGTGGAGGTCCGCTTCGTCGTCGCGGTCGCCGACCCGGTGCTGGCGCTCACCCGGGTGGCCGAGGAGGTCCGGGCCGACGCCATCCTGGTCGGCGCGAGCACCCGCGCAGCCCACCGGCTGTTCGGGTCTGTCGCCGTGCGGGCGGTGCGGTCCGGGAGGTGGCCTGTCACCGTCGTGCCCTGAGGGCCGAGGTGAAAGGGCAGAAGGTGTCAGTGCCGCCGCGGCCGGCGGCTCGGTGTCGCGGTCAGCGGGTCCTCCGGCCAGTCGTGCTTGGGGTAGCGGCCGCGCAGCTCGGCGCGCACCTGCGGATAGCCGGTGGTCCAGAACGAGGTGAGATCGGCGGTGACCGCGGCCGGGCGGCCCGCGGGGGAGAGCAGGTGCAGCACCACCGGCAGTCGCCCGCCGGCGACGGCCGGGGTGGTGCTCCAGCCGAAGACGTCCTGCACCCTCACCGCGAGCACCGGTTGCTCCCCGGAGTAGTCCAGCGCGATCCGCGAGCCCGACGGCACCGCAATCCGCTCGGGGGCGAGCTCGTCGAGGACGGCCGCGTGCTGCCAGTCCAGCACTGCGCGCAGGACCGCACCGGCGTCGATCCGGCCGAGGTCCGCGCGGCTGCGGGCGGTCGTGAACGGGCCGTTCCACCAGCGGTCGGGATCGGCGAGCAGTGCGGCGTCCGACACGTCGGGCCACGGCGCTCCTGGTCCGGAGCTACCCAGCACGCGGTGCAGGGTGGCGAGCCGGTCACGCAGCCGCTTGGCGGTGTCGGTCCAGCGCAGCAGGGCGGTGCCCTCGGCGCGCAAACCATCGAGCAGCGCGGCGCGGACGGCCTCGCGGTCGGGGTGCGCGAGCCTGCGCTCCTCCAGCACGATCGCGCCGAGCCTCCGGACGTGTCGCGCCACGACGTCACCGCCCGTCCTGCCAGGCGCGATCCAGGCGACCTCGTCGGCCTCACCGAGCAGCGCGGGAGCGGCCAGCTCGGCGAGCTCCCGGTCGGCGGCGGCGGCGAGCCGGACCCGCCCGTTCTCGGCGCCAGGACTGCGGTCGGCGACGGCGACGGCGAGCCACTCCTGCCCGTCGAGCCCGCTCCCGGGGGGCAGCTCGACGGCCGTACCGCCCGCCATCAGGTACAGCGCCGAACCGGCCGTCCGGCTGCGCGCCAGCCGCTCGGGGTGCGCGAGCGCGACGACGAGCGCGCCGGGATGCGCAAGATCGGGATGGTCGACGTCGGACCGTGCTGGCGGGCCAGGGCGGCGCGCCGCCCTGGCGCCGGTCTTCGGCAGCAGGCGGCTGAGCCGGGACACCTCGCCCCGCCACCGCCCCGAGCCGGGCGCCGCCCCGGAGCGCAGGCGGCGGAGCTCGGCGTCCACCTCCTGGCCCGCCGCGAGCGTGTCGTCATCGAGCAGCGCCACCACCTCGGCCGCGGTACGCGCCCCGACGAGCGCGGTGCCGTCGAGCAGGGCGCGGGCCAGGCGGGGGTGCAACCCCAGCTCCGCCATCCGGCGTCCCCGATCCGTCGCGCCCCCGACGTCCAGGGCGCCGAGGGCCCGCAGCACCTCCTGGCCGGCGCGCAGGGGTCCCTCCGGTGGCGCGTCCCACCAGCGCAGCGCGCTGCCGTCCGGGGTGCCCCAGCAGGCCAGGTCCAGCGCAAGGCGGGTGAGGTCGGCGGTGCGGATCTCGGGTTCCGGATAGCGTGCCAGCAGCTCACCCTCTGGCCAGCAGCGGTAGACGCGCCCGGGTGCCTCCCGGCCCGCCCGGCCGGCCCGCTGCTCGGCAACGGCGGCCGACACACGTACGGTGACGAGCCCCGACAGGCCGCGGCGGTGGTCCACGCGTGGCACCCTGGCCTGACCCCCGTCCACGACGACCCGGACGCCGGGCACGGTCAGGCTGGACTCCGCCACGGCCGTCGCGAGCACCACCCGGCGCCGGGCGCCCGGCCGCAGAGCCCGATCCTGCTCGTCGACCGGCATCCGGCCGTGCAGCGGCAACACGTCCGCGTCGACGCCGGACAGGGCAGCGGCGGTGCGCCGGATCTCGGCGACGCCGGGCAGGAACGCAAGGACGTCGCCGTCGTCGTGGTCGAGCGCGGCGCGCACTGCCCTGGCGACGCATGCCTCGATCCGCTCGCCGCGGGCCGGTGGCATGTGCTGCACCGCGACGGGGAACGTCCTTGCCTCCACCCGAAGCACCGGGGCGTCGCCGCCCGCGTTGCCGAGCAGTTCGGCCAGCCGCCCGGTGGCGACGGTGGCCGATGTGGCGAGCAGTTGCAGGTCGGGCCGCAGCCCGTCGCGGGCGTCGAGCAGCATGGCGAGCAGCAGGTCGGCGTCCAGGTGCCGTTCGTGGCACTCGTCCAGCAGCACCACGCCCACCCCGGCGAGCTCCGGATCAGCGATCAGCCTGCGCAGCAGCAGCCCGGACGTCACGACCTCGATGCGCGTGGCCGCCGACCGGCGCGCGTCCCCGCGCACCGCGTACCCGACGGTTTCGCCGACCGGCTCACCCACGAGCGCGGCCATTCGTGCGGCAGCGGCCCTGGCCGCAAGCCTGCGCGGTTCGGCGACCAGGACCTTCGCGCCCGTCCCGATCCGCGCGGCCAGCGCGAGCGGGACGAGCGTGGTCTTTCCGGTGCCGGGCGGGGCGACGAGCACCGCGCTGCCCCGATCGGCCAGCGTGCCCGTCACCTCGTCGAGGACACCGCGGACCGGCAGGTCGGGCAGGTCGGTTGGCAGCAACATCCCCGGCAGTCTGCCCGTGCGCGGTACGGGACGGTTCAGCGTGGGGCGGCCGAGTCGTCGTGCTGGTGGTACCGCTGCGCAGCACGTCGGGTGAGGCCGGTGAGGGTGTCGAACCAGCGGCCGGGAGGTGCGACGGCGTGTCCCGGTTGCACCGGACGAGGGGTCTCGTCCGCCGGCAGCAGCCGGTTGGCTGCGGCGAGCAGCCGCAGCGTCGTGGCGGGGGCGAGCCCGTGCAGCCGCACGGCGATCTTCGCGGCCGGGGTGAGCACCACCTCGGGACGCCCACGCAGCGTGGCGCGCACGAGCTTCGCCGCGGCGCGCTCGGCATCCATCGACAGCAGGGGGATGCTGTCGGCGAGGGTGAACCACCGGTGCTCGGCCACCCGGTCCCCCGTGAAGAAGGCGTTTCGTGGCGAGCCGGTGCGCATCAGTCCGGGCACCGCGGTCGTCACGGTCACCCCGTACCGTCCCGCCTCGACCTGCAGGCCCTCGGCGAATCCCACGGCCGCGTGTTTCGCCGCGGTGTAGGGCAGCAGGTGTGGTGCCGGCAGCTTCCCGCCCACCGACGTGACGACCAGGATCCGGCCCCCGCCGAGCTCGCGCATCACCGGCAGCGCCGCCAGGGTCGGGTGCAGCACTCCCCAGAACATGACGTTCATCGCGTCCGCGTAGTCGGGAACGCGCATCGCGGACGCCGGCCCGACCTGGATGATGCCGGCGTTGGCCACTAGCACGTCGATCCGGCCGAAGCGCTCGCAGGCGGCGGCCACCAGCCGCCGGGCGTCGGCCTCGACCGACACGTCACCCGGCACCGCGAGGACCTCCGAGACCCCGCGGCCCTGCAGCTCGGCGGCCGAGATGGCGAGGCCGTCCTCGGACCGGGCGTTCACGACGAGGTCGTGGCCGCGGTCGGCCAGCTCGCGGGCCAGCAGGAAGCCCAGGCCGCGGCTCGCGCCGGTGATGACGGCGACGGGGCGGCTGCTCATGACGCCGCGGGCCGGATCGGGGGCGCGTCCGGGAGCGGGTGGCGCAGGGCCGAGCGACCCTCCGCCCAGCGCTCCAGCAGCAGGTCGCCGAACCGTTCGGCGAGGAACCCGCTCGCGCGGATGCCGAACACGATGTCCCCGGCCAATACCGGTTCCGCGGCCAGGAGCGGGGCGACCACCCCGCGCCGGACGAGCTGCTCGTGCACGGCGTCGGCCTCGATGTGCTCGGCGTAGAACTCGACGGCCGCATCGGGCAGGCCGAGGCGGCGCATCGCTCGGACAAGCCTGTCCGAGCCGGGGGAGGAGGTCACCTCCACCATGGCGAACTGCCCGATCAGGGCGCCCCGCAGAGCCCGGTGCAGCCCGCACAACGACATCAGGTTCACCTCGGCCAGCGTCTGGGCGGGCGCGGCGTCCAGGTAGGCGCCGTAGGAGGCGTCGAGGTCCAGCGCCGACATCATCTCGGCGAACAGGTGCGCGTGCATGCGATCCGGGTTGCCTGCGCCGTACTCGTCGTGTTCGACGGTCACCAGCGCGGCCTTCGCCGGGCCGTCCAGCCGGGCGATCACCCAGGCCTGCGGGTCGGCCTCCTTGAGGTGGTAGAGCGAGCGGTGCGCCACGTACTCGCGCAGCTGCCAGCGCTCGCCCTCGCGCCGCAGGTGATGGGAGACGCCACGGGCTTCCACCGGCTCGACCAGCAACGACTCCAGCTCGGCTTCGACTGCGTCGATGGAGCCGTCCGAGGGTGAGACGTCGCCGCGCAGCGAGTCGAGGAAGACCCGCTCCATCGCCGCGCGGACCGTCAGCAGTGATGGCTCCCACTCGAGGTCGTCATCGATGCCGGCGAAGCCGCGGTAGTGCAGCTCGTAGAGGCAGTAGAGCGCGAGCTGCAGGTCGTCGCCGTAGGGCTCGGTGACCTCGACCGGCGGCAGGATCTCCGGTCCCCGGCGCAGCGAGCCGATCACGGCCGCTGACAGGGGCCCGCGGGGTTCCGGTAGCGCGGGCGGCTCAACGTGTCGGGGCCGGCTCGTGCGAAGCACTGTCGTCCTCCCGTTCGTCCTGGCGCACCTTGCGTCGGTGGCTGGTGTCGCAGAACGGCTGGCGGCGGCTGCGGCGGCAGGTGCACAGCGCACTGACCGGACGGTCGGAGCGCACGCGCGTCCCGTCCGGCAGCACGACCTCGACCGGCCCGGACACCAACAGCGGCCCCTCGTCGGTCAGCATGATCTCGCGGGCCCGAGCACACCGTGCGGGATCAGCCATGCCGGGCACCGACCACCACGAGCTCCTCGAAGCTCTGACCGGGACGGATCATGCCGCGTGCCTCGAGCAGCCCGGCCCGTCGGCGCATCACGGGGCCGAACGGCACGGTCGCACGGGCGAGCACCTGCGCCACGAGCCCGGCCCGCGCGAAGGCATCGAGAGTCATGGCGGTGCCGCACACCGCCGAGTGCACGAGCAGGACGTCGCCACCGGGGGCGAGGACGTCGGTCACACCGGAGCAGATCCGATCGAGCAGCGCCCTGCCGTCCGGTCCCGCGTCCCAGCAGCGGGACATGCGGTGGCGGGGCAGCGTCTCGGTCGGGGCGGGCACGTAGGGCGGGTTCGCCACCACCAGGCCGAAGGGGCGCCCGGCCACCGGGGCGAAGAGGTCACCGCGGTGGACCGAGACCGCCGCGCCGTGCAGCCTGCTGTTGAGCCAGGTGGCGACCACCGATCGCAG
>JAODNO010000317.1 GCA_025465235.1 Pseudonocardia sp.
GGTAGACGATGCTGTCGAACCCGCGGGCGGCCCTCACAGCTGCCGGGGGAGGGCGCCTCGAATCCCGGGGCAGGGTGCCCGCCGCTCTGCTCGTGGGTCGAACGACCCGCCATCGGGGGTCGAGAGCCGCTGCCGCCGATCGCCGCTCGCGGACAAGGTTCCGAGCAGCGATCCGAGGAGGAACCACGATGGGCGGACAGCACCCGGGACGGTCGATCGTGGTCGGCGTTGATGGTTCGGAGCAGGCGCTACAGGCCGTGCGCTGGGGGGCGGCCGAAGCCGAGCGTCGCCACGCACCGCTGCGACTGGTGAGCGCCTTCGCCTGGGTGCCCGACGACAGCGTCGGGCACTCGGGGCTGCGCGAGAGGTACCGAGAGATTCTCCTCGAACGGACGGAGATCCGTCTACGTGGCGCGGTCGCCGTCGCCGAGCGGGAGAATCCGGGGGTCGAGATCGACCACCAGGTCATGGTTGGTTCGCCGTACGCCGTCCTGGGCTCCGAGGCGCGGCGTTCGCAGCTCGTCGTGGTCGGTGATCGTGGCCTTACCCGCGTGGAAGGGCTGCTCGCCGGGTCGGTGGTCGTCGAGCTGGCCGCGCACGCGGCTTGTCCCGTAGTGGTCGTCCGGGGCACCGAGCGGGACCCGTCCGAGAGAGCGGCGCTCCCGGTCGTCGTCGGCATCGGCGGCTCCCCGACGAGCGAGGCCGCTGTTGCGTTCGCCTACGACGCGGCCGCGGTCCGACAGGTACCGCTGGTGGCCGTGCACACCTGGTGGTGCCCGGTGGTCGACCCGATGACGGCGCCGCTGCTCGACTGGGATGCTATCGAGACCGAGGAGCGGCAGTTGCTGGCCGATCGGTTGGCCGGGTGGGCGGAGAAGTACCCCGACGTCCGGGTCGAGTACCTGGTCTCCTGCGGCCCTCCCGCCCGGAGCCTGCTCGAACAGACGGACGGGGCGCAACTCGTCGTTGTCGGCTCGCAGGGGCGGGGTGAGTTCGTCGGGCTGGTCCTCGGATCGGTCAGCAACGCGCTCGTCCACCGCGCCGCGTGTCCCGTCGCTGTCGTCCGGGCCGCCGCGGGGGGTGGTGCTGATGCGCTCTGATCCGCACCGGTCCCCGAGGACGGAGCGATTCCCGCGGCGTGGCACAGATCGCGCCGAGGACGCGGTTGCGTGGGTCCTCACCGCGGCGGCCCTCGTCCTGATCGTCGTGGCGGGGGTGACGGGGATCGCTGTCCACGGGCAGGAGGCCGAGCGCGTGCTGCTCGAGAGCGCCAGCAGGACGCAGGTTCGTGCCGTACTGCTCGAGGACGCGCCGGTCGTCAGCGGGGAGTACCGCGACCGCGGCACACCTGTGCGGGCGGAGGCCGGATGGACGAACCGCGATGGCACGCAGCGCGCCGGTGAGGTCATCGTCAGGAGATCGGCCTCGGCAGGAGAAACCGTCGATGTCTGGGAGGACCGCTCCGGCGCGATCGTCCCGGCCCCGACGCGATCTGCGAATGTGGTGGTGGCCGGCGTGCTGGCCGCCCTCGGAGTGCTGCTCGCGGGTGGCACCATCCTCGCCGCCACGTGGCACGCGATTCGCATCCTCATTGCAGCCGGCAACTCCCGCCGGTGGGAGCGGGAGTGGGCGCGCGTGGGACCGGTCTGGAGCCGAGACCTGCTCTGAGGGTCACCGCAGACCTGGCGGGCACCCCGGACCGGTGACCGGCACACCCGGCCGGCGTCGCCGCCGAGCTGCGCCCCGGCCTGGCTGCGCTGCACGCGAGGGACCTGGCCGCTCTGCGCGGGCGATCTCCTCGCTGGCAGGGCTCTGGGGCGCGGTGGCAGCTCTGGGCACGTACGCCGTGCTCGGCTCCTCCCGGCAGCTCTCGGTCGGCCCGGCGTCGACCACGACGCTCATGACGGCGATCACCGTCGCTCCGCTCGCGGTGGGCGGCCCGAGTCGCTCGCTCTGCTGGTGGGCGTGATCTGCCTGCTGGGGCGCGCCGCGCGGCTCGGGTTCCTGGTCGACATGCTCTCGCGTCCGGTGCTGGTGGGCTACCTGGCGGGGATCGCGCTGATCATGATCGCCGGGCAGCTGGAGAACGTCACCGGTGTCCCGTCGAGGGCAGCACGTTCCTCACCGACCTCACGTCGTTCTTCGACAGCCTCGGGCAGATCCACGGTCCGACGCTGGCGCTGGCGCTGGCCGCCGCCGTCATCGCGTTCCTCGCCGCTGTCGGGGTCCTGCTCCCGCGCGTGCCCGGACCGCTGCTCGCGGTGTTGCTGGCCGCAGGCGCCACCGCCATGTTCTCGCTGGACCGGGTCGGCGTCCGGGTGATCGGAACGGTACCCGGCGGGTTGCCCGCGCCGGAGCTGCCACCGGTCGCAGTCGCCAACCTGGTGGACCTTCTGCTCCCCGCCGTCGGCGTGGCGATCGTGGCCTACTCCGACAATGTGCTCACCGGGCGTACGTTCGCGGTGCGGCACCGCCAAGCCCTCGACGCCGACCAGGAGATGCTCGCGCGCGGCGCGGCGAACCTCGCCACGGGGGTTCCTGCAGGGATTCCCGGTAAGCAGCAGCGGGAGCCGCACCATGGTCGGTGACGCCGTCGGCAGTCGCAGCCAG
>JAODNO010000518.1 GCA_025465235.1 Pseudonocardia sp.
GCACTGGAGGCGCACGAGCGCCACCGCGCCGACTCCGGCCCCACGCTCCTGCTCTGCCCCATGTCGCTCGTCGGCACCTGGGAGCGGGAAGCTGCCCGGTTCGCTCCCGACCTACGGGTGCACGCCCACCACGGGCCGTCCCGGCTACACGGCGATGCGCTGGCCGCGCGGATCCGCGCGTCCGACCTCGTCGTCACCACCTACGCCACCGCCATCCGCGACGCCGACGAGCTGGCCGCCGTGGTGTGGCGCCGCCTGGTGCTCGACGAGGCCCAGGCGATCAAGAACAGCCGCGCGTCCCACGCGCGCGCCGTCCGGCGCTTCGACGCCGAGCACCGCGTGGCCCTCACCGGCACGCCGGTCGAGAACCGGCTGTCGGAGCTGTGGTCGATCATGGACGTGCTCAACCCTGGCCTGCTCGGCTCCGCCGACCGGTTCCGCACGCGCTACGCGATCCCCGTCGAGCGCCACGGCGACACCGAAGCCGCCGCCCTGCTGCGCCGCGTCACGCGGCCCTACCTCCTGCGCCGCGTCAAGACCGATCCCACGATCATCGACGACCTGCCCGAGAAGATCGAGATCACCCAGCACTACCGGCTCACCCGCGAGCAGGCCTCGCTCTACCGCACGGTCGTCGACGACATGATGGAGAAGATCGAGGACTCCCAGGGCATCGAGCGCCGGGGCAACGTGCTCGCCGCCATGGCGAAGCTCAAGCAGGTCTGCAACCACCCCGCGCAGCTGCTGCACGACGGCTCGGCGATCGGCCGGCGCTCGGGCAAGGTCGTCCGGCTGGAGGAGCTGCTGGCCGAGATCCTCGACGAGGGCGACCGGGTGCTGTGCTTCACGCAGTTCACCGAGTTCGGGCACCTGCTCGTACCGCACCTGTCGGCCCGGTTCGACACCGACGTCGCGTTCCTGCACGGCGGCACGTCCAAGAAGCGCCGCGACGAGATGGTCACCCGGTTCCAGGCCGGGGAGGACGGCCCGCCGATCATGCTGCTCTCACTCAAGGCCGGCGGCACCGGGCTCACCCTCACGGGGGCCAACCACGTGATCCACCTGGACCGCTGGTGGAACCCGGCCGTGGAGAACCAGGCCACCGACCGCGCATTTCGCATCGGGCAGCGGCGCAACGTGCAGGTGCGCAAGTTCGTCTGCCCCGGCACGGTCGAGGAGCGGATCGACGAGATGATCACGAAGAAGAGGGCGCTGTCGCAGATGGTGGTCGGCGACGGTGAGAGCTGGCTCACCGAGCTGTCCACCGACACGCTGCGCGAGCTGTTCAGCCTCGGCGCCGAGGCACTGGACGACGGGGCGCTGGACGACGGCGAGGGGGCAGGCGATGCCTGAGCCCGACCCGTTCTGGTGGCGCGACGCCGAGCAAGCCCGCCCACGCCGCGTCGAGGGCGGCATCCAGATCAACAGCACCCGGGGCCAGGTGGCGCGCACCTGGTGGTCGCAGCGGTTCATCGCCGTGCTGGAGTCGATCGGGGTCGGCGGCAGGCTCTCCCGCGGCCGTACCTACGCCAGGGCCGGGCAGATCGTCTCCCTCGACGTCGACGTGGGCGGAGCGGTGGCGCAGGTGCAGGGCTCGCGGCCGCAGCCGTACCGGGTGCGGATCGGCATCCCGGCGTTCGGCAAGACCGAGTGGGCAGCGGTGGCCCAGGCGCTCACCGACGACGCCTCCTACGCGGCGGCGCTCCTCAACGGAGAGATGCCGCGGGAGATCGAGGCGGTGTTCGAGGCCGTCGGGCTCGCCCTCTTCCCGGCCAGCACGCGCGACCTCGCCATGGACTGCAGCTGTCCCGACCACGCCGTGCCGTGCAAGCACCTCGCCGCGGTGTTCTACGTGCTCGCGGAGCGGTTCGACGCCGACCCGTTCCAGATCCTCGCTCTGCGCGGGCGCGACCGCGAGACGCTGCTGGAGGACCTGCGCGCCCGCAGGGCCGCCGCGCAGGCTGCCGTCCCGGCCGACGCCGCGCCTGCCCTCGCCGACCTGATCGACACGTTCTTCGTGGCGGGCCCCGGCCTCGCCGACCGGCTCGCCGGGCCGCGCACGCCGTCCGACGCGCTGCTCGACCAGGTTCCGCAGTTCGCCATCGAGGTGCGCGGCGGGCCGCTCACCGACCTGCTGCGGCCCGCCTACCGCGCGCTCGGCGACGAGTAGGGACGGGTACGAAGGCAGAGTGCCCGACATGCCTGCGCACCCCGCCGCCCACCTGGCCACCCTCGCCGTCCACGCCGGCAACGCCGTCGACGCCGGCAGCGGGGCGATCCGCCGTCCGCTCGTCATGGCCAACTCCTACGCACTGCCCGACGACCCGTCCGAGCTGAGCTGGTCAGGCACGGGCACGCCGCTCTACACGCGCAACGGCGGGGCCAACCAGGGCTGGCTCGAGGAGAAGCTCGCGGCGCTCGAGGGCGGCACCGCGGCGGTGGCGCTGGCCAGCGGGATGGCCGCGCAGCACGCCGTGTTCTTCGCGACCCTGCGGACCGGCGATCATGTCGTGAGCTCCGACACCACCTACGTCGGCACCTACCGCCTGCTCAGTGAGCTGCTGCCGCAGAAGTACGGGATCAGCGCCACGCTGGTCGACTCGGCGGACCTGGACGCCGTCCGGGCGGCTATCCGGCCCGAGACCCGCCTGGTGCACGTCGAGACCCCGGCCAACCCCACCACCCGCATCACCGATGTCGAAGGCGTCGCCGAGATCGCCCATTCCGGAGGCGCCCTGCTGAGCGTGGACGCCACCTTCGCCACGCCGGTGCTGCAGCGTCCGCTCGCTCTCGGCGCCGACGTCGTCGTGCACTCCCACACGAAGTACATCAACGGCCACGGCGACGCGATGGGGGGCGCGGTCATCGGCGGGGGGCCGGCAGGCACCGCGCTCGTGGAAGACATCCGGCGGGAGGCGATGGTCAACGTCGGTGGCGTGATCAGCCCGTTCAACGCCTGGTTGATCACGCGCGGCTCGGTGACCCTGCCGATGCGGATGCGGGCGCACTGCGCGGGGGCGATGGCAGTGGCGGAGTTCCTGGAGCAGCACCCGCAGGTGGCCTACGTCGCCTATCCCGGCCTGCCGTCCCACCCGCAGCACGCGCTGGCCGCCCGCACCCTTCACGCGGGGTTCGGCGGCATGCTCGCGTTCGCGGTGCGCGGGGACGCGGCGACCCAGAACCGGTTCGTCGCCGCGCTCCGGCTGATCACCTCGGCGGTCTCGCTCGGGCACGACGAGTCGCTGATCGTGCACGTATCCGGCGACGACGAACGCGCCCGCTTCTACCCGGAGGAGTTCCGGCGCTACGGGCACCTGCGACTCTCGGTGGGCCTGGAGGACCCCCGCGACCTGATAGCCGACCTGGACCGAGCCCTGACCGAGACCCTCGAGCCCTAGGGCTCACGTAGCGTCGGGCACGTGAAGGTCCGCATCGGTGTCGGTTCACTGCCTCTTGCATCCGGTCCCGGTCCCGGGCCCGAGCTCGCCGAGCTGATCGAGCAGCTCGAGGCCCATGGCGTCGACTCACTCTGGCTGGCCGACACGGCGTCCGCCCCGACGATCGACCCCATCGTGGGCATGGCGTTCGCCGCTGGACGCACCCGCAGCCTGAAGCTCGGCACGGGCGTGCTGGTGCTTCCGGGCCGCAACCCCGCGCTCGTCGCCGCCCAGTTGGCGTCGCTCGCCGCGCTCGCTCCCCGCCGCATCCTGCCCGCCTTCGGGGTGCGGTCCGTCGCCTCCGCCGAGCGCGACCTGTTCCCCGCGCCAGACGGCGCGCGGGCAGCCCTGTTCGACGAGTCGCTCGCCGTGGTGCGCAGGCTGCTCACCGAGGACCGCGTGACCCACCACGGGCGGTTCTTCCACCTCGACGATGCGTCCGTGGCACCGCTACCTCCCCAGCCGCTGGACCTGTGGCTCGGCGGACGGGCCCCGGCCGGCCTGCAACGCATCGGCAGGCTGGCCGACGGCTGGCTCGGCAGCGTCGTCACGCCCGCGGAGGCCGAGGACGCCAGGTCCCAGATCCAGCAGGCCGCAGCGGAAGCCGGCCGCGAGATCGAGGAGGACCACTACGGCACGAACATCACCGTGATCCCGCCCGGAACCACCGACGCCGCCGCCGCCGCGGCTCTGGCCCGCGTCGCGCGGCGGCGGCCCGACATCGACCCGGCGCTGCTGGTGCCGCACGGTTGGGCTGCGACCCGCGATCACGTGCGCCGGTTCGTCGCGGTCGGGCTGACGAAGTTCGTCGTCCGCCCGGCGGTACCCGTTGTCTCATGGCGCGGCTTCCTCGACCAGTTCACAGCCGAGCTCACCGGGCTGGAGACGGAGCTCAGCACCTGAGACCGGCCGCCGGCTACGAGGACTGCGTGGCCACCGGGACGGACAGCAGGCCGGTGCGCCGCGCCCGCCGCTCGAACCACAGCGTGGCGAGCGGCGGAATGCTCGCCACCAGTGCCAGCGCGGTCGTGCCGACCGTCCAGCGGTACGCCCGAGCGACCAGCAGAGTGATCACGACGTAGGCGATGAACAGCGCCCCGTGGATCGGCCCGAACACGGTCACGCCGATGTCGTCGCGCACGACGACGTACTTAAAGAACATCCCGATCAGCAGGCCCGCCCATGAGCAGGCCTCGGCGATCGCGACGGCGCGGAAGATCAGGGCACCCGTGGTCGGGGAGGGGGAGGCAGCCACTCCACCACTCTGCCCGACAACCGTCCCACACCTTCTACCGGGTGTCGAAGATCGCATGGGACCTACGACATACTGCCCCTGAGGTACTGGGGGTCGGGCGCCGGGAGCGGCACGACAGGAGCGTTCCCGAGGATCCCGTTTGCTGCGCGGTACCACGTGCGGGCCGGCGCACCGCCGCCGTAGAGAGAGCCGCTCGAGCAGGTGCTGGGCGGCGACCCGTCGCATATCGGACGCGGGTGCGCGGAGTCGTCGAACACGATCGCCGCGCCGGCGAGCTGCGGCGTGCTGCCGGCGAACGCTGCAGCCTGGTAGATCTCCGTCGTCCCCGTCTTGGCCGCGGTCGGCCGGTTCCAGCCTTCCGCCGCGGCCGATGTCGCCGACGTGCCGCCCGGTTGGTCGTCGTGGCTGAGGCCGTTCACCAGGGTGTCGGCCAACGCCGGAGCGACCGCCTGCTTGCAGGCGAGCTGGTTCACCGGCACCGGCGCGCCGTTCTGGTCCGTCACCGAGGCGATCGGCGTCGGCGGGCACCACATGCCGTGGCTCTGCAGCGTGGCTTCGACATTGGCCAGCTCCAGGTCACTCGTGGGCGACACCCCGAGGGTGAACGATGCCTGCTTCTGCGCCTTCACCGTGTCGGCGATCGACAGGGCTCCCGGCTTGTTGCTCACCGGGTCGGACAGCGAGGTCAGCCCGAGCCGCTGCGCCATGTCCACCACCGGTGCGATCCCGGTGCTCTCCTCGAGCTTCACGAACGCGGTGTTGGGCGACTGGGCGAGCGCGTCGGTCAATGAGAGCTGGGGGGCGAGGCCTTGCTCGGCGTTGCGTACCGGCGTCGGGTGGCCCGACCCGTCCAAGTAGATCGGGGAGAGGTAGCCGCTCGCCGGGACGTCGATCACCGAGTCGATGCCGATGAGGCCCTGCTCCATCGCGGTGGCAGCGGTGAAGATCTTGTAGACCGAGCCCGCACCCAGGTTCTCCGGCTGGTAAGGCAGCCCGTAGCTGGACTGCCCGGGCGCGTTGCCGTATGTGCGGTTGGCCACCATGGCGGTGATCGGGTGCTGGTTCTGGCCGGGCTGCACGAAGGAGAGAACGTCGGCGACGTGCGGCGTGGTCGGCGGCACCTGACTGTTCACCGCGGCCTTGGCCGTCGCCTGTGCCTGCGGGTCCAGCGTGGTGCGAATCGTGTAGCCGCCCGACGAGAGCTGCTGGGAGGAGAACCCGGCCTGCTCCAGGTAGCGCACGACGTAGGAACAGAAGTAGCCGTTATCGCCCGCAGCCGTGCAGCCCTCGGCCGGTACTGCCGCAGCGGACTGCACGCCCAGCGGCGCCGCGGTGGCGGAGGCGGCCTCCGCCTCGGTGATCGAGCCCACCTGGCGGAGCTGGGAGATCACCAGGTCACGCCGCGACTTGGCCGCCTCGGGATGCTGGACCGGGTCGAACTGGGTCGGGCTCTGCACCATCCCGGCGAGCAGCGCGGCCTGCGGGACGGTCAGCGCGGCTGGGGTGGTGCCGAAGTAGACCTGCGCCGCCGCGGCGACACCGTAGGCGCCGTGCCCGAAGTAGACGATGTTGAGGTAGCGGGTGAGGATCTCATCCTTGCTGAGCTCCTGGTCGAGCTGGATCGCAAGCTCGGCCTCGTGGATCTTGCGGGAGACGTTGTTCGCCACGGCGGCCTTGCGCTGGGCGTCGCTCGTGGCCGTGTACAGCTCGAAGTTCTTCACGTACTGCTGCGTGAGCGTCGAGCCACCCTGTTGGGCCCCGCCGCCTGCGTCATTGACCAGGGCGCGCAGGGTGCCCACCGGATCGATCGCCCCGTGTTCGAAGAAACGCCGGTCCTCGATGGCGACGATCGCCGCCTTCATCGCCGGAGAGATCTGCGCACTCGTGGCGGGGACCCGGAACTGGTCGTAGAGGTACGCAATGGGCTTTCCGGTGGAATCGGTCACGGTCGTGACGTTGGGCGTGTTTCCGGCGAGCAGAGCGGACGGTGCCACGTTGACCGAACCACTGCTGACCTGCGCCGCCAGCGCACCAGCGCCACCCGCAAGGGGCAAGGTCATCACCGCCAGCACCACTGCTGCCACCACTCCCAGCACCACCAGCTTTGCGCACCTGCGGCCAACTCCCACGCCACAACATCTACCAGCAGTCACGCTGGGTGCGCAGCGCTCGGACGAATGGGCACGGACTTCCGATAACGGACTGGCGAATCCTCGGGGAGAAACCGGCGGAAGGCTCCCCGGTATATTCCCGCAGCTCTACGGCAGGCACACTGGACATGTCCCCACCGGATGGACCCACAGCACAGCATTGCGAAAGGCGGGAGAAATGGGCGAGCTCAGCCCCTGGCACTGGCTCATCGTGCTCGGCGTGGTGGTTCTTCTGTTCGGCGCGAAACGACTGCCCGATGCGGCGCGCAGCCTCGGCCGGTCGGCACGGATCCTCCGGGCGGAGCTTCACGCCGGCACCGCACCCACGGCCACCGAACCGGATGTGGGCCGGCCGGAGAACGACCCGACCAAAGAGTAGTACTCCACCTACGTAAGCGGTTGCCTACGCTTGTCCGATGCAGGCCGTCCTCGAAGCCCTCGTCGAACCGCGCAGGCGCGACATCCTGCGGTTGGTGCGCTACGGCGAACTGCCGGCGGGCGCCATTGCCGAGCAGTTCCCCGACGTCGCCCGGCCCACGGTGTCGCAGCACCTGCGCGTGCTGCGCGGCGCCGGGCTGCTCGTGGAACGCCGCGAGGGCACGCGGCGGTTCTACCGCGCCCGACCGGACGCGCTCGCGGAGCTGCGGGCCTTCGTCGAGGACTTCTGGGACGGCCCGGCTGACCGACATCCAGACGATCGCCGAGGAGGAGCCGCGACGGCACCGGGCGCGGTATGCACCTGCTGACCCCCGTGTGGAACCAGCTCGACCTGCTGCCGTCCGGTCGCGCGACCATGAGCCGGACAACTCCTACCCGGTCGGCCCCGCAGCGCAAGCAGGGAGGACGATCGAGCGCATGACGCGATGGCTCCCGCCCGTGCTCGGCGCGCTCCTGGTCATCATCGGGGCGGTATGGACCTTGCAGGGGGCCAACCTGCTCGGGGGCAGCTTCATGAGCGGCTCACGCATGTGGCTCGTGATCGGGCTGGTGGTGCTGATCGCCGGAGTAGCGCTGCTCTCCCGCTCGCTACGGGCCCGCCGCGCCCGCCGCTGAGCTGTTCGAGGACGGCAGGGCAGATCAACTGGCGCGTACAGCTGGCTGGGTTCACTTTTAGATCATGAACAAGGCTGGCGCGGTTCGCGTGGGCGGCATGTAGAGCCACATCTGGTCGATGGCACTGCCCAGGTCGAAGCCGTCGGGAGCCTCCCGCTTCCCGGCGAGCATCGTGATCCACATCGTGGCGCCGGCGTGGCGCTGCTGCTCGCTCGCCTCCCACAGCTCCCGCAGGCCGTCCTCACCGCTCGCGGCCGCACCGCGGAGCACGCCGTGGTGCTAAGTAGCCGTCAGGGTGTCGCGATCGTGGCCTTCTTCGGCCGGCGGGGGACGGTCCTGGTCTTGCCGAGGTGGCCGTACACCGTGGAGCGGGGGACGCCGAAGAGGTCGGCGATCTGCCGGACGGCTTTCTCGCGTGCGTCGTAGAGCTGCTGGGCGAGCGCGAGCGCGTCCATCACCGGCCGTAGGCGGTGTTGTTGCTCTTGAAGTCCAGCGTCTTGCGCAGCGGCGGCAGCATCTGTCCGTAGTAGGAGCTGTACGAGCTCCGCAGCATGGTGCGGACCTTGGCCTTGATACCTTCTCGTTCGCTTTCGGCTCAGCACCAGGTCCCGCAGCGTCTTCTCCCGACCACCGGGAACAGCGCTCGCCGGACGATTTCGTCCGGCTTGCCGACTGCGACCTCCGCCAGGCGGAAGAGGATGCCCTCGTTGCCCCGGACCTTCTTCAGCTCGTCGGTGAGCTGCGTCTCCACCCGCCGCTCGGCATGGGCGTTGATCTTGTGTACGAGGGCGACCAGCAACTCCACGAGTGCGTCCGTGATCTCCGCCTGGCGGGAGAAACACTGCACCGCGAGCAGCGTGGCCCGCACGTCCTTGCTGGTGTCCCGCAGGTCCGATGGATACATCTTGATCGTCCGTGCCCGCCACGCGGCTTCTCCCGCGCCCGAGCCGCTGACCGGCACCCGCTGACCGGCACGAGTCGATCTGGGCGGCTGTCGATCTGTGCTGGCGGCGGAAGCCGGGGCACGATGGGCCCGGGGGTCGGCCGGCCCTCGGCGACGATGCGGAGGCGCGGACCATGGCGTGGGACTTCTCGACGGAACCCGAGTTCGAGGCTCAGCTCGAGTGGATGCGCGGCTTCGTCCGCACGGAGATCATCCCCCTGGAGACCCTCGACCTCGACCGGGAGACCTTCGCCCGGATCACCGCTCCGTTGAAGGAGCAGGTGAAGGAGCGTGGCCTGTGGGCCGCGCACCTGCCTCCCGAACTCGGCGGTGGTGGGTTCGGGCAGGTCAAGCTCGGGTTGATGCACGAAATCCTCGGGCAGTGCCGTTACGCGCCGGGGATCTTCGGCAACCAGGCGCCCGACTCCGGCAACGCCGAGCTGCTGGCCATCGGCGGCACGCCGGAGCAGAAGGAGCGCTTCATGCACCCTCTGCTGCGCGGCGAGCTGCGTAGCTGCTTCTCGATGACCGAACCCGGCGCAGGCGCGGACCCGACGCTGCTGTCCACCCGGGCTGTGCTCCACGGGGACGAGTATGTGATCAACGGCCACAAGTGGTTCTCGTCGAACGCATCACACGCCGACTTCCTGATCGTCATGGCTGTCACCGATCCGGACGTGTCGGCCTACCAGGGCTCGTCGATGTTCATCGTGCCGGTCGACACGCCGGGGGTGCAGATCGTGCGCGACATCCCGGTGATGGACCACCCGACCATCGGTGGGCAGCTCTACGGCGGGCACGCCGAGGTGCTCTACACCGACGTGCGGGTGCCGAAGGAGAACCTCGTCGGCAACCCCGGCGACGGCTTCCGGCTCGCCCAGCAGCGGCTCGGTCCCGGCCGCATCCACCATGCGATGCGCTGGCTCGGACAGTCCAAGCGGGCGTTCGACATGATGTGCGAGCGCGCCGTCAGCCGCTACACGCACGGGTCGGTGCTGGCCGACAAGCAGATGGTGCAGGACTGGGTAGCCCTGTCGGCCGCCGAGATGCAGGCAGCCCGGCTGATGACGCTGCACGCCGCGTGGACGATGGACCAGGTCGGTGCCGCCAATGCCCGCGTGGAGATCGCGATGATCAAGTACTGGGGCGCGACGGTGCTCCACGACGTGATCGACCGGGCGATCCAGGTGCACGGCTCACTCGGGTTCTCCGGCGACCTGCCGCTCGAGTCGATGTACCGGGCAGCCCGCGCCGCCCGGATCTACGACGGGCCGGACGAGGTGCACAAGGCCACGGTGGCCCGCCGGGTCCTGCGCGGCTACACCCCCGTCGACGTCCCGTCCGAGCACGTTCCTACCCGCAC
>JAODNO010000362.1 GCA_025465235.1 Pseudonocardia sp.
TCCGGCTGCCCCGTGCGGCGACACTCGGCGCGGATGCGCGCGGGCATGTCACCGGGTGCCAGGAAGCCGGGATGGTCGACGTCGACGTGGCTCTTCCGCGGCGTCGCCTGCTCCGCGCGGGCGACGATCTCCGCGTACGTCAGCGGGAGACCCTCGCGCGCCCATTGCCGCCTGCACTCCTGGAGCACCCACAGACCGGCGACGTTGCGCAGCAGGCGGTTCGTGCCGTACACACCACCCTCGTTGGTCAGGTTCGCGGCGCGGGCGGCCGGCGTCACGACGGGCTCCGGTGTCTCGGCGCCGACCAGCGACCAGGTGCCGGAGGAGACATACGCGGCGTCGGGGTGCGTGAACGGCACGGCGGCCACCGCGGAGGCGGTGTCGTGGCTGCCGGGCAGCAGCACCCGTGTCCTCGCGTAGGCGGGGTGGTCGACGGCGGTGGAGAGCACGGGCCCGAGGTCGGTGCCCGCATCGGCGACGTCGGGCAGCATGTGCGTGGGGATGCCCAGGTCGTCGAGCAGCTCGGTGGCCCACCGCCGCGCGGCCACGTCGTAGGCGCCGGTGGTGGTTACGGCGGTGAACTCGGCGACAGTGGTTCCGCTCAGCCGCTGGTGGAACAGGTCCGGGACCATCAGGAGGGTCGCCGCGCCGTCGAGCCGGCCCGTGGCCACGTCGGCGAGCAGCTGGAAGACCGTGTTGCACTCCATGAGCTGGGTGCCGGTGGCGTCATAGAGACGGTCGCGGCCGACACGCGCGGCGGCCCCCGCGAGCCGTCCGTCGGTGCGCGCGTCCCGGTGCGACACCGGCTGGTCGATCAGCAGGCCGCCGGCATCCAGCAGGCCGTAGTCGATGCCCCAGGTGGCGACGCCGACGCTGTCGATCCGGTCCGTGCCGCGCCCGGCGAGCCCCAGCCCGTCGGTGATCTCGCTCCAGAGCCGCTCGACGTCCCAGCGGAGGTGGCCGTCGACGTCGCTCGCGCCGTTGGGAAAGCGGTGCACCACCTCCAGGTCGAGGCGCTCGCCGTCGAAGCTGCAGGCGACGACCCTGCCGCTCTCGGCGCCGAGGTCGACCGCGATCACTGTGCGGTGCCTCATGCCGCCCCACCCGCGGCGGTCTCGACCGGCACCCGGTGCACCTGGATCTCCAGGTCCGCGAAGCCCTGCAGCGCGTCGGGCGCGGCGCCGTCGTCGGTGTAGAGCGCCGTGATGCGGTGTGCCGGCGCGAAGCTGTGCAGCGCGAAGCGGCCGATCTTGGAGGAGTCGAAGAGCCCGTAGATCTCCGTGCAGGCCGCGGCGAGTCTGCGCTTCACGGCCGTCTCCTCGACCGAGAGCTCCATCAGGCCGTGCTCCCGGGACAGCGAGCGGACGCCGAAGAAGCCCATGGCGAGCTGACCGCGGCTCGCCACGAGGTCGCCGAAGTCGCCGACCAGTGACCAGGACGAGCGGCGCAGCGTGCCGCCGGGGAGCACGACGGTGACGCCGGAGTCGCTGAGCGATTCGGCCGCCCGCAGGCCGTTCGTGACGACGATGAGGCTGCGCCGCCCCCGGAGCTCGTGGGCGAGGTAGTAGCAGGTGGTGCTGCAGTCCAGGGCGATCGCTGCCCCGTCGGGCACCAGCGCGGCTGCGGCGCGGGCGATCGCCGTCTTCGCGTGCCTGCCGTGCCTCAGCCGCATCTCGAACGCCCCCTCGTCGGCGCCCTCCGCCGAGACGGCGCCGCCGCGTACACGGGCGAGCAGGTGACGGCGCTCCAGCACTTCGAGATCCTTGCGGATCGTCACCGCAGTGACCCCGAACCGGCGGACGAGATCGGCGACGCTCACGCGGCCGGCGGTGTCGAGGAGGCGCAGGACCTCCTGCTGCCGTTCGTGCTCGGCGATGCCCCCCACTGGACCCACCCCCCGTACTGGTGACCCCGGTCACCCTGGGTGGACCATAGGAAACATCCCGGTAACCCGTCAATGAAGGGAGAAGAAAGAGCCGTCGCGTTGCTTTCGTCCGGGCGGCGTCGGGGTTTCGTTTCGCTCACTCACGGTGCCTGCCGGCTTTCGGTGTGCGTCCCGGTTGACCTCCCCACGGGCGCAGACCAGCCGCAACCGCCGTTGCCGTACTAAGGTGCCAGGCTCCGCCGTCGGACTGAGTTCGGGGGAAGGCGATGGGGCAGACCCGCGACGAGACCACCGCGGCGAGCGACGCGAGTGACGCCGGCCTGGCCGATCTGTGCCGTCTCTACTCCCGTCACCTCACGGCTGACGGTCCGGGTTCGGATGAGCCGCCCGAAGCCGATGCCGTGCTCCTCGCGGTTGTGCGTGCGCACCGGCGACTCGCCGTGCGCCGCGCGCAGGGGGAGTCGCTGATCGAGGTCAGCGGACCTGGTCCGCAGGACACCGGGCCGGTCGTGGAGGTCGTCACCGACGAGATGCCGTTCGTGGTGGAGTCCCTGCTCGCGGGCCTCGACAGGTTGGACGCCAAGGTCCGCCGGGTGATCCATCCGACCGTGGTCGTACGGCGCGACGTGCTCGGCGATCTCACCGAGGTGCTCGCCTCGCAGGCCGCGGATCAGCGGGCACCCGGCACGCTGGCCGAGGCGTGGATACGCGTCGAGCTTGACCCGTTCCCCGCCGACGAGGCCGACGAGCTGGCAGCGGAGCTGCGGTTGGTGCTGCGTGACGTGCGTGATGTGGCGCTGGATCGGACCCAGATCCTCGATGCTGCGCAGGCAGTGGCTGCTGATCTGGCCGATCTCTCGCCGGGATCGCCCCTGGCCGAGGTGGAGGATGCACGTCGTCTGCTGAACTGGCTGGTCGACGGGCGGTTCTCAGTCCTCGGCTATCGCCGCTACGACAGCGACCGTGTCGACGGCGAACGTTTCGAGCTACGGGCGGCACCGACCTCGAGCCTCGGTGTCCTGCGCCGTGACGATGTTGCCGCCCGCGTGTTCCACGAAGCGTCGGACGCGGACGGGTCCGTCGCCCACCGGGTACTCGTGCTCACCAGGGCGAGCGCACCGAGCCGCGTGTTCCGCCCGGTCTACCCGTCGCTGCTCGCGATCAGGCTCGTCGACGGCGCGGGGCGGGTGGTGGCGGTGCACCGCTTCCTCGGTGCGCTGACGGCGGCCGCGCTGCACGAGAACGTGCTGGACATCCCGGGGATCGGACGGCGGGTCCGGGCCGCGATCCATGCGGCTGGCTCCCCGCTGGAGTCCTATTCAGGCCAGCGGATGCTCGAGGTGATCTCCGACTACCCGCGCGAGGAGTTGTTCTGGGCCGGTGAGCAGAGTCTGCGTGACACCGCAGTCGGAGTGCTGGCGCTCACGCAGCCGCGCCGGCTGCGGCTGTTCCTGACGCGGGAGCCCTATCGGCGGTTCTTCTCCTGCCTGGTCTACCTGCCGCGCGACCGCTACTCCACGAGCGCGCGGCTGGCGATGCAGAACGTACTGATGCAGGAGATGCACGGGTGGCGGATCGAGCACACCGCCAGCGTCGGTGGATCGAGCCTCGCGCTGGTCCATTTCACCGTGCACAGCGACCCGGGGGCCGCGCCGCCCGACCAGCTCCGTCTGCAGGGTCAGCTCGCTGCCGCGATCATGACGTGGGACGAGTGGGTGCTCGACGTCGCCGGGGCGGACGACGGCGAGATCGCGGATTACGTAGCCGGGGTGCCTGAGGGCTACAAGGACGAGGTCGACCCCGTCCGGGCGCTCGCCGACCTGCGGGTCGTTCGTGACCTCGGTGAGGAACCGGAGCTCCAGCTGTCGATCGAGCCCGGCACCCACGGGGCCGAACTGCGGTTCCGCCTGTTCCTGCTGGGCCCGGGTATCACGTTGTCCACGGTGCTTCCCGTGCTGCAGAGCCTCGGGGTGGAGGTGCTCGACGAGCGGCCCCATGAGATCAACCGGCCCGACGGGAGCCGCTGCTGGATCTACGACTTCGGGCTGCGGCTGGACGCTGCGACCCGCGATGCCATGGCCGGGCGCTCCAATCCCGACACACAGCGCCTGTTCTGCGCGGCCTTCCTTGCGGCGTGGCGCGGTGACGCCGAGGTCGACGGGTTCAACGCTCTGGTGTTGCGCGCAGGACTGCCGTGGCAGGACGCGGCGCTGTTGCGCGCATACGCCCGGTACACCGCACAGCTGGGCAGCCCGTTCGGGCTGCAGTACATCGTGGACACCCTGATCGCCCACCCATCGGTGACGGCTGCGCTGGTACGGCTGTTCCATGCCCGGTTCGATCCGGCGCCCGACGCCGCCGCCCGGCGCCGAGCCCACGACGAGGCGCTCGCCGAGGCGACCGCACTGATCGACGAGGTGCCCGGACTGGACGCGGACCGGATCCTGCGGGCCTACCTGAACCTCATCGAGTCGACGCTCCGCACCAACTACTACCGGCAGCGGCCGTTCCTCTCGTTCAAGTTCGACTCGGGCGCCGTCCTGGACATGCCGGCACCGCGGCCGAGGTTCGAGATCTTCGTGTACTCGCCGCGCGTGGAAGGTGTGCATCTGCGGTTCGGTGCGGTGGCGCGGGGTGGGCTGCGGTGGTCGGACCGCCCGCAGGACTACCGGACGGAGATTCTGGGCTTGGCCAAGGCGCAAGCGGTGAAGAACGCGGTGATCGTCCCGGTGGGGGCGAAGGGCGGCTTCGTGGTGCGTCGGTCCGACGCGGACCCCGCCGAGGTGGCGGCGTGCTATCGGACGTTCATCTGCGGGTTGCTGGATGTCACCGACGATCGTGCGATGTTCGGCGAGCGGGAGGAGACCGTGCCGCCGCCGGAGGTGGTGCGGCACGACGGCGACGACAGCTATCTGGTGGTGGCTGCAGACAAGGGGACGGCGCGTTTCTCGGATCTGGCGAACGAGGTGGCGTCCTCCTACAGATTCTGGCTCGGTGACGCGTTCGCCTCTGGCGGATCCGTCGGCTACGACCACAAGGCGATGGGCATCACGGCGCGAGGTGCGTGGGAGAGCGTGAAACGGCATTTCCGGGAGCTGGGGGTGGACACCCAGCGGGAGTCGTTCAGCGTGGTGGGTGTCGGGGACATGTCCGGTGATGTGTTCGGCAACGGGATGCTGCTGTCACCGCAAATCCGCCTGCTGGCCGCGTTTGATCACCGGCATGTGTTCGTCGATCCTGATCCGGACCCGGACCGGAGCCATGCGGAGCGGAAACGGTTGTTCGGGTTGCCGCGTTCGTCGTGGAACGACTACGACCGGGATGCGATAAGCCCAGGTGGTGGGGTGTGGCTGCGCACGGTGAAATCGGTGCCGGTGGGTCCGCAGATGCGGGCCTCGTTGGGGATCGCCGAGGGAGTGGAGAGCCTCAGCCCGCCGGAGCTGATCCGGGCGGTGTTGCGGGCGCCGGCGGATCTGCTGTGGAACGGCGGTATCGGCACGTACGTGAAGGCGAGAGGCGAGTCGCACGCGGATGCCGGTGACAAGGCGAATGACGCGGTTCGGGTGGACGGGCGGGAGCTGCGCGTCAAGGTGGTCGGGGAAGGTGGCAATCTCGGGTTGACCCAGCGTGGGCGGATCGAGTTCGCGAGGGCCGGCGGCAAGATCAATACCGATGCCATCGACAACTCGGCGGGCGTCGACTGCTCCGACCACGAGGTCAACATCAAGATCTTGCTGGATCGGTTGGTCGTGGCCGGCGAGTTGGAGCGGGAGGCGCGGAACAGGCTGCTGGCCGCGATGACCGACGAGGTCGCCGAGCTCGTGCTGGCCGATAACCGGGCGCAGAACGCGCTGCTCGGGTTCAGCCTCACCAACGCCGCGGAAACGGCGGCGGTGCACGCGCGGATCGTCGCCGACCTCGTCGTCCGGCGCGGGCTGCGGCCCGCGCTCGACGTGCTCCCGGAACCGGCGGAGTTCGCCGAGCTGGTGAGCGAAGGCCGGGGGCTCAGCTCGCCCGAGTTGGCCACGCTGCTCGCGCACGTCAAGCTCGATCTCAAGGCGGACATCATCCAGACGGATGTGCCCGACCTGCCGGCCGTGCGGGACCGGCTTCTCGGCTACTTCCCGCCTGCTCTGACCCTCCGCCATCCCGTCGCCGTGCAGGAGCACCCGCTGCAGCGCGAGATCGTGGCCACCTCGCTCGTGAACGAGATGATCGACCGCGGCGGGATGACCAGTCCGTTCCTCCTTCGGGAGGAGACGTCCGCAACTGCGGCCGATGTCGTGCGCGCCTACCTCGTCACCACCGCGATCTTCGACCTTCCCGACCTGTGGGAGCAGATCGACGCTCTGGCGGGGACCGTGCCCACGCCCGTGGCCGACGACGTCGTCCGCGCGTCGCACCAGCTGGTCGCCCGCGCAACGCACTGGCTGCTCACCCATCGGCCCCGGCCCCTTCCGGTGGCCGCCGAGACCCTCCGCTTCGGACCACCGGTCAGCACGCTGCAGCCTCGGCTCTCCACCCTTCTGACCGGGCACGAGGCCGAGACGGTCGGCTCGCGGGCCGAGGCGCTGACCGAGCGGGGGGTGCCACACCGACTGGCGCTCCGGGCGGCGGCGATGCCGCACAGTGTCGGCCTGCTCGACGTCGTCGAGGTCGCACAGTCCATGGGCGCAGAGGGCGCGCGGCTCCCTGTGGATGAGGTTGCCCGGCTGTACTACACGCTTTCCGCGCGCCAGCGATACACCGTCTGACGCACCCATGATTCGCCGGAAATGGCGGCGGACGGGGAGCACCCGGCCGCGCCCCTGCGGGCGCTCCCCGTCGTCGCGATCTTGCCGCGCGCCCGGTCAGGCCATCTCGGGAACCCGCAGGTGGGCGAGCGCCAACTCGAACTCGCCGACCTCGACGACCTCACCGCTGGCTTCCCTGACACCGCGCTCCCGCAGCACCGCCGCCAGGTTGCGGGTGCGCATCATGGCCTCGTGACTGTCGAACGTCACGGACGAGACGGCATAGCCGGATGCGCGGTCGACCATGAGGCTGGCGCTGCAGAACCCGTCGAACTCCTGGATCTCCGGCAGCAGCCCGATCTTGTAGACGTCGACGATCCGGTCGGCCTGGTGGGGCTCCAACTGCACCCATGTGGCGCGGACGCACGCGCCCGGCGCCGAGGTGTGGTCGCGGTGCAGGACGGC
>JAODNO010000412.1 GCA_025465235.1 Pseudonocardia sp.
CCTCCCGCTCCACCGGCCCAACCTCAGCCGCCCCCGATACCGCTGTCATACAACAACCCCTCCGTCACGACGGCCCCACCCGCGCGTGGCGGGTGGGGCCGTCGTGGATCAAGAAGCTCAGCCGCAGCTCGACTTCTTCTTGTCCTTGTTGTGGTGCGGGTGCTTGTGGTGCCAGCTCACCGGCCGGCTGTCCTGGTCGTCGTCATCGTCCTTGTGGGACCTCGGCTTCGGTGCTTCCTTGCAAGACTTCGTCGGCACGGCGTGAAAACCCATGTTGTCCCTTTCCTACCGTTTCATGACCTCGGGGGAACGAGGTCCGTTTCGCAACCTCGGGGAGTGAGGTTACAGCCGGACTATCGGGGCCGTGCTGCGACGCGTTTCCCGTTGACTCGTCATCTCCCCCGGATAGCGCAGCCGAACCCGCTGAAACCGCATGAAACTGCGCAATGGTTATTGAGCTGAACCCATCGAAACCGGATAAAACTGCACACGTGGTTGCTCCAATCAGCACCGCCCGACGAGGTTGGCCGCTGATCGAGTGAAGTCAGGTGGCGGCGGTGTTCGACCTGAGCGCCGGCCTGCCAGGCGCCCGCTCCGCTGGATGGGCGGGTGCCGGAGAGCTCAGACACGTCAGCCGGCCGCCGGTTCTCTGGACGCGACCGTGGTGCTGCTCGCGTTGAGTGGATAGCGCTGTGTGGATGGGGGCCTTCTACTGCGCCTGACGCCCGAGCGCGCCCTCTTGCTGCGTCATGCCGCGTTCTCCCAGATCGCCCGTAGCCCGCGGCTGGTGATCGTGGAACTTACTTCGCCCGCCGCGGCGACCCTTGACGGCATGCTGCTGGACACCACCACCGTCACGGTGTTGACGGAGATCGCCTATGAGGCCGGGGCCGCGGACATCGGGCTGTGTCTGGTCGTCCCCCCTGATCGGATCGCAGCAGTCGTCAGTTCGCTCGATAGGGCAGGCGTTCGGGAGCTGTTCGAGATCCGCCCCTCGATCGCCGACGCCCGGGGCTCCCTGCCGTGAGCATGGTCGGCGGCGATGCGGCGCGCCCACCTGCCGAGCGTGGCCCTCCTGTGACGGCTAAGCCCGGCCCGGGCCGGGCTGGCATCGACCTGCCATGGGTCTGGCACCGGATCCCCCCTGATCGGCCTGGTGGCGGTGTGCCGGGGGGACTGAATCGCGTGCTGCGCACGAAGCTGACTCCACCCCGGGCCCATGCGGGTGGGCTGGAGCGGGCACAACTGGTGGCGCGGTTGAACGCGGAGATGGCTCCCGGCCGTGTGGGACTGGTGGTGGCGCCCGCGGGCTGGGGAAAGTCCGCCCTGCTCGGCTCTTGGTTCGCCCAGCTACGTCCTCGCCGCGCTCACCTCCGCTGCGCAGGGCGCGAGGTTCCGGCCCGGCTCCTGTCGGCACCCCGGACCACCGCCCTCGGCGATGTCATACCGGCGCTGCTCAACGAACTCGCCGCACAGACCGAACCGATCATCCTGGTCGTCGACGACTACCAGTCGATCACCCACCGCGACATCCAGGAAGGCGTCGCCCTCCTCGTCGAGCGGATGCCCCCGGCCCCAACGCCACCCTCGCACGAACCGACTCGGCGGCCCTGTTGGCCCGCATCGAGCACGAGCAGTTCTTCCTCATCCCGCTGGACGAACATCGCCAGTGGTTCACCCGCCGCGAATCCGAGATCCTGGCCCTGATTGCCGCCGCGGGGAGCAACCAGCAGGTCGCGGACCACCTCGGGATCAGCGCGCGCACCGTGCGCGCCCACCTCCGGTCGATCTACCGCAAGATCGGCGTCACCAGTCGGGTGGGCGCAGCCCGTTATGCGCTGAACCGGTGGCGGCCGGCCGCTCCCGATCCCGAACCGGCAGGCTCACTGCGCTGGCGACTACAGCTCGTATGCCGTCCGCATCGGCTGCGCAGCCTTGGAGAACACGCTCGCGGCCATCTCGGACGCACCAGCACCCGGCCGCTGGCCCTCGGCGCCTGCCTGGACCTCACCCGTCCCGCCGGGGCGAACTGGGCCCGGCTCGTGCGGTTGCTGGCCACCGAGGCACTCGCCCACCGCGCCACGCGCCACACCGCCCTGACCAACCCGCTGATCGCCGCACCGTTGCACGAGGCGGTCCTCACGGGCCTGCTCCAGGCCGCTGACCACCGCGATCGCGAGACCCTCGAACACTTCGTCAGGGCCTGGGGCATCGCGCCCGTGCATCGCGCGATCGATGCGATGCACACCTACCCGACCACCCGTTCACCCTCACCGGCCTCGCGCAGATCGCCGGCTGCAGTGTGCGCTCCCTGCAGGAGGGCTTCCGCCGCTACGTCGGCCTCACCCCGCTGCAGTACCTGCGGCAGGTCCGCCTCGAACACGCCCACCACGACCTCACCAACGCCGACCTTGCGCACTCCTCCGTCACCGACATCGCCTCGCACTGGGGCTTCACCCACCTCGGCCGCTTCGCCACCACCTATCGGGCCAAGTACGGACGAGCCCCCTCGCAGACCCGGCGACGAGAACCCCCCGCATTTGCGATTTCCCCAGGTCGCCAGTACTCCAGCAGCAGTTCGTGATCGTGCTGGGTCATGCCAGACGATGGCCGACCGACGTGCTCGTGATGCCCCTACCCGCTGACCGCACACCTGCCCGCCTACTCGCATGCGGCCCGGCCTGCTTACTGACCGTGGTCGACGACAATGACACTCTCGTGGGCGGTCGGAGGTTGCCCCGGCCGACCGGCTTCCTGCGCCACGCGCTCCAGCCGCCTCCGCTGGTTCTCCCACCACGCCTGGTCGCCTGCCGGCAGGTTGTCGTTGTCCTTCCGCAGGCCGGCGGCCCCGTCGATGAGCTCCCGGACGATGTCGGCGTGCCCGGCGTGCCGATGGGTCTCGGCGATCACGTGCACCAGGATGCGGTGCAATGTGACCTCGCTCCGGTCGTCGGGCCAGTGCGGCACGCGGCCGAGGGCGTCCAGCGGCAGCGCGTCGATGGTGGCATCTGAATGCGCCCATGTGCGGTGGTAGAGGCCGACGACGTGCTCGCGCGACTCGGCGGCGGTCGCCCACATGTCCGCGTTGGGTTCGGCGTCGTCGCCGAACCAGGGTTGTGGTTCGGCTGACGGCCGTCCGAAGGTGGCCCCGAAGTAGCCGAGCTCGACCGCGGCCAGGTGCTTGATCAGCCCCAGCAGGTTGGTGCCGGTTGGCGTCAGCGGGCGGCGGCTGTCGTACTCCGAGAGTCCGTCGAGCTTCCACAGCAGGGCATCGCGAGCCGCTTGCAGGTACCGACACAGGTCGGCTTTCGGGTCCGGTCCAGGCATGCCGGGCAGCCTTCCACGGGGTACCGACGGCCGGCCCGCCGCCGGGGTCACCGCTTGATCCCTTACGGGCGTGCTGCCTGGTCGGGCCAGCTCCACAGGGGGACCTCGCGCAGGGGGTGGAGCTGGTCGTCCGTCTCGGCATGCGAGTTCTGCATGGCAACGTGGGAACCGAACTCGACATGCGAGCGGAGTGCTCCGCGGAAGGCGTCGTCGTCGGGAAGGCCGGCCAGGTCGGCTGCGCGGAGATAGAGCTCGACGAACCGCAGGCGTTGCGGCTCGGCGATCTTCAGGCCGCGGTGCGCGTCGATCAGATTACATCATTGCAGCCATGCGTCCGTCATTGCAGCCATGCGTCCGTCGAGCTAGTCCATGTGCCGGTCGTCTGCGCGGCCCGGGGGCAGTTCGAACCGCCCCTCAGCCCGGACCGCGGCTGCCGGTCGACATGGCGAAATGTGCCACCGCGCCCGCGAGGGCGCGGGTGAAACGGTCCAATGCAGTGTGGTCGAGCTTGTCCAGCCGGTCGCGGGGGGTGTGGTACTGGGGGTCGAAGCGTTCCCCGGCCTGTCCGCCCCAACGCCGGGCCTGCTTGCCGGTCTTCTTCCCGCGGTCGCCGGTCATGACACCGCCGGACGGGACGCCGGCGTCGATGAAGGCGGCGTAGTCGGACTCGCGGTCGAGAGGGACCGTCCTGGCGACGACACCGGTGGCAGCGAGCTGTTCGACCAGGACGCACGCCACTTGTGCCGAGCCGGGTGGCCCGAACTTCTTCCTGCTCTTCCCCTCGCCGCCCAACACGAAGTAGCCGGCGTTCGATGACGCGATCATGTCCACGTTGATGTAGACCAGGATGTCGTCACGGTCGCTGCGCGACAGCGTCTTCACGTAGTGCAGCGACCCCTCGAGATCGTCCTCCTCGGAGCCCCAGAAGGCGAAGCGCACAGCGTTACGGACCGGGGGCGAGCCGCCTAGGCGGGTCGCGATCTCGAGCAGCGCGCTGACACCGGAGCCGTTGTCGTTGATCCCCGGGCCCTTCCGCACCGAGTCGAGGTGTGCGCCGACCACGACGACCCGCCGTGGGTCTCCCGTCCGGGTCTGCGCAAGGACGTTGCGGCAGTGGGACTCGCCGGAACGACGGCGCAGACGCTTGGGCAACGGGTACGCGGGGGTGCTGACGTCGTATCCGGCGGCTTCGAGTAGATCGACCGCGTACTGCACGCTCGCGTCGTACCCCGGGCCAGGGGAGGCCCGGTTACCCCCGTTCTCGTCGGCGATCCGCTGCAACGCCTCGAGGTGGGGGGTCGCGCCGGCGCCGGAGACGCCTGCCGCGCGCCGACTGGGTGGCGAACCGTCGGAATGGGACGGCAGGTCTGCGGCCGAGGGCTGCACGAGCTCGAGGACCACGCGAGCCGGAGGACCCCCGGGCTCGGGCAGCTCGAGCGCCAGGACTCGGGGATGCTCCTGCTCGCCGAGACCGTCGCTGCTCCGGAGCATCCTGTCCTGCCGCCGGCCCTCCTTCTCTGCTGCCACAGAGCAAGTGAACCCCTACCCGGTCGGCCACGACCAGCCTTGTCCGCCGGGTCACACCTTCGGTGACAGGCCGACATCGAGGGGACATCGGTCGGCCGCGCAACCCCCGTCTCGGCCGCTTCACCGTCCGGATGGGCCGCTCCCCGGTCAGAGGGTCTCCAGCTCGTCCAGAGTGGGGGTCGTCGGCAGCGTGCTGCTCGGAGAGTCGAGGTAGAAGAGCGCGGTCGACGCGATGTCGTCGTGCAGGGGCAGATAACGGTGGCCGTTGCGCCACCCGAGAGCCTGGATGTCGACCCGGATCGCGGATGCGAAGTGGATGGGGTCCGGCACGTGCCAGCGGTACATTCCGAAGCGTTGCTGGCTCTCGTACAGCCCATCCGGGCGGATGATCTGGTGCAGGCCCAGGTAGGGAGTCGTATAGCTGGTATATCCCTGTCCGGGCACGTCGAAGTTCCACGCTCCGCCGAAATAGTCCTCCGTACCCGTGCCGCAGATGGTGGGGAAGTCACGGTCCTCGTCGAGGTAGTACTTGATCTCCCCTTCTCCCCACCATCCTCGGGAGTTCGCGCCCCAGGCGAGATACGTGCCCACGTACTGCCCGGCGCCCCGCACGCGCTCCAGCAGCGGATGAACGGAACCTGTCCGCAGAGGGTTCGACCGCCTCCACTGCGCGTGCAGGTACCCGCTGTAGGACTCGTCCGTGCCGGCCTCGAAGGTGATCTGGTAGTAGAGAATCACGGGCGTCGCGGCCAGGTTCTCGATGGTCAGCCGTGCTGCCGAGCGGAAGGGCATGGGCCAGTAGCTGTTGAGCCCTCCGTGCGGGTTCACCGCGATCATCGACGAACTGAGCTGGGCGAACTTCCCCCAGCCCTGACCGAAGTAATCGCCGACCGGCACCTCGACCGCCGGCGTGGCGTCACCGTCCCAGTAGGCGCGGAGCAGCAAGGATCTCCAGTGGTCGGGATGGGCCGTCAGCCATATGTGGGTGATGCGTCCAGGTCCGTCGATGGCGGCGAGGTCGAGTGTCTGGTTGGCACCGATCTCGACGCTGGGCGAGATCTTCCAGCCCCGCCCGAGCTCGCGGCCGGGCTCGGCTCCCGTGCCGTCGGTGGCTCGACCACCCTGTCCGGGTGCTCCCGAGAGGTTCTCCGGGCTGATCGAGCGGGTGGCGACTGCACGAAGTCGGGCGACGTCATGATCAGGCATGGAGAACCGCTCCAGGTCGACGGGCAGGTCGGGAAGATCATGAACGGTAACGGCGTCCGGTCTTGATCGCCTCAGCAGGCGTTCGGCACAGTGTGGGGGTGCTCCCTGCTCCATTCGGACGTTCCTGGTTCGCCCGACCCGCCGCCCGGTCGTGGACCTGTCCGCCGGCCTCCGCTGCTGTCGTGGCTTTCCACGCCGCGATGCCCGACTATTCACCCACGCCGCTCACCGAGCTCCCCGAGCTGGCCCGTGAGCTGGGGGTCGGCCGGGTGTTCGTGAAGGACGAGTCCGCACGCATGGGCCTGCCCGCCTTCAAGGTCCTGGGTGTCACCTGGGCCGTGCATCGGGTGCTCGCCGCGCGGGCCACCGCCGATCACGTGTCCCTCATCGCCGCGACCGACGGCAACCACGGCCGCGCCGTGGCTCGGATGGCGCGGCTGCTCGGGCACGGTTGCCGGGTGTTCGTGCCGGCGGGCGTACTGCATCCGCAGGCGGAGGCGGCAATCGCGGCGGAGGGCGCCGAGGTCGTGACGGTCGCTGGGTCCTACGACGACGCCCTGGTGCAGGCCGCAGGGTCGGCGATGGACGATCCGTCCTGTGTGCTGGTGCAGGACACCGCGTGGGCGGGGTACGAGGAGATCCCCGGCTGGATCGTCGAGGGGTACTCGACCCTGTTCGCCGAGATCGACGCGCAGCTGAGCGAGGCGGGCGCCCACCCGCCCGGCCTGGTCGCCGTGCCGGTCGGAGTGGGTTCGCTGGCCCAGGCCGCCCTCACCCACTACCGCAGCCGGCCGACGCGTCGGGCCCCCGCGATCCTCTCGGTCGAGCCGGAGGCCGCCGCCTGCGTGCTGGCCTGCCTCGACCGGGGGGAGCTGGTGAGCATCCCCACCGGGTTCACGACCATGGCCGGGCTCAACTGCGGCACGCCGTCCACACTCGCGTGGCCGTTCCTGCGTGACGGCCTCGACGCCGCCGTGGCGGTGGCGGACGACGAGGCCGCCCGTGCCATCCGGGACCTCGCTGTGCTCGGCGTCTCGGCCGGCCCCTGCGGCGCCGCCTCCCTCGCGGGCGCGCGGCGGGCGCTGACCGGTAACGGGAGCACGGAGCGCCGAGCCGACCTGGCACTGGGACCTACCGCCACCGTGATCCTGCTGAGCACCGAGGGTGCCACCGCCAACCCCGGGGCGGCGAGTCCCGATGACCGCTACGCGGCGACCACGTCGCCGGCTCCGGCCTAGGTGCCGCACGGGTCACTGCGAGGCGGACTTCCGGGTCGAGTCGGTGCCCAGTACGGCGGTGGCGAGGTCGGTCTCGACGACCTGTCGGGCCACCTCACTGAGCCGCAGCCCCCTGTCGCGCGCGTAGCGACGCAGCCGGTCGAACGCGGCGTCCATGCCGAGGGCCCCGCCGCCCGCGAGAACCCCCTTGGCATGCTCGATGATCACCCGGCTGTGCAGGGCGGACTGGAGCTGGTCGTTGACCACCTCGGCGCGCCGCGCGGCGCGCTCGGACACGATCGCGATGGTCGCCACGTCCGCCAGTGCCTGGCCTACACCCAGTTCGACGTCGGGGGGTGAGCCGGGTTCGCGGTAGAACAGGTCCAGCGCGCCGATCGTCTCACCGCGTAACCGCAGCGGCAGCGTGTGTACTGAGCGGAACGCACCCCGGTCGGCGGCTGCGGCGACGAACGCCGGCCACCGGTCCCCGGCCTGCGTCAGGTCGACGACACCGACCGGCGAGCCTCCGTGGAAGCAGTCCACGCAGGGTCCCTCGTCACTCTGCAGCTGCAGCAGCTCCATCAGCATCGCGTCCTCGCTGGACGCGGCCATCACCCGCAACTCGCGCCGCGCGTCCGCCAGCAGGATCCCGGCCGCGTCGGCGGTGAGCAGCTGGACGGTGTGTTCGACGAGCAGATCGGCGACGTCGTGCTCCTGGCCCCGGGGGTCGTCCACGGAGCCGACCGCCCGGCTGGCCATCTCCTCGCGACCGCCGCCCGCCTGGCTCACAAGAGACTTCTCGTCGGAACCCGCATCGCGTTGCCGCGTCTCTCCGCCGATCTCCTACAACCGTTTTGTCCGTGTCCTATTCGGGTACCTGACGATCGATTCGGTGTCCCGAGCACGGGCCGCCCTCGGTTCAGGGAGGTGGCTGTTGTGAGCTTCGCGCGCAAGTTCGGCAACAAGGCTCAGGAACTGCGGGGCCGCGTCAAGCAGGCCACCGGCAAGGTCACGGGGAACCGGGGCCGGCAGGCCGAGGGCACAGTCGACAGGCTGAAGAGCAAGCTGAAGCAGGCCCTCGAGAAGGTCATGGACGTCTTCCGCGGCCGAGGGAAACGCCGGGGGCGTCGCAAGAACCGACGCGGGGTGCGGTGATATCGCGGACCCACGGCAATCCACCCTGCAGGTGAAACGACGTCGGTACCACTCGGCGTCCCGGCTCGTCCTTGACGTGATCGGCACATGACTGTCTGCTGATCCCCCATCTCGTCGACCAGGGGGCACGCCATGACTGAGCCGGTTGCGGCGGCTGTCGAGTCGATGCGGCTCGTGGACCACCACGTCCACGGTGCGGCCGCCGGTGATCTCGATGACGCCGGGTTCGCCGACGGGCTGACGGAGTCGCCATGGCCGGCACCCCCCGGGACCTCGCATCTGGACTCGCAGGTCGGCTTCGCAGTCCGCCGCTGGTGCGCCCCAGTGCTCGACCTTGCCCCGCATGTCGACGCCACCCGCTACCTGGCCCGGCGCCGGGAGCTCGGGTCTGCCGAGGTGACCCGCCGCTTCCTCACGGCGAGCGGGATCGGGTGCTTCCTCGTGGAGACGGGTTACCGCGCCGACGAGATCCTCTCGCCCACGGAGATGGCGCAGGCCGCAACGACACCGGCCCGTCCCGCCTCGGCGGAGGAGGTCGTGCGCCTGGAGTCGGTGGCCGAGGACGTGGCGGCGGGGGCGCCCGACGCGGCCGGCTTCGCGGCCGCATTCGCCGACGCGCTCGATGTCCGGTCGCGGCACGCCGTCGGGCTGAAGTCGGTGATCGCCTACCGGTACGGGCTCGACTTCGACCCGGAGCCACCGGCCCCCGGAGAGGTCCGCCGAGCAGCCGGACAGTGGATGCGGGACGGGGGCCGGCTCGCGGATCCGGTGCTGTTGCGCCACCTGCTATGGGTCGGCGTGGAGCGGGGGCTCCCGTTGCAGTTCCACGTCGGCTACGGCGACCCCGACCTCACGATGCACCGCTGCGACCCGTCGATGATGACCGGGTTCCTCCGCCGCGTGCAGGATCACGGGGTGCCGATCATGCTGTTGCACTGCTACCCGTACCAGCGCACCGCGGCCTACCTCGCTGCCGCGTTCCCGCACGTCTACCTCGACGTCGGGCTGGCGGTCAACTTCACCGGGGTGCGCAGCGCGGCGGTGGTCGCTGAGTCGCTCGAGGTGGCCCCGTTCGGCAAGGTGCTCTTCTCCTCCGACGCGTGGGGGCCGCCGGAGCTGCACCACCTCGGGGCGGTGCTGTGGCGCCGCGCCATGAGCGCGGTGTTGGGCGAGTGGGTGGCGTCCGGGGACTGGTCGGAGGCCGACGCGGTGCGCGTCGCCGAGCTGGTCGGCGCGGGGAACGCGCGGCGTGTCTACGCGTTGCAGGAGCGGTGACGGTGCCCGAACCGGCTGACCGGGATCGAGCCCGGTCCGCCGAGCTGCTCGACCGGATCGAAGCCGACGGGGTGCGGTTGCTGCGGTTCCTCTACTGCGACCCGAGCGGGGTGATCCGCGGCAAGCAGGCGCACGTTGCTCGTCTGGGTGGCGCCCTGCGTTCCGGCCTCGGGCTGACGCGCGCGCAGAACGCGATCAACGTGTTCGATGACCTGGTGCCGGTCGCGGACATGGAGCCGGTCGGCGAGATCCGGATCGTCCCCGACCTCTCCACCTACGTCCGGTTGCCGTGGCTCGACGGGGTGGGCAGCGTGCTGTGCGACCAGGTCGGTCACGAGGGTCGCGACTGGGGCTGCTGTCCGCGGGCCTTCCTGCAGCGCGCCGTGGGGGCAGCAGGCGAAGCGGGGCTTCGGGTGCGTGCGGCCTTCGAAAACGAGTTCTACCTGGCCGAACGCACCCCCGACGGGCCGCGGCCGTGGGCCGACGGCCCCGTCTACTCGTCGGCAGGCCTGGACCGGGCGGCCCCGGTCATGAACGACATCGTCGACGCACTGGGCGAGCAGGGTCTCGTGGTCGAGCAGGCGATCAACGAGTACGGGCCGGGCCAGCAGGAGATCTCCATCCGCTACGACGACGCTCTTGCCGCCGCCGACAACCAGCTGCGGCTGCGCGACACCGTCCGTGGGGTGGCGGAGTGCCGCCACGGCCTGCTCGCCTCGTTCGCGCCCCGGCCATGGCCGGACGCGATCGGGAGCGGGGCGCACGTCCACTTCTCCCTGTGGGACGCCGACGGCAGCACGAACCTGCTGTCCGACCCGGCCGACCCGTTCGCGGTGTCCACGCAGGGCCGTGCGTTCCTGGCCGGGGTGCTCGACCACCTGCCGGCGCTCGTCGCGCTGACCTGTCCGTCCTACCTGTCCTACGACCGGTTGCGGCCCAGCGCCTGGGCCGGGTCAACGGTGTCGTGGGGCTACGACAACCGGGAGGCGGCGCTGCGCGTCGCGTCGCCGTTCCGGGGCCGGGAGCGGGAGAGCGCCAACGCCGAGCTGAAGGCCTGCGACGGCAGCAGCAACCCCTACCTCGCTCTCGGCGCGCTGATCCTGGCCGGCCTCGACGGAGTCGCCCGCGGGCTCGACCTGCCCGAGCCCGCCGCGCTCGATCCGGCGTCGCTGAGCCCGGAGCAGGCCAGGCGGTGCGGGATACGGCCCCTGCCGGCCGACCAGTGGGATGCGCTCCGCGAGCTGGAGGTAGACCCCGTGTTGATGGACGGGCTCGGTGACCTGCTCGGCCGCTGCATCCTCGCCACCCGTCGCGCCGAGTACGAGCACTCCGTCCAGACGGGCGACGACGCGGTACGAGCGGCGACCTTCACCACCTTCTAGTCAGCGAGCGGCTGATCGCGTCCCGAACGCAGAACCGGTGTCGAGCGCGATACCCAGTGCCTGGGCGGTGCGCGTCAGATGCACCCGAATCGCCTCGAGCGCCTCCTCGATGTCGCCGTTGCGGACCGCAGCGGCGATGCGCTCGTGCTCGGCCACGATCGTGTCGACGCGCCGGGGATCGCGGAGTGCGGACTCGCCGATCATGCGGACCTGCCGGTCGCGGAGTGACGCGTAGACCGCGCCCAGGATGGCGTTGTGCGCGCTGTCGAGCAGCGTCGCGTGGAAGAGCCGGTCGGCGTCGAGGAACTCGGGAAGGTCGGCGGCTTGGCCGGCCCGCCGCTGCCGCACCAGTTCCTGGGCGAGCGCGTCCGCGGTTTCCCCCCGCATCTCCGCGTCGCGGCGGATCACCTTCTCCGCGGCGAACTGCTCGAGGACCAGCCTCGCCTCGATCACGGCGCGGATCTCCTCGGGCGATACGGGGACCACGAGAGCTCCCCGTTGCGGGTAGAGGCGCAGCAGCCCCTCGGCCTCGAGCCGGAGGAACGCCTCGCGGACCGGAGTCCGTGACATCTCCAGGGCCCTGGCGACCTCGCCCTCGCTGATCAGCTCACCCCCGCGGAACGCGCCGCTCAGTATCCGGCTCTTGACGTAGTCCAGCGCACGGTCCTTCGCCCCGCCCCTGGCTCTCGCAGTGACCCCGGCCGCCATGCCAGCCTCCGCTTCGATCCCAGTGGCATACAAGTGGTCCACGTAACGTACACCGGTCCCCGGGCGGGTGGCGGTCGTGTCCCGGCCGTCGTACCGTCGTAGATGCAACTTAGATACTAGTTGCATTCAAGAATGAGAGGACGGAGATCCGATGCACTGTCTCGACTGCATGACCGCCGCGGGCGGGGACGCGCCGTTCGGCACGGAGCCCGTGGTCGCGCTCTGCGCCTACTGCGGCGCGGCTGTCTGCTATCAGCACGCCCACACGACTCGGGTCGACCCTCCGCGGATTGGCCTCATCCCACAGACGAGGCTCGGCACCCGGCGCATCCTGTGCGCGGAGTGCGCCGGTGCTGCCGTCACGAGCACCCCGCGCCCGCGCGTCGGCGCTGC
>JAODNO010000433.1 GCA_025465235.1 Pseudonocardia sp.
TCGGCCGCGGACGCCTATCGCGTCTCCGACGACCAGCTCCACCGCGCGAGGCTGGTCGTGGCGCGGAACTCCGCCGACTCGGACGACCTCCGGCAGCTGCTCGACATGCTCGGTCTGATCTCGGCCAACCCCGATCAGCCACCGCCCGTCAGCCGTTGACCGGTGCCCGGCTCGGCCGTGAGCTGCGGCTGAGCCGCGCAGGCCCGGTAAGGCACCCCCCGGTTGGGGTCTGCGGTAGCCCTGTCCTATGCTTGAGCGGCTCCCAACGGACAGCCGTTGCGGGCGGGGACTGCCGCGGTGGTCCAAGCCCCCATCGTCTAGCGGCCTAGGACTCCGCCCTTTCAAGGCGGCAGCGCGGGTTCGAATCCCGTTGGGGGTACGTTCCACCAGCACCACCGCACAACAGCAAGAGCAAGGCCCAGTGGCGCAGTTGGTTAGCGCGTCGCCCTGTCACGGCGAAGGTCGCGGGTTCGAGTCCCGTCTGGGTCGCTCCACCTTCCGGCACACCGCCGGTTCGGCCAGGTAGCTCAGTTGGTACGAGCGACCGCCTGAAAAGCGGTAGGTCGGCGGTTCGACCCCGCCCCTGGCCACAAATCTGTGGCGCATTCGCGGGTTCTTCCGCCCGCCCGACGGCGGCAGTGCCGGGTAGCATTGCAGAACTCACAGTCCGTCCGGCCTGTAGGCGCCCGAGTGTGGGGTCCCCTGGTACATGTCGGTGTGCCGATGCCCGCCCCGTCCAGGCACCTCGCCCGCTCGGCGGGTCGACAGGTCGTGCGACCGCTGACGTACGGTCGTCATCCGGCTACCATCCGCACGGATGGGGGACATGCGATCGTGACGACAGCCCGGCTGAAAGGTTTCTCGGCGATGCGACTGCCACGGCGCAGCCCGCCAGGGCTCACCCGCTGGGCTGTCTGGTCGCTACCCGGTCGTGTACTCGCCCTCATCCTTCTCGTGGAGCTACTGGTCGCGGGCACGCTCGCTGCGGGCGTATGGCGCGGCCTCGGTCCGCTGCCGCAGTCGTGGCTGCTCATCCTGGTCGTGCTGACCGCAGCAGGGATCGTGAGTACCGAGGCATCGCTGGGCGTCGAGCGTGTCCGGCGTCAGTCCGACGAGAGCCCGCACATCGACCTCAGCTCGGTCTGGACGTTCGCCGCAGCCGTACTGCTCCCGGGGCCGCTGGCCGGCGTCGTGGCCGTCGTCATCTACGCCCACATCTACGCGCGGGTGTGGCGGCGCTCCGGCGTCCCACCGCACCGCGTCGTGTTCACCACGGCCACGGTCGTGCTCGCCGTGCAGGCCGCCGCGGCTGTGATCGGGCTGAGCGACCCACCCGTCCTCTTCCGCAGCACCGGCGGCCTCGTGACCGTGCTGCTCGCCCTGCTCGTGTACGCCGCCGTCAACATGGTCCTCGTCGTCGGGGTCATCGTGCTGAGCGGTCCGAACCGCCGCCTCTCCACCTTCCTGCAGCTCATCGGGCGCAGTGACGACGCCGTGCTCGAGCTCGCCACACTCTCGATGGGCGCGCTCGCCGCCTGCACGGTGGCGTCTTTCGGGCCTGCGTACGCGGTACTGCTGCTGCCACCGCTCATCGTGTTGCACCGCACCGTTCTGGTGCGTCAGCTCGAGGAGGCCGCCAGCACCGACGGCAAGACAGGGCTGCTCAACGCCGCGGCATGGCATGTCCAGGCCCGCGGGGTGTTGCGCCGCATCGAACGCGCCGGCGGGCGGGCCACGGTGCTCGTACTGGACCTCGACCACTTCAAGCTCGTCAACGACCGGTACGGGCACCTGGTGGGCGACCAGGTGCTCGCGGCCGTCGCGGCGGCCGTGCGTGGGGAGGTCCGCGACGACGACCTCGTCGGCCGGTTCGGGGGCGAGGAGTTCGTCGTTCTCCTGCCCGGGCTGGACGGCGAGGATGGGCACCCCGGCGCGGAGGCCGTCGCCGAGCGGATCCGTCAGCGGGTCGCGGCGCTCCGCGTCGATATTGCCGCCCCCGTCGGTCCGGCCGTGATCGACCACCTCACGGTGTCGATCGGAGGCGCGATGCTCCCCGCCGACGGCACCGACCTGGCACAGCTGCTCAAGGTCGCCGATGCCGCGATGTACGCCGCGAAGCACGCCGGTCGGAACACGATCCGGATGGGGCCGCACGCGGTCCCGAGCCCGGCCGGACGGTCCCGGCCCACGCCACACCACCGCCCCTGACCGCTGCTACCCCGAGGCGGGCGGTCTCCGGCGGCCGCCGTGGGACGATCGCTGCGTCCGGGGCCCCCGCGCCCGCGCCCGCCGAGGAACACCACGATGCCCGCCCACCCGATCGATGACGCACCTCGCCGAGCAGGCCGCCGCCCCGTGACGTCCCGGTCGGAGATCGAGCACATCGCGCTCGACCTTTTCAGCGAGCGCGGCTTCGACACCACCACGGTGGACGACATCGCTGCCGCGGCGCGCATCGGGCGCCGCACCGTCTTCCGCTACTACGCCTCGAAGAACGACATTCCGTGGGGCGCGTTCGACGAGCAGCTCGACCGGATGCGCCGGACATTCGCCGCACTGCCCACGGACCTGCCGGTGATGACAGGCGTGCGGATGGCGGTGCTGGAGTTCAACGAGGTGCATCCCGAGGAGCAGCCCTGGCACCGGCGGCGGTTGCGCCTGATCCTGGGCACGCCCGCCCTCCAGGCCCACTCGACGCTGCGCTACGCCGAGTGGCGGCGGGTCGTGGCGGAGTACGCCGCGGAACGGCTCGGCCTGCCTCCCGACGAGCTGCTGCCCCAGACGATCGGCTACGCCAGCCTGGGCGTCGCGCTGGCCGCCTACGAGCGCTGGCTCACCGAGGAGGGCCGGGAACTGCGGGAGCTGCTCGACGTGGCGTTCCGCTCGCTGGAGCGCGGCCTCGTCCCGCAGCCGGCCCGGTAGCGCAGAAGGTGCCGGCTCAGCGGCTGAGCCGCTCCAGCCTGCGGGCGGTCGGCCAGCGCACCGAGTGGGCCCAGCCGAGCTTCTCGAAGACCCAGACCACGCGGGCGGAGATGTCCACCTGCCCGCGCTTCACCCCGTGCCGAGCACAGGTCGGGTCGGCGTGGTGCAGGTTGTGCCACGACTCGCCGAACGACAGCACGGCGAGCCACCACACGTTGGCGGAGCGGTCGCGGGCGGCGAAGGGGCGGTTGCCGACCATGTGGCAGATCGAGTTGATCGACCAGGTCACGTGGTGCAGCACGGCGACGCGGACCAGACCGGCCCAGAACAGGGCGGTCAGGGCACCCCACCACGACCACGTGGCGAGGCCACCGATCAGGGCGGGCAGGCTGAGGCTCGCCACCGTCAACACGAGGAACAGCCGATCGACGGCTGCGACATCGCGGTCGGAGAGCAGGTCGGGCGCGAAGCGGCGCGCATTCGTCCGGTCGCGCCCCAGCAGCCACCCCATGTGGGAGTGCCAGAAGCCGCGGACGACAGCACCCGGGCCACTGCCGAACAACCACGGGGAATGTGGATCGCCGTCCTTGTCGGAGAACGCGTGGTGACGCCGATGATCGGCCACCCAGCCGATCACACCGCCCTGGAATGCGATGCTGCCGGCCACCGCGAGCGCGATCCGCAGAGGCCGTTTCGCCTTGAACGAACCGTGCGTGAAGTATCGGTGGAACCCGACTGTGACGCCGAGTCCGCTCATGACGTAGAAGGCCCCGGCGAGCCCGATGTCGAGCCATGACAGGCCCCAGCCCCAGGCCAGCGGCACCGCCGCGGCGAGTGCCAGCAGCGGCAGGATCATGAACGCCACGACGAGGGCTTGCTCCGTGCGCGACTTGCGGCCGTCTGTGAGCGGTGCGGCGGAGGGCGGGGGGCGTTCCTGCAGGACGGCGGGCATGAGGGTCCTTCGCTTCGACGACACGGCGGCCGTTGCTCGGCCCGACCCCCACAGATCCTGTGTCGTGGCGGCGGCCGGACTGTCCGGATTCGCGGCCGAAGGTCACGGTACGGCAACGGCGGTCTTTCGCCATCCCGCGGTGGACTTGGGCCCTATCGAGTTCTTCGCGCGGACGTGCCTCCGTGATAGGTTCTGCCGCGGTTGCAGTCGTGTCTTCCTCGATCGTTGTGAAGCGTCCGTGGAGAGTGACGGTGGGCTTCACAGGCGTTCGATAGGTCTTCTGCGTTCGTCGGTGTTCCCGTGCAGCCTCCGGTCGGCACAGCGTCGGCAGGGTCCGCTTCACGTATGGAGAACAGGTATGCCGCAGGGCACCGTCAAGTGGTTCAACGCCGAGAAGGGCTTCGGCTTCATCGCGACCGACGACAACGGCCCGGACGTCTTCGTCCACTACTCGGCCATTCAGTCGGACGGCTTCCGCACACTCGAGGAGAACCAGCGCGTCTCGTTCGAGGCGAGCCAGGGCGCCAAGGGGCCGCAGGCCGACACGGTCCGCCCCATCTGAGAGAGCCCTCTCGGGCCGAAGCTTCGGTGCCGGCGTCCCCTCGGGGTCGCCGGCACCGGCATGTCGGGCCAGCTACAGCCCGCGAATCCACGCGGCCGTGAGGGCAATGCCCTCGTCGACGGCCCTGGGTGAGAAGCCCAGTGCCCTGGCTCCCGCATCATCCACCCGCACCGGCGGCAGGTGCCCGTAGACCTCGGAGCGGCGGGCGAAGGTCCCGGCGCCCTCCCCCAGTGAGGAGCCGGCAGGCAGCGTCCGCACCCGCCGGCCACCGACGTGGTCGGCGAAGCTGTGCAGCACGCGCCCGAACGTCGCCACCCCCCCGCACAGCACGTACCGGCTGCCGGGCTCCCCGCGTTCCAGCGCGAGCAGGTGTCCCGCCGCGGCGTCCTCGGCGAGGACCCACCCCACAGCGGCGTCCACCACCGCAGGAATCTCGCCACGCGCCGCCGCGAGGAACAGGCTGTTGTAGGAGAGCGGTCCCCGTGGGCTGGGCCCGTAGATGCTCACCGGGTTGACGATGACCGCGTTCATGCCTCCCGCAGCCGCTGCGAGCACCAGCTCCTCGGCTGCGGCCTTACTCGTCGAGTAGGGATCGGTGAGTGCGGGTGCCCGGGTGGGCCTCTCGGCGACCACACCCGACGCGTCGATCACCGCCGCGCTGCTGCTGGTGTAGACGAAGCGCGGCACCCCGGCGGCCATGGCAGCAGCCAGCACCGCGCGGGTGCCCCCGACGTTGCTGCGCAGGGTTTCCTCCGCGGAGTTCTCCACGGAGCCTGCGACGTGCAGCACCCCCTGGCAGCCCCGAACAGCCCGCCGCACGCTCTCGTTGTCGGCCAGGTCGCCAACGACCACGTCGACCCCCGGCGGCAGCAGGTCCGCCGCCCTTCCCGGGTCGCGTACGAGCACGCGAACGTCGTGGCCCTCCCGCACGGCAAGCTCGACCAACGTGCTCCCCAGATATCCGGTTGATCCGGTGACCATCAGCACCGGGTCATCGTCGCAGCCGCTGGTCGACGGTAACCGGCAGGTCCTGACGGGCCGCGGGACACGACAGCCGTCAATCCCCCGACGCCAACCGGTCGCCCGCCGTTCACCGGGGCGAACCGCGGCGCTCAGGGAGGTGTATCCCGCTCGTCTCGGCGTCCGGTTCGGTCGCCGCTGCGGCCTCCACTCCGCGTGTCCGAACCGTCATGCTCAGTGTTGAGCCTCACAGAGACACGCCGTGAGGGCGGGGCACAGAAGACATATCGGAGGTTGTAGATGCCGGGCTGGGACAGCTACCGCGCGGTGTACGGCGCGGAGCTGCGCGCTGCGGCGCGGGAGTACGTCGACCACGGGTGGCCAGTGGTGGAGCAGTCCACCACGTCGCTCCTGCTGGTAACCGGCGCGGCGATGGAGGTCCTCGAGGTACCGGCAGCCTGCGGCCGGCAGGTCTGTGCGCAGCTCAGAGACGCAGGCGCGGTCGTGCCGGTCGCAGCCACACCCACCGGCTCGTGGTGGTTCCCGGTCACGCCGCGCGCCGTGCTCACCCCCGAGCTCCGGGAGGCCGACGGAGTCGTCCTGCACACCGCAGGCGCCGCAGTGCTGGCACCACCGTCACAGGTGCCCGACGGATGGGTGCACTGGCGCGTGGCGCCCGCACTCACCGGTTACCGGGTGCCCGCAGCAGACCTGATCGTCCATGCCGCCGCCGACGCCGTTCGGTGGCGGGCCGACCGTGATCCTCACCCGGGCACCCAGCGGCCCGCAGGTGTAGTGGCGGTCGGGATGCGGTTCTAACCGGACCGCAGCCGGCACCCGGCTCACCCCCCGCTGACGCGGCTCGTCGCGCCGCGCCGGGGGGACCGGGACCGCCGGTGGTGTGGCGCCCGAGGGATCCCCGGGGTTCTGGGGGGAGGTCCCTCGCCGCGCGGCCGCACCGCAAACGTCGCCGGGGTCGGTGGAACACCATCGACCCCGGCCGGACAACGGTCCCGAGCAGCGCCCGGTCGAGTACCTCCCGGGGCCGAGGGGGCACCGCGGCCCCGGGAGGCAGTGCTCCCGGCCGGAGTGGCCCCTCTGGTTCCACCGGCAGCCGGGCGTCGAGGTCCGGAGGCGCCGGACACCGGCACCGTGAGGCAGCGTCTCGGTCGCTCGTGACTCCTTCCGGACAACGGGTCTACGAGCGGGCAGGCAGTATGGGTTCGTGCAGATCTCGGAGACCCCCCGATCGGACGCGTCGGCGCCGGGCCCGCAACGCCCCGCGGCCTCGGTCCCGCGACCGGTCGTCGAGGTCGGTCTCGGCTTCGGCCGGATCGACGCGGCCACCCGGGCGCGTGACCTGCGTCGGATGAAGCGGCTGGCCACCGGACTGCTGCTGATCGCCACCGCCGTCTTCCTCCTGGCCCGCTGGTGGGAGGTCAACGACGGCCCGTTGTGGATCGGGTACGTCCGGGCGACGGCCGAAGCGGGAATGGTCGGCGCGCTCGCCGACTGGTTCGCCGTCACGGCGCTCTTCCGGCGCCCGCTCGGGCTGCCGATCCCGCACACCGCGATCATCCCGAACAAGAAGGACATGATCGGGGACAGCCTCGGCGACTTCATCGGGGAGAACTTCCTGTCCGAGGACGTGGTGCGCGACAAGCTCACACGCGTCGAGGTGTCGTCCCGGGTGGGGGCGTGGATCAGCCAGGAGGCCAACGCCGCCCGCATCACGGCGGAGCTCGCCACCGCGGCCCGCGGCGTCGTCACCGTCCTGCGCGACGAGGACGTGCAGGAGCTGATCGAGCAGGTACTCGTCCCCAAGCTGATGGAGCGCCAGATCGGGCCCCCGCTCGGCGCGGTGCTGCAGGGAGTGCTGGCGGACGGGGCTCACCACCGGCTTGTCGACCTGGTGTGCGACCGCGCCTACGACTGGGTCACGGCCAACCACGACATGGTCCTGCGGATCGTGCACGACAGGGCTCCCTCGTGGTCCCCGCGGTTCGTGGACGACCTGATCGCCGACCGCATCTTCCTCGAGGTCCAAAACTTCGCCTGGGCCGTGAAGACCGACCCCGAGCACCCGTTGCGCCAGGCCATCGACACGTTCCTCGTCGAGTTCGCCTCCGACCTGCAGCGCGACCCGGAGACCATCGAGCGCGCCGAGCGGATCAAGCACCAGATCATCGGACACCCGGACGTGCAGAAGTTCATCGGCCAGGCCTGGGCGACGGTGAAGACCATGATCCTCGACGCCGCCGCCGACCCGTCGAGCGCGTTGCGCGCCAGGGTGCGCAACGGCCTCGTCGCGCTCGGCGCGCGGCTGAGCACGGACACGGAGCTCCGTGGCAAGGTCGACGGATGGCTGGCCGACGCGGCCGGTTACGTCGTGCGGCACTACCGCGCGGAGATCACCACGCTGATCACCGACACCGTCGAACGCTGGGACGCGCAGGAGACCTCGCGGAAGGTCGAGCTGCAGGTGGGCCGGGACCTGCAGTTCATCCGCATCAACGGCACCGTCGTCGGTGCACTCGCCGGGCTCGTCATCTACACGGTCGGCCAGCTGGCCTTCGGGCTGTGATCGGCGCCCGTCGAGCCGTCAGCTCCCGACCGCCGTCCCGACCGCCAGGCCCAGCCAGGCCGCGGCCAGGCCGGCCAGCACGGAGCCGATGACGTTGGCCGCCGCGTATCCCCAGCGCCCCCGCTCTGCCAGCTCCACGGTCTCGGCGCCGAAGGTCGAGTAGGTGGTGAGCGCACCGCAGAAACCGGTGCCGACCAGCGCCATGACGGCGGGTGGTGCTGCGGACCCGACCACCAGGCCGAGCAGCGCCGAGCCCACCACGTTCACGAGGAAGGTGCCCCACGGCAGCGTGGCCCCGAAGCGGAGCCGCAGCACGCGGTCGGTGAGGTAACGCAGGGGCGCCCCCAGTGCGGCGCCGAGCACCACGAACAGGGCGGTCACCGGTGGCTCCGCAGTATGCGTGGTCCGGCGAGGCCGATCCAGGTGGCGGCGAGCGCGCCGAGGAGCGTGCCGCCGACGTAGACGGCCACGGGAATGGCGCTGCCATGCTGCACCAGCCGCACCGCATCCACGGCGTAGCCGGAGAACGTGGTGAACCCGCCCAGCACGCCGGTGCCCAGGAACGGGCGCAGCAGAGGGTGTCGCGGCTGCCGTGCGACCGCCGCGATCAGCAGGCCGATCAGGAGGCAGCCGACGACGTTGATCGTCAAGGTGGCCCACGGAACGTGCCCGAGCGGCGTGGGCCAGGCCAGTGCCACCGTCCAGCGGGCCAACGCCCCGAGCACACCGCCGGCGGCCACCACCGCAAGGACGGGGCCCTGGCCGGCGAGCACGGGCGTGGGTTCCACAGCGCGATCCTCCCCTGTGGTCGGTTGTCACCGCCCGTGGCTGTGCGGGACGTCTCCACCTGCGCAAGCACTGTGCTTGCAACAGCTAGCGCTCGGGCGTAACCTCGCCTGCAAGGGGACGGAGGTGATGACATGCCAGCGTCGAAGGGGATGCCCCCGAAGCCCGAAGGGCCCGGGGAACGCGTCGGACATGCGGTCGAGCAGGTTGGCCAGGTGGTCGAACAGGCAGGTATCGCCGTCGGACAGGCCGTCGACGACATCGGTGGCTACATCCGCAGCCAGCGGGAGAGTGCGCAGGTGTCGCTGCGCCAGCTGGCTCGTACGGCCGGTGTCAGCAACCCCTACCTCAGCCAGATCGAGCGAGGGCTGCGCAAGCCGTCCGCCGAGATCCTCCAGCAGATCGCAAAGGGGCTGCGGATCTCCGCAGAGGCCCTGTACGTCAAGGCGGGGATCCTCGACGAGAAGCCGGCGAGCGACGTCACCGACGCCGTGTTCGCCGATCCGACCCTGACGGAGCGCCAGAAGCAGGTGCTCCTGGACATCTACCAGTCCTTCCGCCGGGAGAACGACAAGCCTGTCGTCCTCGGCCCCAGCACCGAACTTCCTGACCACGAGGAGTGATCACCATGCCCGTGTCGTTGCCCACCGCCGCGGACGTCCGCAAGGCCCGCGAGCAGGCTGCCAAGAACGCCGCCGAGAAGGCCGAGGCCGCCCGTACCCCGTTGCTGGCCGTCCTGGGCGCAGGCGAGGTCGCCGTGACCGCTGTGTCCAAGGCCGCCGAGGCGGCCCGAAGCCGCGCTGCGGTGGCGCGCGCGCGTGCCACTGCACAGGCCGAAGGTGTCCAGCACCGTGTCTCCGAGTTGCCGCAGCGGCTCAACTCCGAGGAGCTGCGCAAGGCCGTCGCGGAGCTGCGTGCTCAGGCCGAGGAGGCCTACGCGGGCTTTGCCGAGCGCGGAGAGCAGACCTGGGGCCGGATCCGCAAGCAGCCGCAGGTGAAGCAGGCGCTCGCCTCGTTCGGGTCGTACACGGAGAAGCTCGACGCGCGTGTCGACGGCCTCGTGGACGATGCCCACGATGCCGCCACCAAGGCCCTGGCCGCGGTGACCACCCAGACCCGCTCCACCGGTGAGCGGGTGGCCCGCGCCAGCCAGCGCTTCAGCGGGCAGGCCGCCGGGACGGTCACCGACGTGAGCAAGGACGCGTCCAAGGCCGTGGCTGACGCCGGGACCGGCGCTGCCGAGGCGATCGTCGAGGCAGGCGACGACGTGGCCCACGACGCCCGTAGCGCCAGCCGCAAGGCCGCCAACCGCACGGCGCCGAAGGACGCGCCGAAGCCTCCCACCCGCAAGCCGGCCACGCGCCGGACCAGCCCGAACGGCACCGCGTCCGGCAGCTGAACCCGCTGATCGCGATGCACACCGTCGCACGGTGACAGCGCCCCCGAGGTCTCACACTCCTCGGGGGCGCTGCCGTATCGCCGTCCGGGGTAGGCTCCAAATGTGAGCCTGCTGTTTCACCTCGACGACTGGGTTCTGTGGGCGCTGTGGCTGCTGGCCATCCCGGTGGGTGCCTATGCATTCATACATGCCCTCATGCAGCGAGCCGACGCGTTCACGGCGGCCGACAAGCTCACCAAGCCGGCATGGCTGGGCATCACCGGCGCCAGTGTGCTCGTGCTGGTCGTCTTTCAGGGCGGCCCCCGTAGCAGCGGCACCCTGTTCTGGCTGGCAGCCCTCGTGGCCGTGCTCGTCTACATCGTCGACGTCAAGCCGGCCGTTGTCGGCGTCCAGGGCGGTGGTCAGCGTTGGTGAGGAGGACCGACTGGCCCGTCCTCGGCACGCTGGAAGCCGTCCCCGCGCTCGACCGTCCCGACCTGCTCGGTGACCCGGTCGCCCACGCTCTCAAGCTGCTCGACCCGGCCGACGCCGCGCTCGTCGGCGTCGCGGAGATCGATCCGAACCTTGCCGACACCGCCGCATTCTGCGATGCCTACGGCTCTCCGCTCGGCGGCTCCGCCAACTGCGTCGTGGTCGCCGGCCGCCGCGGAGAGACCACGAGCTACGCGGCCTGCCTGGTGCTCGCCACCACCCGTGCCGACGTCAACGGCCTGGTCCGCAAGCGCCTGAACGCGCGGAAGGCCTCGTTCGCGCCGATGGACGACGCCGTCGCGATCACCGGCATGGAGTACGGAGGGATCACCCCCGTCGGTCTGCCCGAGGGCTGGCCGCTGCTGGTCGACGCCGCTGTGGCCGCCGCTCCGGCCGTTGTGATCGGGAGCGGTGTCCGGCACTCGAAGCTCGCCCTACCCGGCGCGCTCGCCGCGCGGTTGCCTCGCGCGGAAGTGGCCGACGGTCTCGGCCGGTAGCACGCTGGGTTGCGCGAGCCCGCCGTCTACGTTTCGCCCTGTGCAGATGCCGTTCGAGCCGTTCGACGTTCACCGAGTAGAGCCGAGGGGGCTCAAGGTTCCTACGTTCGCTCCTGGCGGACTTACTTGAGCTTTGGAATTCCGTCAACGGTGTAAGCGTTGACCAGGGCATGACAGAGACGCTGAAGCTGCCGGTGCTTCCGCTCGCCGACTCGGTGGTGCTGCCCGGCATGGTGGTTCCCGTCCGGCTCGACGAGCCGGAGATCCAGGCAGCGGTCGATGCAGCGAACAGCGTCGATCGCAAGGTCCTGATCGTTCCGCGCCTCGACGGCAAGTACGCCGCCGTGGGCACGATCGCCGTCCTAGAGCAGGTCGGCAGGCTCCCCAGCGGGGAGCGGGCGGCTGTGGTGCGTGGCGAGGGCCGCGCACAGATCGGGTCCGGCGTGACCGGTCCCGGCGCCGCACTGTGGGTCGAGGCGACTCCGATCCCCCAGCAGCCGGTCACCGGCAAGGCGACCGAGCTCGCCAAGGAGTACAAGGCCCTGGTCATCGGGATCCTGCAGCAGCGCGGTGCCTGGCAGGTGATCGACTCGGTGCAGCAGATCACCGACCCCGGCCAGCTCGCCGACACAGCAGGATGGGCGTCCTACCTCGACCTGGACCACAAGGCGCAGCTGCTCGCCGAGACCGATGTGGTCAAGCGGCTGGAGCTGCTCGTCGAGTGGACGCGTGAGCACGTCGCCGAGCAGGAGATCTCCGAGAAGATCTCGAACGACGTCCGCGAGGGCATGGAGAAGACCCAGCGGGAGTTCCTGCTGCGCCAGCAGCTGGCTGCGATCCGCAAGGAGCTGGGCGAGGATGAGCCCGAGGGTGCCGACGACTACCGAACCCGCGTGGAGAACGCCGACCTGCCCGAGCACGTGCGCAAGGCCGCGCTGACCGAGGTCGGCAAGCTGGAGCGCGCCTCGGACCAGAGCCCCGAGTCGGGCTGGATCCGCACGTGGCTCGACACCGTCCTCGACATCCCGTGGACCACGAAGACCGATGACACCGACGACCTGGTCGCCGCTCGGGCCATCCTGGACGCCGACCACGCAGGCCTCGACGACGTCAAGGAGCGGCTGGTCGAGTTCCTGGCGATCCGGGCGCGGCGCAACCGCCGCGGCCTCGGCACCGTCGGCGGGCGCGGTTCCGGTGCGGTGCTGTCGCTGGTCGGCCCTCCCGGCACAGGCAAGACGTCGCTGGGCGAGTCGGTTGCGCGGGCGCTGGGCCGCAAGTTCGTGCGCGTCGCACTGGGCGGCGTGCGTGACGAGGCCGAGATCCGCGGCCACCGACGCACCTACGTCGGCGCGCTGCCCGGCCGGATCGTCCGGGCCATCCGTGAGGCGGGCTCGATGAACCCGGTGGTGCTGCTCGACGAGATCGACAAGCTCGGCAGCGACTTCCGGGGTGACCCGAGCTCGGCGCTGCTCGAGGTGCTCGACCCGGCGCAGAACCACACGTTCCGGGACCACTACCTCGAGGTCGACCTCGACCTCTCGGACGTGCTGTTCCTGGCCACGGCGAACGTCGCCGAGACCATCCCCGGCCCGCTGGCCGACAGGATGGAGATGGTGACGCTCGACGGCTACACCGAGGCGGAGAAGGTCGCCATCGCGCGTGACCACCTGCTGCCCCGGCAGATCGAGAAGGCCGGGCTGGAGGCGTCCGACGTCGAGTTCAGTGAGGTCGCGCTAGGCATGATCGCCGCCGAGTACACCCGCGAGGCGGGCGTGCGGCAGCTGGAGCGCGGCCTGGCGAAGGTCCTGCGCAAGCTCGCGGTGCAGCTCGACAACGACACGGCGGAGCGTCCGGTGCACATCGACGCCGACGCGCTCGTCGGGTTCCTGGGCCGCCCGCGGTTCACCCCCGAGTCGGCCGAGCGCACCTCGGTGCCGGGTGTCGCGACCGGGCTCGCCGTGACCGGCGCAGGTGGCGACGTCCTGTTCATCGAGGCCACCTCGATGGAGGGCGAGCCGGGGCTGACCCTGACGGGCCAGCTGGGCGACGTCATGAAGGAGTCGGTGTCGATCGCGCTGTCGTACCTGCGGTCGCGCGGGCTGGCCGGTGACCTGGCCGCGCGCAAGCTGCACGTCCACGTGCCGGCCGGCGCAGTGCCGAAGGACGGCCCCTCGGCCGGTATCACGATGGTGACGGCGCTCGCGTCGCTCGCCTCGGGGCGACCGGTCAAGTCGAGCGTCGGCATGACAGGCGAGGTCACGCTGCAGGGCAAGGTCCTCCCGATCGGCGGGGTCAAGCAGAAGTTGCTGGCCGCGCACCGAGCCGGGCTGACCGACGTGATCATTCCGAAGCGCAACGAGCCCGACCTCGACGACCTGCCGGAGTCGGTGCGCGGTGAGCTGCGGGTGCACCCGGTGGCCGACGTGGCCGACGTCCTGGAGCTGGCTTTGGAGCCGGCGAGGGTGGCGGCGGCCGCCGCCTGAGTCATCGTCCCTCGAACGGGTGGTCGTGCTGCTCCGCAGCATGACCACCCGTTCTGCGTATCTGCGCTCGTTAACCATGCTCCTTCACCGGACGACGTCACTCGGACGTCTCGAACGACGGGAGCAGTTCATGACTCAGACGGTCAGCGGGAGAGTCGAGGCGCTTCGGGCAGCGATGGACGGCCCGGTCATCCTGCCGGGCGACGCCGACTACGACGACGGACGCCGGGTCTGGAACGCGGGCATCGACCGGCGCCCAGGCGCCATTGCCCGGTGCGCCTCCACCGCCGACGTCGTCGCCGCAATCGGGTTCGCGCGCGAGGAGGGGCTGGAGGTAGCGGTGCGTGGCGGAGCGCACAACTCGTCGGGAAGCGCCGTGTGCGACGACGGTCTGATGATCGACCTGAGCCTGCTGAACAAGGTCGTGGTCGACCCCGAAGCCCGGCGCGCCCTGGTCGGTGGCGGTGCGCTCCTGACAGACCTGGACTCGGCGGCACAGGCCCACGGACTGGCGGTTCCGGCCGGGATGATCGGCCACACGGGCGTCGGCGGGCTCACGCTCGGCGGCGGCATGGGTTGGCTGACCCGCAAGTTCGGCTTGAGCATCGACAATCTGCTGTCGGCGGACGTCGTCATGGCGGACGGGCGCGTGTTGCGGGCGTCCGCGGACGAGCACCCCGACCTGTTCTGGGCGATCCGCGGCGGTGGTGGCAACTTCGGTGTGGTCACGTCGTTCGAGTTCAGGCTGCACGAGGTCGATCCCATGGTGGAGTTCGGCCTGTTCTTCTGGAACCTGGAGCAGGGCCCGGCGGTTCTGCGGCTGGCCAGAGAGCTCCTCGCGGCGCTCGCACCGGATCTCAACATCGTGATCGCCGCTCTCAACGCGCCCCCGGCTCCGTTCGTGCCCGCCGAGCACCAGTTCGCGCCCGGCTACGCGCTGCTCGTCACCGGCTTCGACGGGACGCCCGCGTTCGCCGAGATCGCCGCCCGCATCCGCGGCGATCTCCCGCCGCTTTTCGACCTGGTCACCCCGATGCCCTACGTCCAACTGCAGCAGCTGCTCGACGAGGGCAACGCGTGGGGCCAGCACTGCTACGAGAAGGGCACCGCCGTCGCGGAGCTGACGGACGCGGTGATCGATGTCGTCGCCGAGCAGGTCCCGCTCAAGAACTTCCCGACGTCGATCGTGCTGTTCTACTGGCTCGACGGCGCCTACAGCCGCGTCGACGACGATGCGACGGCGTTCGGGGGCACCCGGTCACCCCAGTTCGCGGTGGCGATCGTCGGCTTCGCCCCGGACGCCGATCTGCTGGCGCCGGACCGCGAATGGGTCCGCAACTTCTGGACGGCGCTGCGCCCGCTCGCCCTGGGCAGCGGGAACGGGTACGTCAATACGATGAGCGAGTACGGGGACGAACGGCTCCGGGCAAGCTATGGATCGGCGAAGTACGACCGGCTGGCCGGCATCAAGACGGTCTACGACCCCGGCAACTTCTTCCACCGCAACGCCAACATCAAGCCCGCCTGATCCCGCGCCCCCCGACTGGGAGGAGGAGCCATGACGTTCGGGCTGCCGGATACGTCCACGGAGTTCGGGGCGAGGGCCGCGCGCCGGTTGCAGGACGAGGTCGTCGCCTGGCTCACGACCGTCGACGACGCCGGCACTCCGCAGCCCGCCCCGGTCTGGTTCCTCTGGGATGGGGAGTCGGCGTTGATCTACAGCGACAGCCGCGCCAAGCGGCTGCGTCACATCCAGTACAACCCGCGTGCGGCGCTGCACCTGGACGGGGACGGGACCGGCGGCGACATCGTCGTGCTCACCGGTGAGGTCGCGGAGGCGCCGGACGAACCTCCCGTCCAGAACAACCCGGCTTACCTCGCCAAGTACGGTCAGCGGATCACGAGCGGGTGGGGGAGCCCGGAGGTCTTCGCGTCCACGTACTCGGTGCCGCTACGGTTCCGGCCCCGCCGGATCCGCGGCCACTGACGACGCCGCGGTCCGGGGCGCCGGGCCTCGCGCTAACGGAAGATCACCGTCTTGTTGCCGTGCACGAGCACACGGTCCTCCAGGTGCCAGCGCAGCCCGCGGGCCAGTACAAGACGCTCGATGTCCCGGCCGCGGCGCACCATGTCGGCCGCGGTGTCGCTGTGGTCCACCCGGATCACGTCCTGCTCGATGATCGGGCCGGCGTCCAGGTCGGGCGTGACGTAGTGGCAGGTCGCGCCGATCAGCTTCACGCCGCGCGCGTATGCCTGGTGGTAGGGAC
>JAODNO010000437.1 GCA_025465235.1 Pseudonocardia sp.
AAGGGCCAGCGCTACTACGACTGGGCACTGATCAGGCTGCTTACACCGCCGGCAACCCCACCCGCGGACGTCGACGCGGCGTGTTGGTGGTTGTTGGTGCGGCGCCACCGCGACACCGGCGAGCTGCCGTTCTATCGCTGCTACGCACCCGAGGTGGTGCCGCTACGCGAGCCGGTCCGCGTCGCGGGGCGCCGTTGGACGCTCGAGGAGTCGTTCCAGGCAGGGAAGGGCCTGGCCGGCCTGGACGAGCACCAGGTCCGTCACTGGACCTCCTGGCGGCGCTGGACCCCCCTCGCCACGGTCGCGCACGCCCCGCTCGCCGTGATCGCCGCCCGAGAACACACTGAGCGGCCCGCACCCGACGGGCTCATCGCGCTGACCTGCAACGAGATCTGCCGCTTGTTCGCGATCTACGTCACCGAACCCGGCCGGACCGTGGCATGCCCCGCAGTCTGGTCGCTCTGGCGGCGACGCCACCAACACCGCGCCCACACCGGCCACTACCAGTTCCAAGAAGCAGCCCGAGCATGGACATAGCGTCTACAGCGGAGTACTAACCCGCGAAGTGCTTCCTCAGCGCCGCGATCCCGCCCCCGTACACCCCACCGGCGAAGGTCTTGGTGAGCTGCTCCTCGTCCCCCGCCTCGGAGTCGTACTCCGACCACCACTCCACGAAGGCGTGCCCGGAGTCGGTCACCGGCGCCACGCGGATCGTCGAGACGTACCGGCGCACCGCGAACGGGCTCTCGACGATCTCGTAGGTGTAGCTGCGGTCGAGGTCGTCCAGCGTCAGCAGCCGTTCGACGACCACTCCCCCGCCGCCCATCGCCAGCCGGCGGACGGCACCCACCTCCGTGCCGGAGCCACCTGAGGTGAGGGAGCTGCTCTCGATGCCGGGATGCCAGGCGGGCATGCCGTTGAAGTCGCGGACGATGGCCCAGACCTCATCGGCCGAGGCAGGAACGACACCGCTGGCGTACGGGCGTGGCATGTGGTGATCTCCTAGCGGGTCAGGCGCGTCTTGAACGCGCGAGTCTGTTCGGTGAGCGCCTTCTCGGTGGGGAGCCGTTCCATCGACGATGCTCCGTAGAAGCCGTGGCAGTGCTTGGTCATCCCCAGCACGTGCGCTGCGTCGTCCGGCATCGCGATCGGGCCGCCGTGGCAGAGCACCAGTACGTCCTCGCGAATCTCGCGGGCAGCAGTGGCCCACTCGTCGATCAGCGCCGCGCATTCGTCCAGCGACTTCGCGGTCTCGGCGCCGATCGAACCGCCGGTGGTGAGGCCCATGTGGCAGACGATGATGTCGGCACCGGCCAGCGTCATGGCGCGCGCGTCGGCGGCGGAGAAGACGTACGGCGTGGTCAGCAGGTCGGCGGCACGGGCGGCGGCGACGAGGTCCACCTCGAGGCCGTAGCCCATTCCCGTCTCCTCCAGGTTCGCCCGGAACACCCCGTCGATGAGCCCGACGGTCGGGAAGTTCTGGATCCCGGCGAAGCCGAGGTCGGTGAGCTCGCGCAGGAACCGGTCGGTGATCATGAAGGGGTCGGTGCCGTTGACCCCCGCAAGCACCGGGGTGTGCTCGACGACGGGCAGCACCTCCGCCGCCATCTCGACCACGATCTCATTGGCGTTGCCGTAGGCCAGCAGGCCGGCCAGAGAGCCACGGCCAGCCATCCGGTAGCGGCCGGAGTTGTAGATGACGATGAGGTCGATCCCGCCGGCCTCCTCGCACTTCGCCGACAGCCCCGTGCCCGCGCCACCGCCGACGATCGGCTCGCCGCGCCGGGCCATGTCCTGGAACCTCTCCACGAGCTCAGCTCGCGCGAAGCGAATCACTTCTGCACCTCCTGCCACGCGCTGACGAGCGCGTCGGCGAACTCCGGATCGTTCACGTGGTGCGGCAGGCGGAATACCAGCCGCTGGTCGGTCTGCTCCACCTCCGCCTCCAGCGTGGCGAACAGCGCCTCGTCGGCCTCGGGGTCCCAGAACGCCTGTCCCGGCGCGTCGAGCGCGGACATGCCGCCGGTGGGCAGCAGGAACCGCACCGGGCCCTCGCACGCGTTCAGCTTGCGCGCCAGGAACCGCGCGATCTCCACGCACTCCTCGCCGGTGGTACGCATCAGCGTCACCTGCGGGTTGTGCTCGTACATCGTGCGCCCGGCGAACTGCGACGGGACGGTGGCCGGAGCGCCGAAGTTGACCATGTCAAGCGCGCCGCATGAGCCGACGTAGGGCACGCGGGTGCGCGCGATCGCCCCCAGCCGGTCGTCGGTCGCTGCCATCACCCCGCCGACGACCATGTCGCACACCTCGGTCGTGCTGATGTCGAGCACCGAGCTGACAAGCCCGTCGTCGACCAGCTTCTCCATGGCGCGACCACCGGTGCCGGTGGCGTGGAAGACGAGCGGGTCGACGGTGTCCCCGAGCCGTTCGATCACGGCGGTGACGCAGGGGGTGGTGACGCCGAACATCGTCAGCCCGACCGCGGGGCGGTCCTCCGCAGGGGGGATCTCGTTCGTCACGATGCCGGCGAGCGCGTGCGCGGCGTTGCCGATGACGCGGCGGGAGATGCGGTTGAGCCCGGCGACGTCGGTGACCGAGTACCACATCGCGATGTCGGAGGCATCGACGTAGGGACCGACGTTCCCCGACGCCACCGTCGACACCATGATCTTCCCGACCCCGACGGGCAGCGCCCGCATCGCCGGGGTGATCACCGCCGTCCCACCGGATCCGCCGAGGCCGAGCACCCCGGCCACGTCGGAGCGCGAGCCGATGAACCGCTGCAGCGCCTCCGCCATCGCGCTGACGGCCGTGCCGCGGTCGCCGGTGAACACTGCGTCGACGCCGCCGGGATGGTGGGTCGCGACCTCCTCCGCGGAGACATCCGCCGCAGACCTGCCGCGCTGCGTCGACACGTCGACGGTGACGACCTCCGCTCCAGCAGCGCGCAGCCGCTCAGCGGCGTACTCCAGCTCGGCGCCCTTCGTGTCGTAGGTGCCGATGACGTAGGCGGGGGCGGCACGGTCGGTGACCATGACGTCCGTTCTATCGCAGACGACGGCGCAGCGCCCGGAGTCGCCCTCCTGTGGTGAGGTTGCTCATTCTGCGGACGCGTGAACGTCCTCGCGGCGGGGGCGCGACGGGGACGCCCTCCTGTCGCTGTGCGTCTCCGGGAGGCCCCACCGGCGCCACCAGCGGGCCAGCGGGGCGGGCGCCCACCACGCACGGGCGCCCAGCAGCCGCATGGTCGCCGGCACCAGCAGTCCTCGGACGATCGTCGCGTCGACGACCACAGCGATCACCAGGCCGACCCCGATCATCATCATGAACGTGATGTCGGAGAGCACGAACCCGCCGACCACCACCACGAACAGCAGTGCGGCGCTGCTGATGATCCGCGCCGACTGCTGGATGCCGACGGCGACCGACTCCACCGGGTCGCCGGTGTCCACCCAGCTCTCCCGGATCCGGGAGAGCGTGAACACCTGGTAGTCCATCGCCAGGCCGAACGTGATCACGAGGATCAGCAACGGCATGTTGGCGTCCATGAAGCCCTCCGGCACGAAGCCGAGGACGTTGGAGAGCATGCCGTACTGGAAGACCAGCGCGATCGTCCCGAACGCCGCCGCCAGCGACAACACGGTGAGCAGCAGCGACTGCAGCGGGATCAGCACGGACCCGAAGGCCAGGAACAGCACCACGAACGAGACCACGGCGATGTAGACCGCCAGCCACGGCAGCCGGTCGCCGAGCATGGACAGCATGTCGACCAGCGACACGGGATAGTTCGTGAAGTGCACCGTCGCGCCCTGCGGTGGTGGCTCCGCCCGCAGCCCAGCGACCATCGCGGCCGCCTCGTCAGACTGCGGGTCCATCCCGTACCCGAGGGTGAGCCGCGCGAGGTCGCCCTCGGTGCCGGTGATCGCGGCCCCGTCGACGCCGGGTACCTGGTCGAGGCGCGAGGCGAACTGCTCAAGCGCGGCGACGGACTGCGGACCGCCGGCTGCCGCCGGCATCCGGACCACGGCGGTGACCACGGCCGTCGGGTCGCGGACGAAGGCGATGTCGAGCATGTCGTCGACGACCCGGCTGTCGGCACCGGCAGGCAGCACCCAGTCCGACGGACGGCCCCACTGCGCGCCGAGCAGCGGCGCACCCGCCGCGAGCAGCACGAGCGACAGTCCGACGGTGACGGCGACCGGCCGCCGCATGATCGTCATGGCCGTCCGGTACCAGCGGCCCTCCTGCACAGGGACGGTCTCGGCGTCGCGGCGGCCGAAGCGCGGCAGCGGCAGGCGCACGGAGTTGATGCGGTGGCCGGCGAAGCGCAGCAGCGCGGGGAGCAGCACCAGTACGGCGACCACGCCGAACACCACGACGCTGACGATGGCGAACGCCATCGAGATCAGGAACCGGGACGGGAAGATCAGCAGCCCGACCATCGTGACGGCGATGGCCAGGCCGGAGAACGTGACGGTCCGGCCCGCGGCGGCCATGGTGTGCTCGACCGCGTCGTCGACGGTGCGGCCGAGGGCGAGCTCCTCGCGGAACCGGTTGACCACGATGAGGCCGTAGTCGATGGCCAGGCCGAGGCCCAACAGCGTGACCACGTTGATCGAGAACGTCGAGACCGGGTAGAACATCCCGACGACCCGCAGCACCGCGAGCGACCCGACGGCCACCACCGTGCCCACCAGGAGCGGCAGGGCGGCGGCCACCAGGCTGCGGAAGATGATCATCAGCAGGATCAGCAGGATCGGGACGGAGACCATCTCGGCGCGCAGGAGGTCCTGCCCCGTCAGCGCGTTGACCTGGTCGTTCACCGGCACCAGCCCGCCGTAGCGGACCTCGAACCCGTCCACCCCGAGCCGATCCTTGATCGTCTCCTGGTAGCGGACGACGTTCCCTTCCTCGGTGGACCCCGCGAGCTGCATCGCGACGTAGGTGGACCGCCGGTCGGCCGAGACGAAGTCCGGGGAGCCGGTGGACCAGTACGTCTCCAGGCGGGTGAC
>JAODNO010000490.1 GCA_025465235.1 Pseudonocardia sp.
GGTGTGGCGGACCGGTGCGGGCCGGTGCTCCCGTTGCGCGCCCCGCCGGGCGCGCTCTCGCCGATCACGGCGATGACGGAGCCGACCGGCACGGTCCGGTCCGCGGCCACCACGATCTCCTGGAGCAATCCTGTGAAGCTCGACGGGATCTCCACGTCCGTCTTGTCGGTGCTCACCTCGAACAGCGGCTCGCCTTCGGCGACCTGGTCACCGACGTCCTTCAGCCAGCGGGTCACCGTCGCCTCGGCGACCGTCTCACCCAGCTGTGGCATCGTCACATCCACGACGACGATCTCCTTGAGTGTGTGGTCGTCACCAGGACGTGGCGACGTACTTCGACTCGGTGAACTCGAGCAGGACCTCGTGCCCGACCTCGCGGCCCAGCCCGCTCTGCTTCGTGTCTCCGAACGGTGCCGCTGGATCGGACACGACCCCGCGGTTGAGATCCACCATGCCGCTGTCGAGGGCCTCGCTCACGCGCATCCCGCGCGCCAGGTCCGCCGCGGCGCTCATTCCTGCATCGCCTTCTGCACGCGCTCCGCGATCCGCTCTACGGAGGGGATGGCCATGTCCTCCAGGGCGTCCGCGGCGGGGAGGGGGATGTGCGGGGTGGTGATCCGCACGGGGGCGCCGTCGAGGTCGTAGAAGATCTCCTCACCGACGATCGAGACGAGCTCGCCGCCCCAGCCACACAGCCGCGGGTTCTCCTCGACGGTGAACAGCCGGCCGGTCCGGCTGATCTCCTCCAGCAGGGTCTGCGTGTCGAGCGGCACCAGCGACCGGACGTCGACGACCGTGCAGTCGATCCCGGTGGTGGCGAGCTGTTCGGCGGCCTTCATCGCGCGCGGCACCATCGAACCGATCGCGACGAGGGTGGCGTCATCACCGCGGCGCAGGACCTTCGCCCGGCCCAGCTCGTCGGGGACGTCCCCCTCGGGCACCTCACCCTTGGTCGGGTAGAGCGCCTTGGCCTCGAGGAAGATCACCGGGTCGGGGTCGCGGATCGAGGCGGCGAGCAGGCCGACGACGTCGACCGGGCTGGACGGGACGACGACCTTGAGGCCGGGCACGGCCATCGCCCAGCTCTCCACGCTCTGGGAGTGCTGCGCGCCGAACCGCAGGCCGCCGCCGTTTCCCGAGCGGATGACCAGGGGGAACGAGACCTGCCCGTTGGTCATGTACCGGCTCTTGGCGATCTCGTTCACCACGATGTCCCAGCACACGGCGAAGAAGTCGGAGAACATGATCTCAGCGACCGGCCGCAGGCCGGTCATCGCCGCCCCCATGGCGGCGCCGAGGATGGCCTGCTCGCTGATCGGGGTGTCACGCACCCGCTTCGGGCCGAACTCCTCCAGCAGGCCCACGGTCCCCTTGAACACGCCGCCGGCTGCGGCGACGTCCTCGCCGAGGAACACCACGTTCTCGTCCCGGCGCATCTCCTGGGCGATGCCCCGGGCGATCGCCTCCCGGTAGCTCAGTTCCGCCACGTCCAGCCTCCGTCCGACCACACGTCCTTGAGCAACAGGTCCTCGCCGGGCGTCGCCCCGGCCTTGGCGAACTCCGTCGCCTCGTCCACCGCCTGGGCGGTGGCGCCCTCGATCGCGACCAGCTCGTCCTCGCCCACGCCGTCGGCGATCAGCCGGGCGCGGTACATCGGCAGCGGGTCTCGGGCCAGCCACTCCTGCACCTCCGCGTCCGGCCGGTACTTCGCGGGATCGGCCCGGGAGTGCCCGCCGTGGCGGTAGGTCTTGGCCTCGATCAGCGATGGCCCTGCGCCCGCGCGCGCCCGGTCCAGCGCGGCCGTGGCGACTGTGTGCATGGCGTCGGGGTCGTTGCCGTCGACGATGATCTTCTCGAGCCCGTAGGCAGCGGCGCGGTCGGCCGCCGGGTGCTCGACGGCGGTGACGTCCTTGATCGCCGTGTACTCCATGTACAGGTTGTTCTCGCACACGAAGACGACGGGCAGGTCCCAGATCTTGGCGAAGTTCAGCGCCTCGTGGAACGCACCGATGTTGGTGGTGCCGTCGCCGAAGAACGCCACCGAGACCGCGCCGGTGCCGCGGTACTGCGCGCTCCACGCGGAACCGCACGCGATCGGCAGGTGGGCGCCGATGATCGCGTAGCTGCCCATCATCCCGTGCTCGACGCTGGTGAGGTGCATCGAACCGCCCTTGCCGGCCATCAGGCCGTTCTCCCGGCCGAGCAGTTCGGCGAGCACCGGGCCCATGGGCACGCCGCGGGCGAGGGTGTGGGCGTGACCGCGGTAGGTGGCGAAGGTGTGGTCGCCCGGCCGCATCGCGGCGCCGAACGCCGCCGCGATCGCCTCCTGCCCCAGCGACAGGTGGCTGGTGCCCTTGACGAGGTTCTGCAGGAACAGGTCGTAGGCCCGCTTCTCGAAGTACCGCAGCTCGACGAGGAGCCGGTACATCGCGACGCGGGTGTCGCGGTCGGTGGTGTGCACCTCGGAGGTGCCCGCCTGCGTTGACGGGGGTGCCGTGCTCATGTTTCTCCAACCAGCCGTGCGGGTGGCCGTCAGTAGGGGTTCGCGACGAACAGGTCCTGCGCGGGGAACTGTGTGAGAACGCGCGGGCCCTCTTCGGTGACGACGATCTCCTCCTCGATGCGGGCGGCGGAGAAGCCGTCGGACGCCGGGCAGTAGGTCTCGAGCGCGAAGACCATTCCCGGCCGGATCTCGACCGGGGCGGTCATGCTGTTGAGGCGGCTGATGATCGGCCGCTCGTGCAGACCGAGCCCGAGGCCGTGGCCGAACTGCAGGCCGAACGCGGCCATCTCGTCGGCGAAGCCGAACTCGGGAGCTGTGGGCCAGACCTGCGCGACCTTGTCGGTGCCGACGCCCGGCTTCACCATCTCGATCGCGGCGTCCATCCACTCCCGGGCCCTGACGTACGCGTCGCGCTGGGCGGGTGTGGAGCTGCCCACGCCGAAGGTGCGGTAGTAGCAGGTCCGGTAGCCGTTGTAGCTGTGGATGATGTCGAAGAACGCCTGGTCTCCCGGCCGGATCAGGCGGTCGGAGAAGTTGTGCGGGTGCGGGTTGCACCGCTCGCCCGACACGGCGTTGATCGCCTCGACCTGGTCCGAGCCCATCTCGTAGAGGCGCTTGCTCGCCAGCGCGACGATCTCGTTCTCCCGGATCCCGGGCTTGAGCACGTCGACGATGTCCTGGTAGACGCCGTCGACCATCGCCGCGGCCTGGCTGAGCAGCATGATCTCGTCGGACGACTTGATCTCGCGGGCGTCGAGCATGAGCTGCTGGCAGTCCACCACCGCCAGGCCCTGGCGCTGCATCTCGAACAGGAACGCGGGCTCGACGATATCCACGCCGACCGGCGCGTCGGCGAGGCCGGCGTCGGTGAGCATGCCCACGATCTCCCGGACCGCGGACTCCATCAGGCCCGCGCTGGGCGCGATCGCCCCGCGCAGGCCGAGCATCCCGGCCCGGCAGTCCTCGGGCCGCAGCCAGGGCGAGTAGAGCTGGTGGTGCTTGGCCGCCGAACCGAAGTCCCACAGCACGGGATCGGCGTCTCGGGTGAGCAGCGCGTAGCGGGTCATCTTGTCCCCGAGCGCGCCGCCGATCCATGTCTGCGTTGTGTAGCGGATGTTGTAGAAGTCGAAGAGCAGCAAGGCCCCGCACTCACTGGCCTCGAGCGACTTCCGTGCCCGGTCGAGCCGGTAGCGCCGCAGCCGGTCGAAGTCGACTCGCATCTCGTAGTCGACGCCTCCGTGGCCCGGCGCGGGGAGCGGACGAGCTTGAGTCATGTCACGTCCCCAGGCCGTCGTCGACCTCGACGTCCTCGGAGGTCAGCTCGAGGCCTGCGCGGCGAGCCTGCTCCAGCAGCAGGGTGGCCATGTCCTCGGTGCGGTGCCCGGCCCCGACCGCCGACGCCACGAGGGCGGCTGCCGCCGAGGCGACCGGCATCGGGGCCTCCAGCTCCCGGGCGGCGGCGAGGCCGAGGTCGAAGTCCTTCTGCAGCAGCGGCATGGTGAACGTCGGGGTGAAGTCGAGGTTCACCAGCGCGGGCGACTTGTAGCGGGTGAAGATCGAGCCCATCACGGAGTTGTTGAGGAACTCCAGGAACGCCGCCCGGTTCGTGCCGCCCTTCTCCGCGAGCACCGTTATCTCGGAGAGCGACTGCAGCACAACGCCGAGGAACACGTTGTGGCAGATCTTGACCAGGCGGGCGGTCTCGCCGGGGCCGACGTGCGTGACGCCCCGGCCGAGCAGCTCCAGCAGCGGCTTCGCGTCCTCGAAGGCCGCGTCCGGGCCGGACACCGCCATTGTCATCAGGCCAGCGCTGACGACCTTCGGGTTGCCGCTCACCGGCGCGGCGAGGAACTCGCAGCCGCGTTTGGCGGCGGCGGCGCGGACCTCGGCGGACGCCGCGACCGACACGGTGGAGCAGTCGATCAGCAGCGAGGGCGCCGCCTCGGCGGTGAGCACGCCGCCGTCCCCGGTGGTGATGTCGAGCAGGTCCTTCGACGCCGACACGATGCTGAACACCACGTCGCGGTCGGCGAGGTCGGCAGGGGAGTCCACGGCGGTCCCGCCGCGCTCCACGAGCGGGGCCGTCTTGGCCTTCGTCCGGTTGTAGATCGCGACGTCGTGCCCGGCCTCGACGAGACGGGTCGCGAGTTGCAGACCCATCCGCCCCGCGCCGATCCAGCCGATGCGCGGGTGTTCGCTCTGCGCCATGCTTCGATCCTTTCTCTGCGATCGATCGCACGCAACATTGCTCGCGCTCGGTTCGTGTTGTCAACGGTTCCGCGCAGCTGGATCGGTACTGAATCTGGTGAAAGGCGGGTGGCGGGCGGGCGGTCGAGTGGGAATGGGGGACTGCGATTGGCATGTCGTGCGATCGATCGCACGCCTCCCGACGAGGGCGCCGGTTGGGTGCGCGGATCGCGCTGCTGCGCTCGAGGTGAGCGGTCGGACGGGGCGGGTCAGGCGGCGGGCGGCGCCGTCGACTTGCGGACGACGAGCTCGCACGGCAGCAGCAGCGTCTTCGCCGGTGCCCCCGGCGTGCCGATGCGCTCGAGCAGCAGGCGCGCGGCCTCGAAGCCCAGCAGCCGGTGCGGCACGCGCACCGTGGTCAGGGCGGGGGAGAGGGCGTCGGCGAAGCGCATGTCGTTGAACCCGACGACCGAGACGTCCTGCGGGCAGCGCAGTTCGCGCGCCTGCAGTGCGCGCAGCGCCCCGAGCGCGATGAGGTCGTTGCCCGCCAGCACCGCTGTGGTGCCTGGGTGTCTGTCCAGTACCTGCCGCATGCTGTCCGCGCCGCCCTGCTCGGTGTACCCGTGGCTGCCGACCACCGGGGCCGCTTCCGGCGCCAGCCCGTGCTCGGCCACCGCCTCCCGGAACGCCGACGCGCGTACCGTCGCCGTCGAGACACCGCTCGGTCCGGCAAGGTGGGCAATGCACCGGTGGCCCAGCCCCACGAGGTGCGCCACGGCGTCCCGGACGCCCTCCCGGTCGTCGCCCGCGACGAGGGGGAACTGCCGGCTGCCCGTGCCGCGGTTGACCAGCACGACGGCGACGCCCCGGCGCGTGGCCTCGTCGAGCATCGGGTCGTGCTGGCGTGCGGTGGCGACGATGAGGCCATCCACCTGCCGGGCCAGGAGGGCGTGGAAGTTGGCGGTCTCGCGCTCGGGGTCGTTGTCGGTGTTGACGATCAGCGCGGTGTAGCCCAGCGGCATGATCGCCTCCTCCACCCCGCGCAGGATCGGGGGGAAGAGCGGATTGGTCAGATCCGGGATCAGCACGCCGATGGTGGAAGAACGGTTTGTGCGCAATCCGCGCGCGATGGTGTTGGGCGTGTACTGCAGCCGTTGCGCGGCCTCGACCACGCGGGCCACCGTCTCTCGCGTCAGCAATCCGCTCGTCGTGGGATTCAGTGCCCGCGCGGCGGTGGACCGGTGCACGCCCGCGAGTTCGGCGACATCGGAGACGGTGGGCCGTCGAGACACCGGGTAACGATATCCCGGGGCCGGGCCCGGCCGGGCGGCCCACGGCGCACCGCGCGCCGCCGACGCTGCCGGGGAAGCGCATACCTCCAGCTCGGAAGGGCACCATCGGCACCTCTGGACGGGCGGCCGGAGCGTGGATACACCGTGCCGCGGAGGCCCCGGAACCGTCCCGGGCCCGTGGTCCAGCGCGGCGGCTGAGAGTTCGGCCTTTCTCCCACCCGGTGCGTTAGTGCGAATCACAGCCCGGTGGAGGGTCATTCGAGCCGTTCGACTTCCCGCGTCCATTCCATCAAGTCCATCAAGCGCATGTTCGAGCTCGGCGCAGTGTCGATCTCGGCTCCGCTTACGCGCAGCCGGTCGCGGACAGTGATCCGCGACCCCGTCTACCGCATCGACCTTGATCGGCAGGCGTGGGAGCCACGGTGGCAACAGATGTAAACTGGACGTCCAGTATCGTATGTGGAAGGTAGCCGATGGCCGTCAGTCGCAGCGGGCAGGGCCAGCCTCGCTCCCGTCCGGGTCGCCCGCGCAGCGAACAATCCCGCCTGGCCGTGTTGCGCGCGACGTCGGAGCTGATGCATGAGGTCGGACTGCGGGTGATGACGACCGAGGAGATCGCCAACCGGAGCGGTACGAGCAAGGCGACGATCTACAAATGGTGGCCGAACAAGTATGCGGTTGCCGTCGAGGCGCTTCTCTCGGAGATGCTCACCGAGTCGGACGATCCCGATACCGGCTCCGCGCGCGAGGACTTCCGCATCGCTCTGCGGGGCCTGATCCACTTCTACGGCAGCCGGAGTGGTCGGGTCTTCGCCCAGCTTGTCGGCGAGGCGCAGTTCGACCCGCTGATCGCGGCGGAGTTGCGCGAGCGACTCGTGGGCTCCCGGAGGCAACTGGTGCGCGCGATCTTGGATCGCGGGGTCGCGCGCGGCGAGCTACGCCGCGATCTCGATTCCGAGGCGGCGATCGATCTGGTGTTCGGGCCGGCGATGTACCGGCTGGTCGCGGGGCACGCGCCGCTGGACGACGCAGCCGCCGACGCGATCGTCGACCTGGCGATCCGCGGCCTGGCCTGCTGAGACAGACCTCACCGGTCGAACGAGGACCACCCGGCCGGACCCACGCTAGCCTGATTGAAAACTAAACGTCCAGTTTCTAGTAAGGCGGCCAGCGCGCCGGGGCGTGGGGTGGGCTGAGCGAGGACGAGCGAGATCAGCTGCAGCAGCGAAACCTGCCGATCTTCACCCGCACTTATCGGGTATCGGTCTCCCCCCGAACGGACGCCTCCACCGGGTGGGACGCCCCAATTCAGGGAGTGCCCCCGTCAGCTGTTCATCGAGGAGAAGAGAAGCATGAAGACCACCACTTTGGGCAGAAGCGGGCTGCAGGTTTCCCGCATCGCGTTCGGTGCCTGGCAGCTGGGCGGGGACTGGGGCCGGTTCGACGAGGCCGTGGCAGTGACGGCGATCCGCCGCGCCCGCGACCTGGGTGTCAACTTCTTCGACACTGCGCAGGCCTATGGTTTCGGCGCGTCCGAGCGGCTGCTCGGGACGGCGCTTCGCGGCGAGTTGCTCCGCGATCGGGATCAGCTCGTGATCGCCACCAAGGGTGGGTTGCGGATGACCGACGCCGGCCTGGTCCGCGACGCGAGCCCGCGGTGGCTGCGCGAAGGTGTGGACGCCAGTCTGACCGCGTTGGGTGTCGATCACATCGACCTCTACCAGGTGCACTGGCCCGACGCGAAGGTTCCGGCCGCCGAGACGGCGGGCGCCCTGCGGGAGCTCGTCGCCGAGGGCAAGATCGGTCATGTCGGGGTGTCCAACTACGACGCGGCGCAGATGGCCGAGTTCGCCGCGACCCTGCCGGTCGAGACGCTGCAGCCGCCGTATCACCTCTTCCGCCGCGAGATCGAGGACGAGGTGCTGCCCTACAGCCGTGAGCACAACATCGGCGTGCTCGTCTACGGGCCGTTGGCCCACGGCCTGCTGACCGGAACGATGAGCGAGGACACCACGTTCGCCGATGATGACTGGCGCGCTACCAGCGCGATGTTCACCAGCGAGGGCTTCCGGCAAAACCTGGCCGCGGTGCACAAGCTGGAGAAGTTCGCGGCCGAGCGGGGCATCAGCGTGAGTCAGCTGGCCATCGCCTGGACATTGGCGAACCCGGCTGTGCACGTGGCCATCGTCGGTGCTCGGCGGGCCGACCATGTCGAGGACAGCCTGGCCGCCGCGGACCTCTCGCTGAGCGACAGCGACCTCGCCGAGATCGACACCATCATGGCCGCTGCGGCGCCGGTCAGCGGCCCGTCCCCCGAGAGCGTGTGACGACAGCCGTCCGGCGGGTCGCTGCGCTGGGCACGGGGCAATGGGCGCGCCGATCGCCCGGAGCCTGCTCCGCGCCAGGTTCGAGGTGCGGGCGGTCTGGAACCGTAGGTGGGCGACGGCCGCCGGCTCAAGCTCGCCCATCACCGTCTCGGCCGCCACGAGGGATCAGAAGGTGGCGTGAGCTTTGGGCGGACCCCGGACGGGGCACCTGCTTTGCGTGTTGCAGTTGTGCGGTCACGATAGGGCCATGCCGGTCCCCTGGGTCCTCGATGAGGACGACGCGTTGGAGTTGCTCGCTTTCCTGGTCACTGCCGCGCGTACGCAGGTCGATGAGGCGGCGGAGTACGGCCCGATGCGGCTGCTGAGTGCCGCGCACCGGTTGGCGGGAGCGATCGGCCCGCGGGTGTCGGAGGGGACGAAGGAGTTCGTCGACGGCTCGCTGCGTCGAATGCCGCCGCTGGCTGTACCGCGCGATGGCCGCGATGACTACGTCGCCACTCTCGACAATGTGTGTCGTGAGCTTGCCGAGCACCTGACCTCCCGGTTCGCGCCGGGCCCGGCATGACCGATCCGGTGCTGGATGCGATCCGGAGTCGTCGGGTGGCGCGGGCGATGACGGAGGAGCCGGTGGCTCGGGCCACGCTCGAGTCGATCCTCGACGCCGGCCGCTGGGCCCCCACGGCTGGGAACCGGCACCTCCAGCGGTTCGTCGCCACTGACGACCCCGGCACGCTGCGGGTGCTGCGCATGGTGTCGCCGGGAATGATCCAGCGCCCGACGGCGGCTGTCGTGATTTGCACGGACCGGCTGACCGCGGCCGACTACGGGTTTCCGCCGGATGCGAGCGGGCTCTTCGTCGACGTCGGCACCGCCGCGGCGACGATGATGCTCGCCGCGCACGCGCTCGGGTTGGGCTCGGGTCCGGTGAGTTCGTTCAGTCGGGCGGCCGTGGGAGCCGTGCTGCGGCTGCCACCGGGTTGGGTCCCGGAACTGGTCGTGTGCCTCGGTCATCCGCAACCGGTCCAGCCCGCACCGATGAAGTCCGGGCGCAGGCTGGGCTGGCAGGACCTGACGCGGTGGGTCCCCGCGGGGTAGCAACCGGAACTTCGGGGCGCGCCCCATCGTGGCGAAACGAGGTCCCGCTGCGCAGCGTGGAGATGTTCACCGAGCACGAGCCCATCTCCTACGTGTCCTACATCAGCCCAACCCCGCTCCTGATGCTG
>JAODNO010000506.1 GCA_025465235.1 Pseudonocardia sp.
CGCCGCGCAGATCAGCGCGCAGACCGGCAACCCCCGGGTGAGCACCCGCACTCTCGATCTCGCCCACCTGCCTGGGATGTGCCGCTGCACGTCCTGCAACGCCGGCATCGTGGCGGTGTCCGAGCGAGAGCTGCCGCCGCAGGGCCATGAGCTGCAGTTGTACGATCGATCTCCAGCTCCGGTCGCTGGCCGTTGGGCCTGCGCGACCGTCAGCGTCAGCAGGTCGCATCGCCTGAGCCGAGTGTCAGGCACCCAGACGAGCAGACCGACAGTGACGCGGCACACGAGGCTGCCCTCGATGCGTCGGCGACAATGTCTGCAGATCTGGACTGCCGCGCTCGGAACCTGGAGCGGCGCCTCACCCCGAGCCTACGAGATCCTCTTACCTCCTTTTAACATTCCGGATCGTACCGGAAATATTTCCGCCTCACGGCAACGACAGGGGGCAGCCCAACCGCGACGTGGATGATTTGCGGTCGTAGGCCCGCCGCAAACGGAAGCCGCCGACATGTGCGCCCGTTCCGGCGACTCAATCCTGCCCTTGACAGACGCGCTCCCCACATCGAGTCTCTTCTCGCGACACGAATTAGGAGTATCCACCTCGTGGAAACATTCGCGTTACAGAAGGCTCGGCGTCGCTCTGCGGTGGACGTCGCCAGGCTCGACCGCGCCGATCTTTCGGTTGAGCTCGGCGGCGGCCTGCAGCTGTCCAACCCGGTCATGCCCGCATCGGGCTGTTTCGGGCCTGAGCTGGCACCGCTACTCGACTCCGCCGGTCTTGGCGCGGTGGTCACCAAGACGGTATTCGCACTGGAGCGCTCGGGGAACCCGGCACATCGACTGACCGAAACCGACTCCGGGATGCTCAACAGCGTTGGTATCCCCAGTCCGGGTGCCGAGGGATTTCGAGCTGGGCTGCTGCGGCGCTATCAGCAGTTGGGCCCGCCGGTCGTGGTGAGCATCGGCGGGCTCTACATCGAGGAATACTGGGAGATCGCCGAGGCCCTCGACGGCGAGGACGTCGCCGCGTTCGAGGTCAACGTGTCATGTCCCAACCTCGAGCACGGTGGCATCACCATCGGCAGCTCCGCGGACATGATCGGCGAGGTTGTCGCTGGAGTCCGCGAGCGTGTGGAGCAACCGCTGTGGGTCAAGCTCACCCCCACCGTGGTCGCGATCGGCGAGGTTGCGAGGGCTGCAGAGGCAGCCGGCGCGGCCGCGATCACGGTGTGCAACAGCTTCCCTGCGCTGGCCGTGGACGCATTCTCCCGCCGCAGCGTGCTGGGGAAGGGCGGCGGGCTCACTGGCCCGGCAGTCAAGCCCCTCGCGTTGCGGCTGGTTCGCGACGCTGCAGCGGCGGTTGATATTCCGGTGATCGGTTGCGGGGGCATTACTTCGGCGATCGACGTCGTCGAGTTCATGATCGCCGGAGCGAGTGCAGTGCAGGTCGGAACAGCCACCTTCACCCGCCCCGATGCAATGGCTCAGATCATTTCCGGCCTGGATCCGCTGTGCCGGCGGCTCGGTGTCCAACGGCTCAGCGACCTGGTCGCCACCCTGGATTCCCCGGTCCCGGACAGGAGTTCCTGATGATTGACCCGACTGACAACGCATTCGCTTATTCCAACGCTCCCGGCGGGGATGGCACTCCCGGCACCGCCACAACCCAAGTAATTGACAAGTATGCCCGTAAAGCGGTCGTCGCCTCGAGCATCGGGTACGCCCTCGACGGTTTTGATCTGTTGATCCTGTCGTTTGCACTGACCGGCATAATTGCGAGTTTCGGTATCACCACGACGCAGGCCGGTTTTCTCACGACGCTGACCCTGCTCGGCGCCGTTGTCGGCGGCATCGTCTTCGGCGTGCTCAGCGACCGTCTCGGACGAGTCCGCATGCTCATGTGGTCGATCCTGCTGTTCGCGGTCTTCACTGGACTATCCGCGACAGCTCAAGGGTTCGCCGACCTCGGAATCTACCGCTTCATTGCCGGAATCGGTATCGGCGGTGAGTTCGGCATCGGCATGACCCTCGCGGCCGAAGCCGTGCCATCACGTTGGCGGGCCCGTGCCACCTCCGCGGTCGCGGTCGGATTCCAGCTCGGCGTGTTGGCTGCGGCCTTGCTGTCCGCCCCAATCATCGCCCTGTTGGGGTGGCGCGGCCTGTTCGTCGTAGGCACCTTCCCGGCCGTCCTCGCAGTGATCCTGCGCAAGCGGCTGCACGAGTCGCCCAAGTTCGTCCAGCAGGGCGCCGAGTCGAAGACATCATTGCTCGGCTCGATGAAACTTCTGGTCGCCGACCCCGCAACGGTCAGGATAACCATCGCCATGGTCATCCTGACCTCGGTACAGAACTTCGGCTACTACGGGATCATCACCTGGTTGCCGAGCTACCTGAGCACCCAACTCGGCCTTGGGGTCACCAAGGGATCGCTGTGGACCGCGGTCACAGTGCTGGGCATGCTGCTGGGCATCGTGACATTCGGTCAGGCCGCCGACCGCGTCGGCCGCCGCCCAGCGTTCTGGGTCTTTCAGGCCGGCGCCGCCGCCTCGGTGCTGGTCTACAGCCAGCTGACCGCGCCGATTGCACTGCTGGTCGGCGGGTTCATCATGGGAATCTTCGCCAACGGGATGCTCGGTGGATACGGCGCCCTGATGGCCGAACTCTACTCGACCAAGGTCCGGGCCACCGCGCAAAACGTGTTGTTCAACATCGGCCGCGGTATCGGCGGGTTTGCGCCCGTTGTCATGGCCGGCCTGGCCGCCACACATGGATTCGGGTTCGCCCTGGCCCTGCTGTCGGTGATCTATGTTTTGGCATTTGTGACCATGTTCTTCGTGCCCGACCGCCGCACTGCCGAGCTGTGATCACGACCCTCGCGGACGCGGCCTTGACCTCGCAACCCGGCTGAACGGCACATCCGGCGAACTCGCCATAATCAATAACATCCACGCTGCGGAAGCATGGATTCCACAACGCGAGCACTGCTCGCCGAAGCAGTGAGGAGCGAGACCGTGCCCGAATCGACTCTGTCGAGGCGCCAGATTCTCAGCGGTGCAGCTAGTTTGGTCGCGCTCGGTGCATTGGCGGCCTGCTCGAAGACCGAGGCCACGGCCGCGTCGGGGGGTCAAAGTCTACTCGACAGGATGAAACAGCGAGGCTACGCCAACATCGGCGTCGCAAACGAGCTGCCCTACTCGTTCGCGGGCGCCGACGGCCAGGTCCAAGGAGTCGAACCGGAGGTTGCCCACGCTGTCCTCAAGCGGCTGGGGGTGGTGCAGGTCAAGGGCGTCGTGGGAACTTTTGCGTCTATGATCCCGAGCCTCCAGGCCGGCCAGATGGATATGATCTGCGCAGCGCTCTTCATCAAGGAGTCGCGCTGCGCGACGATTCTGTTCTCCGAGCCCGACGCAGTGTCCAACGACTCGCTCGCCGTCGCCAACGGCAATCCCCACCAACTCAAGAGCATCAAGGACATCGTCGCCTCCGGTGTACGCCTCAGCGTCGTCGGCGGAACATTGGAGGCGACGACGGCCGAAACGGCCGGGGTAACCAAGGATCGCACCTTGCTGGTCCAGGACAACAAGGCGGGTGTGGAGGCCCTGACGGCGGGACGGGTCGACGCCTACCTGGGGCCAACGCTCACAATCAGGACCATCGCGAACCAAGGTGGCCCCAAGTTCGATATCTCGGAGCCCGTCCCCGAGATCCCGGTGACCGGCGCCGGTGTGGGTTTCCGAAAGGCGGACGACGCGTTTCTCAAGCTTTACAACGAACAGCTCAAGGCTATCCAGCAGTCCGGCGAGTTCGCAACCATCCTGCAGAAGTGGGGCTTCGACGCCAACGTCGCCATGAACACCAGCTTCGCGGAACTCTGCAAGACCCCGGGGTGAAGGAGCGGAATGCTTTCTCTCGAGGGTCTCCTGCAGTTCGTCCTGAGCGGGCTCCAGGTGACCGTAATGATCACCGTAGTCTCGCTATGCATAGCACTCATGGTCGGTCTGCTCGTCGGCTGCGCCCGGCTGTCGAGGCATCTTGCTGTTCGATGGCCGGCCGTAGTGTTCGTCGAGGTCTTTCGCGGGACGTCCGAGCTGGTTCAGCTGTTCTGGGCCTTCTATGCGCTGCCCATCCTCACGGGATACCAGCTCAGTCCCATCGCTGCTGCGTGCATCGTTCTCGGCTTGAACCAAGGGAGTTACATATCGGAGATCGTCAGAAGCGCGATGCTCGCCGTTCCCCGCGCTCAGCGAGAAGCTGTTGTCGCGCTCAACCTGCCGGTCCTCACCGCGTTCAGAAGGATCATCCTACCGCAGGCGATCCCGCGAATGCTGCCGCCTTTAGGGAATCAGGCCATCGACCTCCTCAAGGCCACGTCGATCGTCTCCATGGTCACAGTGGCCGACATGACGTTCCGGGCCCAGCAGATTCGCACGCTCACCGGTCAGACGTTGGAATCCTTCGGGATCATTCTCGCCCTGTACTTCGCGTTGTCGTCCATCATCGGGTTCGGGGTCAAGCTCTGTGAGCGTCGCTTCGCCATCGGACCGGGGAGTTCTGAGAGTGGCCGGTCCAAGGTGCGGGTTGCGGCGTGACCTGGGACTGGAGCTACGCCGCGTCCCTGCTGCCGGACCTCTTGCACGGCCTTGTGGTAACTGTCCAGGTCACCCTCCTGGCCTCAGCGCTCGCGATCGTCCTCGGCATCGGCATGGCCGTCACCTGGCATCTGCGGGTCACCGTGCTTTCCCCGCTGCTGCTCGGTTTTGCCCGAGTCGTTCGGGGCACGCCTCTCCTGGTCCAGCTGTACATCATCTTCTTCCTGCTCCCCGACGTCATGCCGGCTCTGTCCCCGACGACGAGCGCCGTGCTCGGGCTCGGGCTCAACTACAGCTGCTATATGGCTGAGGCTGTGCGAGCCGGCCTGGCGGGCGTGCCAGTCGGGCAGTGGGAAGTCGCAACGGCGCTGAACCTGCCGCCGCGCAAGATGTGGACGCGGATTATCCTGCCAGAGATGATCGCCCCCACGCTTCCGGTGATCGGCAACTACATCAACTCGATGTTCAAGATCAGCGCGCTTGTGTCGGCAATCAGTGTCGTCGACGTCTTCAATGCAGCAACTATCGCCGGAAACTCCACGTATCGGTATCTCGAGCCATTTACGATGGTCGGCTTGCTCTACCTGACCGTGAGCATTCCGGTCACCATCCTGCTACGCCTGGCCGAAAATCGCGTCGCACAACGACAGGGGAGTCATGCAGCCTGAATCCACGCCCGAGGCCCAGGACCTGTCGGTGACCGGCGAGTCCGGGACCGTGTTGCTTCGCGGGGGACTCATCGCAGACGTCGAGTCGCGCCGGCTGATTCGCGGAGATATCGCGATCGAAGGTGGACGGATTCGAGAGGTGTTCGCCGCGGATGATAACCGCGGGGCTCCGGCCAGCGTGATCGACCTTCGGGGCTGCGTGATCGTCCCGGGTTTGGTCAATGCTCACACGCATTCGTACGCACCGCTCGGTCGGCACGTCGGACCAGGTCTGCCGTTGGAGCCGTGGATGATGCACTCCTGGGCAAACACGATCGGACGCACACCGGAAGAGACATATTTGAGTGCAATCCTTCAGGGTATCGAGGCGCTCACGACCGGAACCACAACCTTGCTCGACCATCTCGGTGGCGACATCTCGGTCATGTCCGCAGCGCTGAAGGCGTACGACGATCTCGGGATCCGAGCGGTTCTGGCGCCCATGGTGACTGACATGGTCCTCCCGGAGACTGTTGGGGTACCTACTGAGGAGTGGCCCGCTGCCGCTCGCGCGCGCGACGGGGTGTTCATCAGGAGTGATGCAGCTGACCTGCTGGCGATGACTGAGGACCTGCACACCGAGTGGCATGGGCATGCAGACCGGCTGTCGGTCTTCTTAGGCCCCTCCGGCCCGCAACGCTGCAGCATCTCGATGCTCGAGCAGGTCGCTCAGCTGGCCGACAAATTGGATGTCGGCGTGCACACGCACCTGCTCGAGACCCGAGCGCAGGCGGCGATTCCTGTACCGGCCGGCGAGAGGTCATGGGTGCGAACCCTTGCATCGGCCGGATTGTTGACTCCGCGGCTGAGCGTGGCGCACGGGGTGTGGCTCAGCGAGCAGGATATGCAGGAGCTATCAGCGGCCGGAGTCTCCATCGTCCATAACCCACAGAGCAACCTGCAGCTCGGCAGCGGGATCGGCCAGCTCCACCGGTGGCGACGGCATCGGCTGCCAGTCGCCCTGGGCACGGACGGCGTCAACTGTGGCGGCTCCATGGACATGCTCAGCTCTATGCGCCTGGCGGCCATCCTGCATCGCCCGGGCTTGGCCGACCCTCGGGACTGGGAGTCGCCCTGGTCGGTCCTGGACTCGGCGACCAGAGGCGGTGCACAAGCGCTGTCCGTCACGGATATCGGCAACGTGAGGCCTGGTATGAGGGCCGACTTGTCGGCGTTCGAGATGGCAGGCACCGCCTTCGCGACGCATGAGGACCCCATTGCCAGCCTGGTGCTCACCAGCTACGACCATCGGGCAAGGATCGTGATGGTCGGCGGCCGAACGGTGGTCCGCGACGGGATCGTGCAGACGGTTGACGTAGAGGCCGCAATCGAACAGGCAGCCGAGATGCATGCCCATCTGATGGCGCGGAACTCCAGGTATGCGGACGTCGCGCGCGCCCAGGAGAAGTTCCTGACGAAGATTTCCGGCGCGGCTACACCCAACAGAGACATGATGGCCTTCAGCGCACCACAGGAAGGGGACGTCTCTGAATGAACGAGAAACAGGCTGTCGAGCACAGGGCCGACGATGAGCCCAAGCCGCTGGTGGAGTTCAAGGGCGTCTCCAAGTCGTACAATGGACACAAGGTCCTCGACAAGCTCGACGTGCAGATTCAGCAGGGCGAGAAGGTTGCACTCATCGGCCCGAGCGGGTCCGGGAAGACGACCATCCTCCGAATTCTCATGACGCTCGTGCCCCCGGACTCCGGCGTAGTGACGATTGGCGGCGAAGAACTGTGGCAGATGAGGCATGGCAACCGCCTGGTCGATGCCGACAAGCGGCACCTGCGTAAGATGCGGTCGCACGTCGGCATGGTGTTCCAGCAGTTCAACCTCTTCCCGCATATGAACGCAGTGCAGAATATCGCCGAGGCATTGGTGCAGGTCCGAGGCCATTCGAGGCGGGACGCAGAGGACATCGGCCGAACGTTGCTCGACAGGGTAGGTCTGGGGCATCGCGCGGACGCGTTCCCGTGGCAGATGTCCGGCGGCCAGCAGCAGCGTGTAGCAATTGCGAGGGCGATCGCGCTCAAGCCCCGAGTCCTGCTCTGCGACGAGGTGACGTCCGCACTCGATCCGGAGCTGGTCGGGGAGGTGCAGCAGGTGCTGCGCGATCTCGTGGAGAGCTCCGACGTGACCGTGCTGATCGTGACGCATGAAATGCGGTTCGCTCGCCAGATCGCGGATCGTGTACTCATGTTCGACAACGGCCAAATCGTGGAGCAGGGAAGCCCGGAATCAGTGCTGGGCGACCCGAGCCATGAACGCACACGCAGGTTCTTGCAAGCCATCCTGGCTGCTTCCTAGTGCATGCACGCGCGGCGAAGAGCTGCGCGGCAATGACCTGGTCCGCCAAACCTACCTAGGGATATAAGACATGAAATTGCTGGTCGCCAACGGTTCGGTCGTGACGCTGGACGGTGTGCAGGAGGTGGACGTCCTGTGCGAGGACGGACGCATCGTTGCTCTGCTGGAGCGCGGGCTCGACGTCGAGGTCGACGAGACGCTTGACGTCGCCGGCCAGATGGTCTTTCCGGGCTTCATCGACCCGCACGTGCACTCGCGGGACCCGGGGATGACGGAGAAGGAAGACTTCGCACACTCCACCCTCGGGGCCCTCGTCGGTGGCGTCACGACGATCATCGAGATGCCGAACGCGATCCCGCCGGTGGATTCGGTCGAGGTGTTCCACCAGCGCCGTGCACAGCACGAGCAGGTGGCCTGGGTCGACTTCGGGCTGTGGGGCATCTCGGTCGGTGAGGGGAACATCGACGAACTGCGTCCGCTGATCGAGGCGGGCGTTGCGGCGATCAAGATCTTCTGGGGATACGCGCTGCGCCGGGACACCCGACAGTTGGTCTACAACATCGACGACGAGCCGGTCGAGAACCTGCTGATGCCTCCGGACAACGGTGTCGTGCTGCGCGTCTTCCGGGAGGTGGCCCAGGCGGGTGGGCTGCTGGCTGCCCACTGCGAGGACCGCGACATCCTGACGGTCAGCGAGCGCGCCCTGGCACATCCCGTGGAGACCTACGACGACCTGCTCGCGGCGAGACCCGACATAGCGGAGTCGACCTCCATTGCGGTGGCCGCGGAGTTCGCTCGCGCGACCGGTTGCCGGTTCCACGTCGTGCACATGGCGTCGGCCAAAGGCGTCGACACCGTCCGCAACGCTCAGACGCGAGGGATCGGTGTCACCGCAGAGACGTGCCCGCAGTACCTCACGTTGACCGACGAGGACTACGGCCGGGTGGGGCCGATGATGAAGGTCTACCCGCCGATCCGCACCGCTCAGGACCAGGAATCGTTGTGGGCCGCGGTAGCGGACGGGACGATCGTCTCCATCGGCTCCGACCACGCCCCTCATACGGTCGAGGAGAAGGCACGCGGTTTCGCGACCCAACCTGCGGGAGCGGTGGGGTGTGAGACGTTCGGTCCGGTGATGGCGGATGCCCTTTTCCGCGGGAAGATCTCGGTCGAGCGGTTCGCCGAGGTGATGTCGACCTCCACGGCCAAGCTCTACGGCCTCTACCCCCGCAAGGGGGTCATCCGTCCTGGCAGCGACGCCGACCTGACCATCGTCGACCCGAGGGCCTCGCGTGTCGTCCGCAACGAGGATCTCGTCGCCAAGCAGCCGGTCAGCCCGTGGAACGGGTTCTCACTGACGGGGCTGCCTACGGCAGTGGTTCTACGAGGCCGGGTGGCGATGCGGAACGGCGCGCCCGTCGGCGAGCACCGCGGACAGTTCGTCCCGGCCCGCCACGCGCAGGTCGTCACGTCGTCGAGGTGAGCATGTCGCGGATCGAAGACGCCGTCACCGCCGCGGTGAGGCTCGAGCTGAACCGGGTCCCTGACGCGGTCCTCGAGCATGCCGGCCGCGTGATGGCCGACACAGTTGCGGTGGCCACCGCCGGGGCGCGCTCCTCGGAGATCGTCCGATTGGTGGAACTGGACGTGGCCGAGGGCCTCGTCGCCGCATCCGGCGACGGTGGCTCCGGGTGGGCGGGGCGCCGATCCGCAACGGTGCTCACCTCACCGACACGGCGTGCAGCCCCGGCTCACGCGGCGTTCCTCAATGCCACGTCCGGCACGTTCCTCGAGCTCGACGAAGGAATGCGGCCCACGGGGCATCCAGCGATGCACATCGTGCCGGCCGCGATCGCGGTCGCCGAGAGCGGCCACGTCAGCGGGGAAGAGCTGCTGCGCGCGGTCCTGGCCGGCTACGAAGTGACCAGTCGTCTCTTCCGCGCCTTCAGGCTGCGCTACCCGTTGCACCCCCACGGCCACTTCGGTGCCGTGGGGGCCGCCGTGGCCGTTGCCCTGCTCGAAGGGACTGACCCGGTGCGGTCCGCGCTCATCGCTGGGACCACCCCGCTCCTGCCGGTGTGGCAGGCTTGCTTCGAGGGTGCGACCGCGCGCAACAGCTACACGGGTCTCGCGGCGCAGTCCGGTGTCCGCAGCTGCGTACTGGCGCGAGCAGGCTTCACCGGCTCGGCCGAGGCGCTGGACGTGGCCTTCGGCACCCTCGTCGGGGAGCTCATCGACCCGGGGGCGCTGGCCGCGGAGCTGGACTACGACGATCTCGGGATCACCCGGAACTACTTCAAGCGGCACAGCGCCTGCGCGCTCACCCATGCCGCGATCGATGCGGTGCTCGAGCTCGACCTGCCGTCCGCGAAGACCATCCGTCACGTCCGGGTGGAAACGGTGGCGAACAACATGAAGCTCGACCGGCAGCCGCGGCCGAACGACCTGTCGGGCCGGTTCTCGCTGCCCTACGCCGTGGCGACAGCGATCCTGCTCGGACGCAGCGACCCCGATGCCTTCCGCTATCGTCCCGAGGTTGCGGCGCTGGCAGAACTCGTGCAGGTCGAGATCGCATCCGACCTGGAGGCCCAGTGGCCGGAGTCGTCGCCGGCGAGGGTGACGGTGGACTGGAGTGGGGGCACGACCAGCGCCACCGTCCGCAACCCCCGCGGGCACCACACGCAGCCGATGACCTGTGCCGAGGTCCACGAGAAGTTCCGGACCCTCGTGCACCACGGAGACCGGGCGGAGGCGTGGTGGCCGCGCCTGACGTCGCTTCGCGACGTCCGGGACTGCGCCACCCTGCTCGCGGAGCCGGCATGACGGCGGAGCGCGTGACCCCGGTCGCCGAGCTGTTCCCGTCGGACGAGGGAGACACATGACCAGGCCCACCTCACAAGCTGGAGCCGACTTCGGTGCCCTCGACCTCTACGCGGAGAACCGGCTGCGTCTGGCCGAGTCGGCCGCCCTCACCGAGCTCCGCGACGACCTTCTGCGGGCCTCCTACCAACCCGGGCACGTACACCTCGACAGCGGCGTCGACCAGCCGTACTTCTTCGACAAGTATTTGATGGTCGCGCGGCCGGCCGTTCTGCGTCGCCTCAGCCGCTTCATGGCTGCGTTGGTGCCGCCCGGCGTGGATCGCGTCGCCGCCCCCACTCTGGGCGCGGTCGCGATCGGCACCGCGGTGTCGCTGGAGAGCGGCCTGCCATTGGCCATCGCTCGCACGCACTGGGACGGCGGCAGGGGCGGGCATCCGGTCGAGGGTGGACTGCACCGAGGGGAGAACGTCGCGCTCGTCGAGGACGTCGTCGTCACCGGCACCCGCGCCCTACAGGCCGTGGGCCGGCTGCGGGATCAGGGCGCAGAGGTGCGCATCGTGCTGTGTGCGGTGGACTGCGAACGCGGCGCAGACCGCCGGCTGGCCGAGGTCGGCGTGGACTTCGCCCCCCTGTTCCGCTACTCCTCCTTCTCGATGCCGACGGAGACCGCATGACATTCGCCGACAAGGCCCGCATCGACGACTTCCTCGACCAGCTCGGCCGAATCGGGCGAGACCCGCGCGGCGGCTTCTCGCGCCTGGCCTTCAGCCCAGAGGAGCGGGAGGCCCACGCATTGTTCCGGCGCTGTCTGGAGGAAATCGGCCTACACACCTCCACGGACGCTGTCGGCAACTCCTACGGCCAGCTTCCGGGGAGCGAGGACCTGCCGGCGCTGATGACCGGGTCGCACCTGGACACCGTCTACCAGGGCGGCAACTTCGACGGGGCGGTCGGCGTGGCGGCGGCCGTGGAGGTGGCCCGCGTTCTGGCGGAGGACGGCGGGATGCGACGGCCGCTACGCGTCGTCGCGTTCGCCGCCGAGGAAGGGGCTCGCTTCGGCGCTCCCTGTATCGGCAGCCGTCTGGTGACGGGCGCCTACGGCCCGGACACCCTCAAGGAACTGACCGACCGTGACGGGATCACCGCGAGCGCTGCCGCCGAGGCTGTCGGTCTGTTTCCGGGGGAGGCCGCCTCGGCGCGCTGGGACTTCGGCCAGGTGGAGTGCTTCGTCGAGGTGCACATCGAGCAGGGACGCGTGCTGGAGGCGCGAGAGCGGCCGATCGGGATCGTGAACTCCATCGGAGGCAGCACGCGGGTAGAACTCGTGTTCACCGGTCGCGCCGACCACTCCGGCGCGACCCCGATGTGGTTGCGGCGCGACGCGCTGGTCGCAGCTTCGGAGTTCGTCATCGCCGTCGAGCGTCGGGCCCGGGCACACGCGACCACCGTCGCGACAGTCGGCCGCCTCGACGTCGAGCCGAACTCGATGACCACTGTGCCCGGGCGGGTGTTGCTGCAGCTCGACGTGCGCGACGTGGACTCCGAGCGTCAGCGTGACCTGGCCGAGATGCTGCTGGACGACGCGGTGCGGATCGCCGGAGGACGGGAGATCACCGTGACAGCGCGTCGGCTCTCCGACCAGTCACCGGTGGTCCTGCACGGAACCATGCAGGCTGCACTCGCCGGAGCGGCCACCCGACGGGAAACGGCGTTCATCTCGCTGCCCAGCGGAGCGAGTCACGACGCGGCGCACGTGGCCAAGCATGTGGCGACCGGGATGGTGTTCGTCCCGTGCCGGGACGGGGTGAGCCACTCCCCCGCCGAGCACGCCGAGGCGGCCCGCGTCGCCGAGGCGGTCGATGTGCTGGTGGAGGCCTTCCGCTCGATCGATGCCGGTGAGCACGCCTGAGACGGAGGCCCGCATGACGCTCTACCTCGACGACGACGACGTGTCGTCCCTGCTGTCGCTCGAGGACGCGATCGCCTGCGTCGACCGCGCGTTCCGGCTGCTGTCCGACGGTGGCGCGGTGAACCACGTGCGCCACCGCACGCACGCCGGCACGGTCTCCCTCAACGTGATGTGGTCGCTCGTCCCGGCAGACGGTGTCCTGGGCCTCAAGGCCTACCCCGTCGTCCGCACGGACGTGACCCAGGGCGCCGTGCTGACACTGCTGCTGTACTCCACCACCACCGGGCAGCTGCTCGCGGTTGTGAAGGCCGACCGGCTGGGGCAGCTGCGCACCGGTGCAGCCTCCGCCGTCGCCACACGAGCTCTGGCGCCGCCGGAGCCGGAGGTGCTCGCCGTCTACGGCACCGGCTTCCAGGCCGAGACCCAGGTGCTGGCGCTGGCCGCGGTGATGCCGGCGCTGCGGTGCGTGCGAGTGGTCGGGCGGAGCCCGGCCCGCCGCGACGAGTTCGTCCGCCGCATGCGGGCGAAGCTGGGCGTGGAGGTGCAGGCCGTCGAACCCGACCGGGCACCGCGCGGCGCCGATGTGGTCGTGACTGCCACGGGGTCGGTCGACCCGGTCCTCCTCGGCGACTGGGTCCGCCCCGGAACGCACGTCAACTGCGTGGGCTCCAACCTCGCCACGAAGAGGGAGATCGATCGTGCCCTGCTGGAGCGGGCGGAGCTGATCGTCGTCGACGACCGGGAAGTGGCCGCCCGGGAATGCGGAGACCTCCTCGCGAACGGCTGGGACCAGGACGGGGTGGTTGCGCTGGGAGATGTCCTGACACGACCCGAAACCCGACACGCCCAGCCCCACGACATCACAGTGTTCGAGTCTCAGGGCCTGGCCGTGCAGGACGTCGTCTGCGCCGCACTCGTGTACTCCCGTGCGGTGGAAGCCGGGCGGGGACGACCGATGTGATCGCAGCCGGTGAGCGGTTCGGTGGGGGCCGGCCCGGCGGCTGGGAGCCCATTCGGGCGGTCAGGGCGTTCACGACAGGCCCCGGCCCGCCACCGGCTCGGGACGCCACTCGAACACGGGGCCGTCCGTGCAGATCAGCGGGCTCTCCGCGCCCTCGCTGCGGGCACCGGAGGCGCACCCGTGGCAGTACCCCAGGCCGCAGGCCATGTGGGCCTCGACCGAGACCTGGACCGTGGAGCCGGTCCAGCGCTGCGCGAGCTGCTGGCACAGCCGGGTGAGCCGCTCGGAGCCGCAGGTCAGGATCAGCTCGGGCGGCGCGTCGTCGAGGTCCGCGGTGAGCCGGGCGAACAGCGCCTCGGGGCTCGACGTGCCGGCGTCGTCGGTGACCTCGTGCAGGGCGCGGACACCGAACTCGCGGTAGAGGTCGCCGCCGATCAGGGCCACGGGGTGCCGGGCGCTGATCACCGCGGTCGTGGTGACCGCGGTGGTGGCGGTGGACTGGGCGACGGTGGTGAGCGAGCAGGTCCCGATGCCGCGGCCGATGAGCAGCACGGAAGCCACATCCGGACCGATCTCGAACCAGCGGCCAAGGGGCCCGACCACAAGCATCGTCTCGTCGGTGCGGAAGCCTGCGAGCCGTCGGGTGCCGGCGCCGACGACGCCGTAGAGAATGTCGATCGTGCCCGCGGTGGTGTCAGTGCGGTAGATCGCCATGGGCCGGGGCAGGACGGGAGCGTTCTCCCCGTCGCGGGCGACGGTGAGCATGACGAACTGACCAGGTAGGGCATGGTCGGCGATGGGCCGGGCGTACAGCCGCAGGAACCGGTAGCGGCCGGCGAGATCGTGGTGCTCCAGCACCGGGGCGCGGTGCGCGACAGGCCGGGGCCGGGGCGCCACAGCCGGCGGCAGCGTCGAAAGCCTCCAGAGCTCCTTGGCCTTCCCCGGAGTCTGCACGGTCGTCTCCCGGGTGTGCGAGCGGCGCGGCGTCTTCGCGCTCATGCGTCGTCCTGTGGTTGCGATTCCAGGGTGTGGGTGGGCAGCCCGCCCCCGAGCGTGTCCTGCGTGCCGGACAGCACTGTCCCGACGGCGACGACCTCGTAGCCGTGGCCAGTCAGGGTCCGGACCAGCGGTACGAGACCGGGTTGGTCGTCCCACGCGACATCGACGACCGCGACCCGGGCGCCGGGTTCGAGGAGGTGGCCGAGGGTGAGGCGGCCCAGGTCCTCCTGGGCCGGCAGCACGACGGCGCCCAGCTCGCGGGCCACGACGTGGCCGAGGACGGCGGCGTCGGGAGTGTTCCACAACGCGATCGCGGTCGGGCGGTGCTCGTGCAACCGGACGGCCAGTGCGGTCCCGAGGGTCTCCGGGATCGCGGGTGAATCGAGGGAGTCGATCCGTCCGCCGGCAGTGACCTCGTTCGCCACGGCCAGCACGCGCGCTTGGCTGTCACTCATTCGGGGTTCTCCTTGATGTCAGTGCTAAGGACAATCCGGTGTGCAGCGCGACGGCCGTCGCCAGCGACGCGTCAACCGGGTTCGCCACCATGCGGTCGACAGTGGCGGGGATCGGCCGGGCAGCCAGTGCGGCGACGAACATCCTCAGGAAGGCCAGCACAGTGGATCGCCCGACCGCGCCGGCTCGGCCGCGGTCGACGAGGGAGCGGTCGGCGCCACAGCAGTGATTCCCATCCGAATGAAGCCTCCCATCCGTCTGGTGAGAAGGAGAGATTCCGGTAAGACGCTACTCGTGTCAAGGCTCGCGGAACCGACCCACTCCGGCTCCCGTAGGAAACGGCGCCGAATGGCTGGGCCGCAGCGGAAGAACCGCCGACGGCAGATCCGCCTCGCGGAAGAGATTCAGCGTGCTATATGTACGAAACGGAAGTAGGAGGTTCTTTGCGGAGATTGTTAAGTCTGCGCTAATCGAGCTCATGGCCACGAGGGGCCGGGGGGCGACTGCAACTCATGACAGACCAACCCAAGTCGGCGGACATCTTCGCTGCCGCGGTCAGCACCGTGCGCCGGGCAGCATCCCTGGTCCCAGCGTCCCCGACCCTCTGGCTGGGTGCGGCCAGGGTCACCGATGCGACGACCTCGTCGGTGGAGGAGCGGACCGGCGCCGACACCGCCCACACGTTGAGGTCCAACTCGGAATCGCAGACGTCGTACCCCCGGGCTGAGACGAGGGCCAGTCGCTCAATCACCTGGTCCACGTTGGCGGGTGTGTCGGCGGTGAAGGCGACGAGGGGAGTGCGCCCGGCCAGCAGGGCGCGAGCCTCTTCCGTCGGACGGCCTGCGAGCAGGACGCGCGCCGCGGCGGCGGCATGCAACGGCATCTCCTGGCCGACCCGGACGAACAACCGCAGCGGGTGTTCGGACTGGGCCAGCGCGAGGCAGATGACCCGGTTTCCGACAAGCTCGGAGAGGAACACGGTTTCGCCGCTGGAGCGGCTCGCGGCGGCGACGGCCTCGTGGGGGGTGACCAGTGGGGACTCGCGGGCGAGATCGTTGCCCGCGAGCTCACGCGCCGCGGGACCGAGGAAGTACCGCCGATTGGACGGCGAGCGGGTCACGAACCGCTCACTTTCGAGCACGCTGAGGATCCGGTGGGTACTGGCCAAGGGCATGCCGAGGCGCTCGGCGACCTCGCCCATCGCAAGACCGCGCGTCTCGCCGGTCAGGAGGCGCAGTACGCGGAGCGACCTGACCACGACCTGCATGCACAGTCTCCTGACAGAATCCGGAACGATCCACCCGGCGGAAGCCTACTTTCCCCGGCGCGAGAGCGATTCCCGCCCAAGACGGCGGGCAGGCAGAGGCGCTCCTCTCCTGTCCGCCCGGGGAGGACACTGTCTGATTGGGCGGTTTGGGTGATTAATCACGATTTCTCTGGGCTTATCTGGATCTGGTGCCATGAAGGCGTGGACGGAGCCTTGCGCAATGGGCCGTGCTCGTGCACCTCGTCCTAGCGCAGCAGTAAGAACTGCAGGCGGTTACGTCCCCGCAATGGCGTCCGGCCGCGCGGGAATCCGGGAAAGCTCGCGCCCACAGGCGTCGCGGATCGCTGCCACTATCGCGGGCGGGCAGGACACCAACGACGGCTCGCCGACACCGGTGAGCCGGTACGGCGAGTCCGCACGTGGGATCTCCAGAATGTCCAGCCGGACCGCCGGTATGTCCAGCGCGGTGGGGAGGAGGTAGTCGGTGAACGAGGGGTTGCGGATGTGCCCCCCGACACCTGGATCTCCTCCATCAGCGCCAGCCCGAGCCTCTGCGCGATGCCCCCGTGCATCTGCCCTTCCACGGCGGCCGGGTTCATCGCCTTTCGACATCCTGCGCGCAGGCGATCTCGACGACCCGGACCAGACCGGAGACCACCACGCCGTCCTCGAGTCGCAACATCTCCACGGGCTCGCCGAACACCCCGGTAGCCATCTCCAACAGGCGCTCCCGCACCGCGGCGCAGACCGACTGCACCGCGCCGCCCGAGATCCACGTCTGCCGCGACGCCGACGACGTGCCCGCGTCGCCAACATCGGTGTCGGCCGGCAGCACGACCACTGTCTCGACGCCCAGCTCGGTCCTGGCGATCTGCCCCTGCACGGTCACGAGACCCTGGCCGACCTCGGCCGCAGCGGTGTGGACCGTGCACGACGGGCTCGCCGCCGCTCACCGACAACCGCACGCGGGCGGTGCCGTAGTCGTCATACCCCAGCGACGTGCAGACGTTCTTCACCGACACTCCGTATCCCGTGCCCGGCGAACGACTCCTCCCGGTCGTAGACCATCTTCACCGGCCGCCCCGTGTGCAGCGCGAGCAGGCAGGCGTGGGCATGCACGGAGAGGTCCTCCTTGCCACCGAACGCACCGCCGACCCCGCAGAGGACGAGGCGAACATTCTCGAGGGGCAGCCCGAGCACCTCGTAGCCGACGACAACCGCCGCGGCGGCACGCCGCGCGACGGCAGGGTGCTCGGCGGCCACCACCGCCACGGCCTCCCCCGGGTACCGGACGACGTCGGCGGCCAGCACGGGCTGGTCCCGCACCTCGAGGCCGTAGCGGTTGCTGCCCGGGATGTCGTGGCGGGTGAGGACGCTGTGCACAGCGTCCATTTCGGATGCGGCGCGGATGTCGACGGACGTGATCCTGGCGTGGGGGTGCGTGCTGCGCACGGTGGCGTCCCACAGCATCCGGTCGGCCTGGAGGTCGGAGGAGAACGTGAACTCGCCCCGCACCTTCGGCACGCCGTCCGGCCCCGGGGTGCTCGTGCCGACCATGCCATGCCGCGTGGCTGGCGTGCCGATCGTCTCTTCCGAATAGTCGGATCAGCGAGGCCGAGCCGCCTCGAGCTGGGTACACGTGGACTTCACCGCGCACTCCTTCTCGACGTGTGCTTGCCGAGAACCGTGTCACCTACTCTCACCAGCACCTTGGCGCGTAGGGCTGAGTTCGCCCTTCGTGCCGGGGCGACGCGAATGTCTCGACCCAGCAATCGTGTGCGGAATCTCCGAGACCGTGACAGCACGCTGAGCAGGCCGCTGGAGGCGCGGTCGACCCAGGCCAAACGCTCGGATACGGACGATCCAGGGCGAGCTCATCGGACTCATGCCCTGCCACCTCGTTGAGTCGTACCTCACATGCATCCCGCTGTCCGCAGCTGTATACATTAGCGTGCAGACTGGACCGAGCGCAGGAGGATCACATGCCGCAGGGAACACCGGCCGCTCCCGTCGCCAGCGCCGAGGAACGCGTGGATGTCGTCGTCGTGGGCGGGGGCAACGCGGGGTTCAGCGCCGCGCACGCGGCCGCCGAACGGGGCAGGCGGGTGCTACTGCTGGAGAAGGGCGAGCCCGCGCAGGCCGGTGGCAACAGCTACTACACGGCAGGCGCCGTGCGGATCGCGCACCACGGGCTCGCCGACGTCGCCGACCTGCTCGACGACGACGAGCGGCACGCCATCACGCTGCTCCCGCCCTATCCGTCCGAGGCGTTCGCCACCGACATGGCGAAGGTGACCGGCGGCCGGAACGACCCTTCGCTCACCGAGGTGCTTATCGCCGAGAGCCAGGACACGCTGCGCTGGCTGCACGACAAGGGGCTGCGCTACCGGCTGATGTACGAGCGCCAGGCCTACCCCGACGCGCAGGGGCGCCAAGTGTTCTGGGGCGGACTTGCCGTCGGGAGCACGGGAGGCGGCAAGGGGTTGATCGAGCAGCACACCGCTGCGGCGGAGAAGGCCGGCGTCGAGATCCGGTACGGCGTGCGCGTCCGCGAGCTGGTGCGGGACGGGACTGCGATCGCCGGCGTCACGTGGACCGACGCCGCGGGCGCCACCGCTACGGTGCACGCCGAGTCGGTCGTGCTCGCCGCAGGCGGTTTCGAGGCCGATCCGCAGCTGCGCCGGAAGCACCTCGGCGAGGGCTGGCAACGGGCCAAGGTGCGCGGTACGCCGCTCAACACCGGCGACATGCTCGCCGCCGCGATCGCCGCAGGCGCCGCCACCCACGGCGACTGGACCACCTGCCACAGCGTCGCCTGGGACGCCTGGTCCCGCGGGAACGAGAGCAACCGCGAGCTGACCAACCAGCTGACCCGGGGCGGCTACCCGCTGGGCATCGTGGTGAACAGGAACGGCGAGCGCTTCCTCGACGAGGGCGCCGACTTCCGCAACTACACCTACGCCGAGTACGGCGCCAGCATCCTCGCCCAGCCCGAAGGGCTGGCCTTCCAGGTCTTCGACGCCACCACGCGGCCCCAGCTGCGCACCGAGGAGTACGACATGCCGGGCGTGTCGATGGTCGTCGGGCAGACCGTCGAGGAGCTCGCTGCGGGGTTGGGCATCGACCCGGTGAGGCTGCGCCGCACCGTCGACGGGTTCAACGCCGGGATAGACCGCAGCATCCCGCTCGACCTCGCGGTGAAGGACGGGAGAGCGGCGCGGGTGGAGCCGCCCAAGTCCAACTGGGCGAGCCCGCTCGAGACGCCGCCGTACTTCGCGTTCCCGGTGACCTGCGGCATCACCTTCACCTTCGGCGGCCTGCGCGCCGACACCTCCGGACGGGTGCTGGACGGTGCAGGTGCACAGCTTCCCGGCCTGTTCGTCTGCGGCGAGATGCTCGGCGGGCTGTTCAGCGGCAACTACCCCGGTGGCACCGGCCTGACCTCCGGCTCCGTGTTCGGCCGGCGAGCCGGGACGCTCGCATGAGGGCGCCGGGAGTGCCAACCGACGACGACGACGCCTGCACCAGCAGCGGGTAGTTAACCTTCAGGACGGTCTCCGCCGCGCAGCGAACCCGATCATCACCAACCGGCCCCGCCAGGCGAGCGATCGCACCGCACCGTCGAACGGGTCGCCGCCGAGTGGGTCGATCACGATGTCGACACGCACGCCGGACGTGGCAGCAGCGACCTGGTCACGCACGCTCTCGCGCAGGTCGGGCCCCCACCGACCGGATGACGCCGGCTGCTCCCTTGCCGGGCACGTAGGGCAGCTCGGGGACGAACTGGTACTCACCGCGCATCGTCACGAGGTCGACGTAGTTCACCGGAGCCGCTCGGACCTCCACGAGCACCTCGTGCTCGCCGGGCACCGGGTCCGGTCGTTCTTCGAGGCCTGCGGCGTCGAGGTCGCCGAACCGGTGGATCGTCACTGCACGCATGGGATGTCCTCCTCGGGTTGGTCAGCGGGGCACAGGGGCCGGGGTGAAGCGGACCGGTGAGGGGGCGAGCCGGCCCTCGTCGATCCACTCGACCAGCCGACGCTTGAGGATCTTGCCCGACGGCATCAGCGGCAGGTCCTCGACCTGCGCGAAGTACTCGGGCATGTCGAACTTCGACAGCCCGGCGTCGTCGAGGTACGCGAGCGTCGAGGTGCGCGAGCAACTCCTGAGCGTCGAGGTCGAGCCCGGGACGGGCCTGCACGACGAGGCAGACCCGCTCGCCGAGACGCTTGTCGGGAACGGGCACCACGGCCGCCTTCGCGACGCCGTCGTGCCGCAGCGCGTAGTTCTCGATCTTCGCTGAAAAGATGTTGTGGCCACCCCGGATGATCACGTCCTTCTTGCGCCGGTGATGCGCAGGTAGCCCGCCTCGTCCATACAGCCGAGGTCGCCGGTGAGGAACCAGCCCGCGGCGTTGAAGCTGCTCTCGGTGGCCGCCTGGTCGTCGAAGTAGCCGAGCATGGGGGACGCCCCGCGACCGCCGATCTGCCCCGTCTCCCCGGGCGGCAGGTCCTGGTCCGGGTTCTGCCGGGAGAACATCCGCACCTCGTAGCCGGCGCAGGCGCGGCCGGAGCTCCCGACGATCATGGTCGGTTCGTCGCCCGGCAGCGTGTAGTGGTGCGAGCCGGCCTCGGTCATGCCGTAGCCGCTCTGCGGGACGACACCGACGTCGAGCAGACCTTGGGCCACCACCGGCGGCACCGCCGCGCCGGAGATCCGGAACCCGCGCAGCTCCGGCAGGCCCGCGGATCCGTCCGCCCGCAGCTCGGCCAGCAGGTCGATCGCGTGCGTCGGAACGCCGAACGCGAACGTCGCGCCCTTCTCGCGGAGCCGGGCCGCGAGGCTCGCGTGTCGCGCGAGGTCGTGGACGACGAACTCGGCGCCGAGGGTGAGCGCCATGACCATGGCGCCGAACCCGAGGTTGTGGCTCAGCGGGGACAGCGAGTAGACGCACGAGCCGGCGTCGAGCGACCAGTCCGCCACGAGCGCGCGCGTCGGGCTGAGCAGCGTGTTGTCCGAGTGCATGACGCCCTTGGGCTGCCCGGTCGTGCCCGAGGTGAAGGCCAGGTACACGACGGTGTTCGGGTCCGCGTGCATCGGCGGCGGGACGGCGGCCGG
>JAODNO010000554.1 GCA_025465235.1 Pseudonocardia sp.
TCAGCGCACTGCCGATCGCGTTGCCGCCGCCCAGGTACTGCGGGCCGAGCACGTTCCCGGTGACCTCACCCGCTGCGTAGAGACCGGGGATCGGATCGCCGTCGGCGGCCGCCAGGACCCTTCCGTGCGGGTCGATCCGCGGCCCATACCCGGTGAGGGCGACCACGGCGGGCGCCAGCGCCACCGCGTGGAAGGGCGGATGCTCGATCGGCACCAGTCCCTCGGGGCGTTTGCCGAACTCGACGTCATGGCCTCGGGCGCAGTGCCGGTTGTACCGCGCGACCGCCGCGGCGAGCGGCCGTTCCGGGAGCCCCGTGCTGGCGGCCAAGCCCTCGATGGTGTCGGCGCTGCGCACCCGGCCGTCGCCGACGGCCTGCCGCAGGGTATCCGCGGTCCAGGTGCCCGCGCCCCAGGCGCTGGTGGGATCGGCCTTGGCCGACCGGACCTGCTGGTCGTCGAGGATCACCCAGCACGGGCCATTGCGCAGCCCGAGCGGAGTGAGCACCGGGTAGGGCGCGCTCTCGTCGACGAACCGCCGCCCGTCCCGTCCGACGATCATCAGCCACGGCGGGACGAAGGGTTCGATCTCGGTGACCAAGCCGGCGGTCAGCAGCAGGTCACCGTGGTTGCGGCCGCTGGTGGCGGCGCCGAGTGCGGTGAGCAGGGCCAGGCCGTCGCCCCGGCAGGTCGGCGCGGTCGGCGACCACACCGGGTCGCCCTGGGCGTCCGGGATGTGCTCGGCGACCAGCTCGGGGTTCGCCCCGAAACCGCCGGTCGTGACGATCACCGCATGGGCGCTCACCTGCTCGCCCGCCGCGCGAACCAGATGCGGCGCGCCGCCCGGGCCGAGCTCCAGCCCGTCGACGCGGCGGCTCAGCGCGACGTCCACGCCCAGTCTGCTGGCCTCTCGGTGCAGCACCTCGACGATCGCAGCGCCCCCACCGACCGGCCGATGGCTGCGCGGGGCGCTCTCCCGGGTCGCCCGGTACAGACCGTCGGCGGTGAACCGCAGCCCCAGCCCGACGAGCCATTCGTACGTGGACAGCGCCTCGTCGCAGAACCGGCGGGCGACGGCCGGATCGATCTCCCAGCGGTTGAAGGTCAGATAGTGGTCGAAGAACGCGTCCGCGGTGTCGCCGGGATGACCGATCTCGGCCTGTGCCGGGGTGCCGGCGACCATGAAGCTGCCGCCGGCCAGTGCCGTCGCGCCGCCCACCCGGTCGGCGGCCTCGATCACCAACACCGTGCGTTCCTGCTCGGCGGCCCCGACGGCGGCAGCCAGGCCCGCACCCCCGGCGCCGATGACGACCACGTCGAAATCCGGATCCACGCTCATGCGCGCCAGGCTGGCCCACAGACCGTTACGCGGGCCGTCATTTCGTGGCCCCGCCCGCGCTCGGGGACGGGCAGCGCACCGGTGATACCGACCCCCCGACGCCGACCCGGCTCATCAGGCCCATTGCTGCACTCCTGGAACACGGTCGGCTGTCTCAGGCCACGGCATGGCCGGCCTCTAGGTCGTCCTGCTCCGCGACGATCATCGCGGTGGGGACATCGTAGATCCGCCGCACGAACGGCAGCACGTCGTAGTTGAGCACCAGGATCACCGACCAGACCTGGCGGCACCCGGGGGAGCCGTGCGCGCGGCGCACGTTCTCGTAGCCGTTCGACGACCGGGATCTGCGAGACCACGGCCTTCACCCGGGGATCGGTCGCGGCGAGGATGAGCACGTGGCCGCCGGAGTAGGAGATGCCCCAGGCGCCGAGCCGGTTCTCGTCGACGTCCTCGCGGCGTTCCAGGTAGCTCAATGCGCTCTGGTAGTCGCGAATCTGAATATCGGCGGGCGGGTCAGCCCCGGCCCGCACCTGCCGCGGCCAGCCGGACCAGCGCGTCCAGACCGACCACCCCGTCTGGCCGCACCAGCAGTGGGTTGATGTCGAGCTCGACGACCTCACCGCTCTCGGCGAGGGCACCCAGCGCCAGCACCGTGTCGATCAGCGCCTCGCGGTCCACCGGCGCGCCGCCGCGCCAACCGTCGAGCAGCGGCGCGATCCGCAGCCGCGACAGCATCGTCTCGACCCGGTCCGCGGTCAGCGGCAGCACCGACCGGGCCACGTCCCGGACGGCCTCAGCCGTGACGCCGCCGGCACCCACGACGACCACCGGGCCGAGCACGGGGTCCGTGCTGAGCCCCACGAGCAGCTCCACCCCCCCGGTCTCGTGCCGGGCGACCAGCAGGCCGTGCGCGCCGCGGGCGAGCATGCCCTCGGCCGCCGCGCGGACCTGCTCGGGCCCGACGAGCCGGGTCGCGACGAGGCCTGCCTCGCTCTTGTGCGCCACCCCGGTGCCCTTGACGACCACCGGGTACCCGATCCGCTCGGCGGCCTGCACCGCCTCGTCCGCGGTACTCGCGTCGGCGTTCTCGGCGAAGGTGAAGCCGCGGGCCTGCAGCCACCGGGTAGCCGCGCTCTCCTGCAGGGTCTCCCCCGCGACCACTTCGCGGGGGATCGGCGGCAGGGCACGGGCAAGCTTGGCCGTCTCCTGGACCGCGGCGTTGCGGCTCGGGTGCCCGAGCAGTGCGCGCGCGGCCAGGACCGCCCCGCGGACGTTGCGGAAGACCGGCAGGCCGGCTGCCCACAGGTCGTCGTAGCCGTCGCTGCGGTCGTAGGGGCCCAGCCAGATCGGCAGGATCGGCTTCGTCGCGGTCGGCGCGACCGTCAGGATCGCGTCGACGACCGCCCTCGTGAGCCGGGGTGTCGACGCGGGCACCGGGCACAGCAGCACGCCGATCTGCGGATCGCCGAGGACGATCTCCCACATCCGGGGTCCCGCGCCGGTGAACATCGACGGTCCGCCGTTGTCGACGGGATTGTCGATGCGGAACTCGGCGGGGATGAATTCGCGCAGCGCCGCCCGGGTCTCCGGCAGCAGGGTGGGTATGGGCAGCCCGGCATCGGCCGTCAAGTCGGCCACGTGCGCGGCGGTGCCCCCGGAGGCGCTCATGACGGCGACCCCGTCAGCCGCCGGGACCGGGCAGCGGGCAAGTGCGACGCCGACCTCGGTCAGCTCGTCGATGTCGTCGACCCGGATCACGCCGTACTGCTCGAAGAACGCGTCGTAGACCTCGTCGGACCCGGCGAGGTGTCCGGTGTGCGACCGGGCCATGACCGCTCCGGCCGAGCTACGTCCGACCTTCACCACTGCGAGCGGCGTGCGGTGCTCAATCGCCGACGCGGCGGCCTCACGCAACCGCTGCCCGGAAGTGAAGCCCTCGATGTACCCGCAGACCACCGCCGTCGCCGGATCCGCGACGAAGAACTCGATGAAGTCAGCCGACTCGAGATCGGCCTCGTTCCCCGTGGGCGCCCAGTAGCTGATTCCCACGCCGACGCTCTGCGCCTCGACGACGGGCCGCCCTTGACTGCCGCTCTGCGCGACCACGGCGATCTTGCGACCCGGCAGCTCCATGCGCGGATCCCACGCATTGAGGTTCGTGTTCGGGCCGATCAGCCGGCCCCCGACGGCACGCACCGCGGCCAGCAGGCGTTCTTCCTTGGCGACGCCGTCGGCGGTCTGCAGCTCGGAGAAGCCGTTGGCGAACACCATGACGAACCGGGCGGTCCGGCCCGCAGCCGCGGCCTCCTCCAAGATGCCGATCGCGTTCCCGGTGAAGATGCAGAGCACGTCGACTGACTCGGGGAGCTCGGCGACCGAAGCGATGCACGGCACTCCGTAGACGGCCGCAAGCTTCGGGTTGACAGGGTAGAAGACTCCGCCGGTTCGCCGGCACAGCTGCAGCGCCCCGTTGGTGAACTGGGACAGGCCACCTCGGGTGTCGTGGGCGCCGACGACCGCGACGCTGCGCGGTGCGTAGAACAGCTCAAGCGCGGGGGTCTCCGCTGCGGGTCGGCTCTCGGGCTCCCTGGTCATCCTCATGCCTTCTCTCGATCAGTCGGACGCGTCGACGTCGTCCGGTGGTCCCGGCTGGTCGCGCCGGTCTCGTCAACAGACACAGCTCGGCACCTGGTTCTGGCACTCGCGGGAGGGCTCGGTGTAGGTGTCTGGCTCAGCTCGTGCAGACCCGGTCCGGCCCGAGCGACCCCCTTGTCCCGCCGCGCCGGGCAGCGAGACGACCCGCCGCCCTGCCTCCGGAGGCGACGGACCTGGCTGCGCGCATGCCCTGCGATCGTGGTCGGCCGCCGTTACGCGAGTCGTCACCGCGCTGTCTGGCACGGTCCGGACGGGGCAGGTGGAGCCTGCAGCCCGCGTCAAACGTCCAGCCGTGGAGCTCTCAAAGGCGCACCCCGCCGCCGATGGGCACACTCGGGAGCGCCGGCACGGACAGCCGCAACTCGCCCAGAGCAGCCCGTCGGTCGAGGCCCTTTCGAGGCTTGAGCCTCCCCCGGCAAGAACCGTGAACTGGCGCTGCACCGCCGCTGCCCGGCACTACACGATCGCGGGATGCGCCGGTGGCGGGGACATCTGAGGCCGCCGGGCAGGGGTAGCGGGCGCCGACCGCTGCTGTAACAGGTCGCGTAATGGGTGCGTCCGAGAGTCTCGTGCGACGAGAACCTCGGACGCCACACACAGAGGATGAGTCTCCGACGCGGTTGTCCCGACCGGCATTGTCGGACTCGACCGGTGACTCCGGGGGCATCCCAAGCGGCTCAACAACGAATGAGATGAACATGAACACTGCCGGCTCGGCGGTGCAGCGACGCATCGTCCTGGTTCACGGCGCCGCCCACGGCGCCTGGTGTTGGGAGTCGGTGGTGCCCTTGCTGGAGGCTGGCGACTTCGAGGTGCAGGCGCCTGATCTCCCGGGACTCGGCGACGATCCGCTGCCTGCCGCCGACGTGAGGTTCGACGACTACGTCGCCCGGATCGTCGACGTTCTGCGCAGCGGCCCCGATCCGGCGGTGCTGGTCGGGCACTCACTCGCGGGGGGGCCGGTCTCTCGCGCGGCCGAGGAGTGCCCTGGGAAGGTCTCGAAGCTGATATATCTCGCCGCGTACGTTCCGGTTGACGGGGAGTCCCTCGGAGACATCGGGTTCGCAGAGATGCCGGACTCGGCGGGACGCGCAATCCGGCCCAGCACGGAGAAGGGTGCACACGAATTCGATCCGGAGGTCGTGGCACGCTACTTCTACAACCGGTGCGACAACGAAACCGCTCGCCGGGCAATTGCACGTCTGCGACCACAAGCGACTGCGCCATTGGCCGAACCGATCCGGATCTCAGCAGGGAGCTGGGGGGCCCTGAGCAAACTCTACGTGGTCTGCACCGACGACCGGGCGCTACCCCCGCGAATGCAGGAGTGGCTCTGCGACCGCGCCGGACTGCGGAAGCGCTATTTCGACAGCGACCACTCACCGTTCCTGTCCGACCCGGCTGGTTTCGCTGACCTCTTACGCGAGGAAGCCGCGCGCGAGTAGTGCACGTCCAGCTCCGCGGGCACGGCCTTATCGATCGCGACCAGGAACTTGCCGAACTCGACCGCGCGGTGCTGGCGGTGCAGCGCGGAGATGACACAGATCCGTCCGATCCGCGACGAGATCAACTCCCTCGTCCGCGCCATGCTCGCCGAAGTGGTCCCGGCCACAACCGGCCGCCCAACCCCCTGACCGATCCGGAGAATCCGCGAGCCACCGGCCTCACCAGGCCTCGGCCAGGAGCAGGAACCCGGCAACACCCCGTTGACGCGACATCACAACCGGTCCGTTGCAGGTCAGTCCTTGCGGGCGTGGGCCGCGACCGACACCGGCTCCCACTCGCGCCATGTCGCCAGACGCGACTCGTAGTCCGCCGTGGCGATGGCCAGCGGCCCATCACCGAAGAACACCCGCAGCGGCGGGGTCTCGGCGTCGACGATCGCCATCACCGCGTCACGGGTGGCCACCGGGTCGCCCGGCGTGCCCACCCGAGCCGCCCGGGCCTTCGCCGCCTGCTCGCGGAACTCGTCGTATGCGGGCAGCGTCGTGGCGTGCCGGGAAGAGGAGCCGCCCCAGTCCGTGGAGTAACCGGCCGGCTCGATCATCGTGACGTTGATCCCGAACCCGGCCACCTCCTGGGCCAGCGACTGGCTGATGCCCTCCAACGCCCACTTCGACGCGTGGTACATGCCAATGTTCGGGAACGCGCTGATCCCGCCGATGGACGAAACCTGCAGAATGTGGCCGCCCCCCTGCTCCCGCAGGAACGGCAGCGCCGCCTGCGTCACCCACAGCGCCCCGAACAGGTTGGTCTCGATCTGCTCCCGCGCCTCAGCCTCGCTGAGCTCCTCGACCATCCCGAACTGGCCGTAGCCGGCGTTGTTCACAATGATGTCAAGGCGACCGAACCGCTCGTGCGCTCGCCCAACGGCATCGAACACGCCGCCACGGTCGGTGACGTCCAGCCTCAGCCCCAACAGCCTGTCGCCGAAGCGCTCCGCCAGGTCATCCAGGCTGGACGTATCGCGGGCGGTCGCAGCGACCGAGTCACCGCGCTCCATCGCCGCGATCGCCCACTCGCGCCCGAAACCACGCGACGCACCGGTGATGAACCAGGTCCTTGCAGCCATGCTCTTCTTCCTTCTTCTCAACTCAATCACACGAACACACCGCCCGATCGGCACAGCGGGCTCATGCACCGGCTAGATCCAGCTACGTCTCCGACTCGCTCAGCCGCTCAAGCGCTCGGCGCTGTACTGGTATTCCGACAGGGCCAGAAGGGGTGACGTTCGTCAACCAGCAACAGCAACTCAAGATCACATTCAGGTGATCTTGCTGGGCAACGTGATCAGTCAGGCGGAGACACGCCAAGCCCGAGATCAACGCGGATGCGCCAGAACCGCGCGCCGCGGTGGCAGTCCCGGACGTCGTAGTCAGCGGAGACACCTGTCGAAAGGCGCCAAGACGTCGCGATCGGCCGTTTTACCAGCGAGCTCGGCCCGAACTCCTCCACCCCGAGGAAGTGTCGACGGCCGAACGATTAATGATCCGGCTCGACGGCCTCGCAGTCGGTATTCAAAGAGGCCTACGGGATGTCGCCGCGCGACTGGCGCACGTTCAAACAGGCCCGCGATCGCCGATCCGGCCCTGCCCGAGGTAAAACGCCGCTGGGTGAAACCGAGCCAGGCCGAAGGGCTCGGCGCAGTTTGGTGACGGACCTCAGCCCTCTAGACAACTGCCGTCCCAAGTCGTCGACTTGAAAAGCCTCAGATCGTGTCGGATGAGGACCTCAGGAGTTCCCTTCGAGGGCAATGGGCACCACGGCAGCGGCAAGCACGTTCCACGTCACGTCCATGGCCGTCGCAATTGTACGTATCACGGCGGCCAGGACGGACGCTGGTCGAGTGTGGGCCCCGGGTCGCGGTGCCGCGGCCCGCTCGCGTGAGGTGCCACCGCCGGTGTGGCCGGGGATGCTGTCGCGGAGTTCTGCGAGGTGGTCGAGGAACTCGACGATCTCCCGGGAGGTGGCGAGCTACCGGAGGATCGGCGCGAAGGCGACGGTGCTCTGCTCGTCCCCCTGTCACCGGACCCTTGTGCCGCATCGAGGTGTCGGGTTGGCCCCATCGCGCGTCCGGCAGAGGCCCAGCGGGTGAGCGCACGGCAATGCCGGCCTGTTCGCGACCTGGGAGATCGCCCGGCGCAGGCCTTGATCCGACGTTCGTCACCGACTGTTCGCATCACGGTCAACTCGCTTCGCTCGATCGGGTGATTAGGTTCCGGCGAACCAGTCAATGCTCGCTCCCCCACCCTGAACGGATGACCCAGACAGATGTCAGTCTTGTCCCCCCGCAGAGCACTGATCGTCGGTGCCTGCGCCGCAGCGATGCTCGTGTCCGGATCCACTGCCTGGTCGGCGGTGCCTGCCGGGCGCACCGGACCCATCAGCAGCGATGCCGCCTACCTGGTGCCTCAGGTTCCCGGGGTCAACTTCACCAGCGTTCTCACCGCGGGCGACGCCGTGAACGGGTACCGGATGGCCGGCATCCCCGACGGGCTCGGCGCCTTCGACAACGGCGATGGCACCTTCACGGTGCTGATGAACCACGAGATTCCGGCCACCGCAGGCATCCCCCGGGCGCATGGCGGAACCGGCGCGTTCGTCTCCCGCTACGTGATCCAGAAGGGTTCGTTGCAGGTCGTCTCGGGCGAGGACCAGATCAAGAACCTCGTCACCACCGGCTCGAAGAACCTCAATCGCCTCTGCTCGGCCGACCTCCCCGAGAAGTCGGCCTTCTTCAACACCGCCACCGGCAAGGGCTACGACGGCCGCATCTTCATGAACGGTGAGGAGAGCGCGCCGACCGGGCGCGCGTTCGCCAACGTGGTGGACAACGGCACGACCTACGAGCTTCCCGCGCTCGGGAAGGCCGGCTGGGAGAACCTGGCCGCCAACCCGGATACCGGTGACAAGACGACCGTCGTCGGCCAGAGCGACGGCGGCACACAGAACGTCTACGTGTACACCGGCGCGAAGCAGACGACCGGCAACGAGATCGAGAAGGCCGGCCTGACCAACGGCACGACAAAGAGCATCTTCGTCCCGTCGCTTCCGGTCGAAGACGGTGCCGCCGCCACGCCGGACGGCCCGCAGCCGTTCACCCTCGCGGCGAACGGCACGAAGTTCGACCGCCCGGAGGACGGCTCCTGGGACCCGGAGAATCACAACGTCTACTACTTCGCCACCACAGCGGCCTTCGACAAGCACAGCCGGCTGTGGCGGGTGGAGTTCAAGGACGCGGCCAACCCAGAGTTCGGCGGCACCATCGAGAAGGTGCTCGAGGGTCCGACCGACCCCGCCACCGGCCCGCACATGATGGACAACATCACGGTCAACGATCGCGGCCAGGTGCTCATCCAGGAGGACGTGGGCAACAACCCCTACCTCGGCGGGGTCTACCAGTTCGACCCGGCGAGCCGCGCCATCGGGCGCATCGCCCAGCACGACCCGAACCGGTTCGGCCCAGGCGGCTCGACCTTCGAGACCGTCGACGAGGAGTCCTCGGGTGTGGTCCCGACCCCGTTCCTCGGTGAGGGCAAATACCTCATCGACGTGCAGGACCACCTCCCTTCAGCCGACCCCCAGCTCGTGGAGAAGGGCCAACTCCTCGTCATGAGCGTCCCGCCGGGCAAGCCCGTCGGCAAATAGGCCGACCCCGGACGAACACGTCGAGGCGCCTGCGGACCGACGAGATCCGCAGGCGCCTCCCCCCGTTCTGCACCGCGGAGATCGAACCCGACGGGGACGCCTCACAGGACGTGTCACGACCGCCGCATGATCTTGCTGGCGGCCCCTGCGGTGGGCCGGAGGGTTTCGGCAGCTACTGGTCGAACCCTTATGTGGCGATAACCGGTGCGTTACGTGGGGTGATCACCTCGGGCAGCCGCCACTCGGGTTCGCCGGGGACGCTCATCCAGTCATGGCCGAATCGCCCTCGTCCGCGCCCGGGTCGACCGCGTTCGGGTCGTCGGACATCACTTCAGGTGGGCGCCGCCCGCTGACCACCACTGCCGGCCAGGCTGAGGGCGAACGACGGGCGTCGCGGCGACGTGATCACGACCGGAAGGACAGCCGCCACCGCCGGCCCGTCACGCGTGGAAGAGATCGGCGAGGAAGCACCGGATCGCGGCCCGGCTGCGAGCATCGGCGGTTGGGTCATAGGCGACGCCCGGGGTCTGCCCGGTGTCGGTGTCGTGGGTGAAACCGTGCATCGCGCCGCCGTAGACGTTGAGCTGCCAGTCCGCCTCCGCGACCGTCATCTCCTCGACGAAGTCGACGACGTCGGCCTGCGACACGTGCGGATCTGAACCGCCGTGGCACACCAGAATCCTCGCCTGCATCGTTCCGGAACGGGCCGAGCGGCTGGCGCGCAGGCTTCCGTGGACACTGACCACGCCAGCTACGGAGGCCCCGGCGCGGGCGAGCTCCAACACGGCCATGCCTCCGAAGCAGTACCCCACCGCAGCCACACCTCGACCGATCAGCGACAGGGACGCCAGCACGTCTACCGCCGCCTGCGTACGCTGCACGAGTCGGCCGGGATCGGCACGAAGAGCACTGATGCTCTCCATCGTCCGCTGCCGGTCCCCCAGCACGCCACGCCCGTACATGTCTGCAGCCAGAACGACGTAACCGAGTTCGGCGTAGCGTCGCGCCTGACCACGAGCATGCTCGTCCAGGCCCGCGCCGCCGTGCACGACGAGGACGCCGGGGCGGGTCGTCGCGCTGTCGGCGTCCCGCACCACCACACCGTCCAGGACCACGTCCTCGTCGTTGTAGACGACCGGCTCGGCCACGATCGTCATGACGCCACCCACGAGGGCCGCGAACAGGACGCGACGGGGACAACCGCCCACCTCGGCGAGATGGCCACGCACGCATTCAACCATCCGAGCCCAGCATTCCGCACCGGCACCTCAAAATCGTCACCCATGCCGGCGACCGTACAACACGATAACGTACACGTTAGCACAGTGAACGACTTTTCGCCATCCTCTAAAAGGGTCGAGAGTTTCGCGGGCACATAGCTAATAGCTGTTCTTAATAACCTTTGAAATAACGGACTGCGACTCAGTGGCGGGTGCCGCGGGTAGCTGATAGGTCTCGAGTCCTGGGATCTTGCGGGAGCCTGGCGTCCTTGTTCGGCGTCCACGGGCGGCCGTGATGGGCGGGTTGCTGCAGGAGCGTTGCCGGTTTCGACGTAGGTGGTGACGATCGATCCGGGCAAGGTCGCGCATCGGGTGTGGTTGAGCACTGGGGAGCATGGCGCGGTGGTCGAGCCGCGAACGTTGCCGGTGTGCGAGCTGGTGTTGAGGAGCTCCATCGGTTGGTCGGGCGCAGCGGACACCGGCCGTGGTGTTCGCCGTTGAGGCCACCTGTGGGTTGCATCAGCCGTGGGTGCGGGAGCTGGCGCGGCGTTTCCCGGGTCGGTGCGGCTGTTCGGGCCCTCGGAGACGACGGCGGCCCGGGCTCAGCTGGGGTCACGGAGGTTCAAGACCGATGATCGGGACTGCGCGGCGCTGACCTACCTCGCCCGTCAAGGCCATGGCCGCCGGGTCGGGCGGCAGCCGGTGGAGGCGTTGCGGGCGGCGGTGCGGCATCGCCGCGGCCTGGTCGGCGACCGGGATCGCTCAGCAGCGCCTGCACGATCAGCTCAACGCGCTGTGCCCGGGGCGTGCTCACCTTCACCGACCTCGACCTCGTCCGTGGCACCGCGGTAGCACGCCTGAGGCGGATCGGCAGCTCCGACCTCGAGGCGCCTCGACGCGCAACCGGCCCGGCCTTTCGATGTGAGAACCCTGCTCGCTCATGTTCAGTTAGGTGAACGACGGTTGGTTGATCTGGTGTCGTATGTGGATCGATGCGAGCGTCCGTGCGGCGATGGCCTTCTGGGTGGCCAGGCTGGGGTGCAGGCCGTCGTCGAGGAAGGGGTCGGGCCCGGTCGTGGCGTCGGCGGTGTCGATCATGAGGTCCTCCAGGTTCCGTAGCGCCGCTGTCAGCTCGGCGACGTCTCGGTTGGTCCAGGTGATGGCGGCGGCGCGGAAGAACGGGAATTGCGCGACGAGGGCTTCGTCGAGCCGTGTCGGTGCCACCCACACCCAGCGGGCGTGCTCGCCCAGGTGGGCCTGGGCGCGGATTTCCCGCAGGTTCCGCAGCGTCTCGGTCGGGCTGACCAGTCGCGGGCCGTCGGGTGTGCCGAACCGTTGCGCATCGTTGCTGCCGAGCATGCAGAACACCCAGTCGCCCGCCTGCCGCCGGAGCGCGGGAGCTGCGGCCAGGGCCTGGGTGGTGGTGGCACCGGAGACGGCGAGGTTCTCTAAGCGGAGGTCGAGGTCCGGCCGCTCGGAGTGCAGGAGCGTACGCAGGATCTCGAACCAGGAGAGGCGGTCTGCGGTGGCGCTCTCCCCGATCGCGACCAGGCGCTGCCCGGGTGAGAAGGGCACTCGTGCCAGGTCCGCCGCCACCTGTGGATCGGCGGCGAGTTCGCGTGCGGCGGCGGCACGCTGGGCGTCGAGGTGCTGCATGGTTGCGCGGAGCGCATCCTCGTCGGTACCGAAGAGCGCTGCGCGGGTGCTGTCTGTCAGCGAACGGGTGTAGCCGAGCGTCCGGTCCGGGTGTTGGAAGCGGACGAGCTTCTCGAGCATCGGGTCGGTCATGACGCGGCGGCCTCCTTGGCCGCAGGGGCGGCGGTGGGGCGCCGGTGGGGAAGCAGGAACGCGGCCAGGACGATCCAGGCCAGCGAGGGGAACCGCACGATCGGGAGCAGGATCGAGAGCCCCGGGAATGCGACGGTCAGGGTCGCGATCATGGCCAGAGCGGCGATCACGAGCCCGGCCCAGGCGAGCGACCGGGGCAGCAGCCCCGCCAGTAGTCCGGGCACCGCGATGCCGGCGATGAGCAGGCCGCTGGGGACGACGAAACCCGGGCCGCCGGTGATGAACGCGAGGTCGTGCACGAGCCTGATCAGCTCGGCGTGGTCGAGGATCTCCGGGCGGGTGAGCGTCCAGGTCAGCAGCGCGGACAGCGCCATCGACGCCGAGGACAGGACCCCGCCGACGAGGCCGATGGTCGCGCCCGGTGCGCGGATGCCGAGCCGGTTCAGCCGCACGGACACGGTCGCCGCGTAGATCCCCAGCGGGAGCGACGCGGCGAACTGCAGCAGACTCGTCAGCAGCACGGTGGTCGGGTTCGCCCGAAAGTATTCGACGATCGTCGCCTCGCTCGCGAAGGGCGACGGGTAGATCGCGCCACCGGCCAGCAGGATCGGCAATACGAGCGACGCGACGAACAAGGCAACGGCGCTGATCGCGATGGGCGGAAGCGGCGGCCCGGCCTGCGGGAGCCTTCTGGTCGTGGTGACGGTGCGCGTGGCGGGAGTGGTCGCGGGAGTGGTCACAGCGTCATTCCCCCCGTGATGTCGAGCGTGGTGCCGGTGATGAAGGACGAGGCGTCCGACGCGAGGAACAGCACCGCTTGGGCGACGTCGTCCGGCACGCCAATGCGACCGAGCGGCACGTGCGTCGCCACGGCATCGAGCTGGGCCGCGGACATCCGGCTGCGCAGAGTGGCGGTCTGCACGATCGCGGGAGCGACGCAGTTGGCGCGGATTCCGGACGCCGCGTACTCCTTCGCGAGGTGCTCGGTGAGCATCACGACACCCGCCTTGGCGGCGGCATAGGCGGCGTTCGCCTGGGACGGGCGACGGCCCGCGCTCGAAGCGACGGTGACGATCCGGCCGTGCCCGAGGGCCAGCATGCCGGGCAGCGCGGCCTGCACGGTGAGGAAGACCGACGTCAGATCCGTCTCGATCACCTCGCGCCAGCGGTCGGGTTCCAGCGTCGCGGTCGGCGTCGGCATGCCCGCACCACCGGCGCATGGGACGAGGACGTCGATCGTCCCCAGCGTCGATGTGACGTCGGCGACGACCTTCTGCAGGTGCCCGGCATCGCGAACGTCGCCGACGTGGGCGACGGCGACTCCGCCTGCGCCGCGGATGCCGGTCACCACACGTTCGAGGGCGCTGTCGGTTCGGCCGTGCACCGCGACGGCGGCCCCGCGCGCTGCGAGTGCGCGAGCCACCTCGGCACCGATCGATCCCGACGCCCCGGTCACCAACGCGACGCGTCCGTGCAAGGACGATGACTGGGCCTGCACGGCAGGCCCTGAAGCTGTTCTGGTCACAGAATGATTCATAGCACAGAATCGTTCTGGGCTGCTAGGCTATTCGGCGTGGGTCACGGCGATGCGGGACGACGGGCTGACCGAGGGCCTTCGGAGCGGGTCGGCTTCTTGTTGTCGCAGGTCGGGGCCCTCGCGGCGGCCCGGTTCGCCGAGCGGCTTGCCGACCTCGACCTCCAGCCCGGGGATGTCGGGATCCTGCGCCTGATCGCCGTCGATCCAGGCCTGAGTCAGCAGGCGCTGGCGGGAAAGCTGGGTGTCGTTCCCAGTCGGGTCGTCGCGCTGATCGACGTTCTGCAGAAGAAGGGCCTCGTCATGCGGGAGCGGAGTGTCAAGGACCGTCGCAACCACGAGCTGCAGCTCACCGACTCTGGCAAGGCCGTGATGGCGCAGATGCGCGAGATCGGTGCCGCCCACGAGGAAGACGTCGTACACGCGCTCAGCCCGAGCGAGCGGCGCGCCCTCGGAACGCTGCTCGCGAAGATCGCCGAGAGTCACCAACTCGCCCCGGATGTGCACCCGGGCTACCGCGCGACACCCACCGGGCGCGCCGCGTGGACGGCCGGGTCCTGACTGCTGTCGAGCGTGGTCTACGACTCGGCAGCCTGGCTTATCGAGGCGCGGCGTAGCCGATCGACCGAGGCAGCGCTTGCGGCGAGCGGACCCCGGCCATCGCTACACACGAGGAGTTGATGGCCCGTCGGGGCGGGTACAGCGACGCAGCCGCCCGCCTACGGGAACTGTGGGTGCGCCTGGACACCCACAGCAGCGACCCAGCCGTAGTTGCCCGAGCCCGTCGGTCGGCGCGTTGACCCATTACGGGGTGTTGGTGTTGCCGGCTTTCCATTGGTTCCAGGGCAATTCCCAGTCGCCGTAGGTGTCCCAGACCGGCAGTGGTGGCCCGCCGGAGTTGGTGATCTCCACGACGTCGCCGAGACTGAAGTGATCGTAGAACCATTGGGCGTTGGCCGGTGAGAGGTTGACGCAGCCGTGGGAGACGTTGCTGCTGCCTTGTTGCCTGACCGACCAGGGTGCGGAGTGCACGAACTCGCCGTCGTTGGAGATCCGTTCGTCGAGGGCGACCTGTTCGCGGTAGTAGCCGGGCTGGCCCTTGCAGATCCCGTAGGTGCAGGAGTCCATGGTGATGCTGGGTTGTTTGTCGGAGATGACGTGCGGTCCGGAGTGGGACGGGAACCCGGGCGAGCCCAGGCTCATCGCCATGGTGGTGACCAGCGCACCGTTGTGGAGGATCTGCATCTGGTCGGTGGCGCCGTCGGCCTTGGCGATCCAGGAGTCGTGCACGTGGTAGGTGGCGGTTCGGTCGGTCCGGCCGTACACACCGCCGCCCAGGTCGGTCCCGAACAGGTTGGCGTGCACGGTGATGGTGCTGCCCGGCTGCCAGTAGCTCTGCGGCCGGTAATGCACTGTTCGGCTGTCCATCCAGTACCAGCTTCCGGTCTGTGGCGGGTTGCTGGTGACCGACAGGGCTTTCTCCGCGGCCGCCCGGTCGGTCACGGCGCGGTCGAACGACACTCCGATGATCTGCCCGACGCCGAAGGTCTGGGTGGTGGTCGGGGCCGGGATCAGCGACGGGTAGGTCTGGGCGGCCGGTGACAGCGTGTGCACGATGCCGGTTTGCTGCACCGGTGTGCCGTCCGCGCCGGACGCTGTGGCGTTGATCCGGTAGGTCGATCCGTAGCCCATGACCTCGCTCGAGGTCCAGCGTGTGGCGTCGGGTGAGAGGGATCCGGTGACGACGGCGCCGCTGGCGATGTTGGTCATCATCACCGATGTGATGCGGGCGTCCGCTGCTTGCACCACGATCGGGGTGAGCGGGTTGATCGCCGTCCCGGCGGCTGGGGTGATGCGCACCACCGGCGGGGTCGGGACCGTTTCATTGCCGGCGCCTGCACCCGCCTGTGCCGCCTGGTGCATGGGCATGCGCGTGGACCCTGGCGCGGCACGCATGGAGCCGGGGGTTGCCCCGGACGAAGGGATCGCCACTACGAGTCCCAGACCCAGCGCCACGGCCAGGGCACCGCCGAGGGCTGCCGCCCGCCATCGGCGCGCACCTCCTGCTCGGCCGGTACTGCGGTACGCCAACCCCCACACCTTCGCCACCATCCCCTCTCACTGGCGGAGATCACTCACGCCCCCGATCCAGGATGCCCTACGCCGCCCGTTACCCCCCGGTCTTTCAGTAGGGCGTTGATCGCGGTCGGGTTGATTTTGGTCGGATTGGGTCTTGTGTTCTGTTGGTTCGGGCATGTGGAGACGCCCGGCGCGGTGTTCGGTGTCTCCGGTCTGTGTGTTGTGGATGGTCCGGGGAGCGGGTTTTCGGGTGATCGGCTGGGGCAGCGCGTGGAGTCGCGCGAAATGCGGCGAAGAGCTGGGGGCGCCAGGGCCGGCATGTTGTCGATGCGCGCGAACGAGCGGCTCCGCCCGAGAGCGGTTTCGGGCGGAGCCATGCAGCAGTCGGTGGCGCAACGTCGCGGGCTCGGCCGTGACGAGGTCATCGGCGGGCAGCGTCGAGGTCGTGACCGCGATGGCCACCACTGAGCCTCCCGGGTCTGGTCCGCAAAGCGGCTGGGGCTCGGATGGTGGTTCCGGCGGACCGCCGCCGTGACGTCGGTCGGTCGCCGGCGACGGGATCCAGCTGGGGCAGTGATTGGCCCGGCGCTGCCGGAGAAGTCGGCGTCACACCGGCGCTCGCCGGGCGCCTCACACGGCACGACATCCCGACCGTGACGATTGCGATGATGAACTAGATTCCGACCGCAAACAATCATAAGACTCGACGGTTGCTGACTCTCCAAGGTCGGCACCGGCCCTCGCCAACCCGCGCACAGGAACGTCGATCTCGCGATCGCTACTTGTCGCAATGGCATGGTTGGGGAACAGCCATGGGCCAGCGGAAAAGGTAGGAAATGGACAATCGGGCGGCAGAAGTCAATGGGGCGGATCGATGCCTTCGACCGGACGCGGCAATTGGCGCGACTGGCAGGTCACCGGGGAGCACGGCGAGTACCGCTTCTGGTCGGTGCTGCCCACTCACTACCCCATCCCGGACGGCCCGGTGGGCGAGCTGATCACCGCAGCCGGCCGTGGCCCGATGCGCCCGGCCGACATACACTTCAAGGTCACCGCCCCCGACCACCGCACGCCCTGGTGATCACCAGGTACCGCTGGACGGCGGACACCCCGAGGGCACAGCGCACCGTGGAGATCTTCCGGGCCCTGGGCATCGAGGACGACGCGCTGGCCGATGGCATCGAGCACGCGCTGATGGGCGACTCGGTGTTCTGCACCACCCTGGCATGCGATGAGAGATCGGCCGGGTACGAACCTTTGGCACCCACCCGGGGCGCGCAGCTGGTTTCGCTACCACCACCTGTTTGGGGATGTACCCGCAGGCTGGGTCTCGGGCAGTACCACCACGTCCGCTGCGATCCCGATGTAGCGATCGATTGACCACCCGGGTGCGGGGATGGAGCGGACTCCATCGACCGCCGACTCATCCCAAGGGCTCGGGACAATGACTTTCTTGACATCAGGCCACGACTTCATCGTCGTCGGCGCTGGCAGCGCGGGTTGCGTCCTCGCCGCGCGCCTGTCGGAGAATGAGAATGCTCGTGTCCTCCTGCTGGAGGTCGGCGGCCGGCACCGGCTGGACGCCGCGGCCGTACCGCCGGCATGGCCCACCTTGTTGGGTTCGTCGATGGACTGGTGCAGCAACACCGTTGAGCTGGCCGCCACCGGGTCGGCGATGGCGTGGCCGCGCGGGCGCGGGCTCGGCGGGTCGTCCGCCATGAACGGCATGGTCTTTTCCCGCGGCCATTCCTCGAGCTATGACGCGTGGGTCGAGGCGGGGGCGAAGGGGTGGGGGTTCGCCGACCTGCTTCCCTACCTGAAGCGCACTGAGAACGCCGAGGGCCGTGACCGCGCTCTGCGGGGTCACGGCGGTCCGCTGACCGTGGGTCCGGCAACGGCGCCGCATGCGGTGGTGCAGGCGCTCCTCGTCGCGGCGACCCAGACCGGTCATCCGATGGCGACCGACGTCAGCGGCGGCCGGGACGTGGGATTCGGCCTTACCGACCTCAACATCGTCGACGGTGCCCGACAGAGTGCCGCGGACGCCTATCTCGGGCCGGCGCTGCAGCGACCCAACCTCGAGGTGGTGACCGGGGCGCTGACCCACCGGGTGCTCGTCGAGCGTGAACGTTGCACGGGGGTGGAGTACAGCGTGGGAACCGACGTGGTCACGGCGGCCTGCACGGGCGAGGTCGTGCTGGCTGCGGGCGCCGTCGGATCGGCGCAGCTGCTCCTGCTGTCCGGGATCGGGCCGCAGGCCCACCTGCGCGACGTCGGTATCGAGCTGACACTGAATGTTCCTGGCGTGGGTGCGAACCTGCACGACCACCCCATGTCAAGTGTCGTCTACAGGTCGAAGCAGCCGATGGCCGCCAGCGTGAACAACCACGGCGAGGCGTTCGGTCTCGTGCGCAGCGATCCCGCCTCCGACGTCCTCGACCTGCAGATCCTGTTGGTCGCCATCCCCTACCACGCCATGACACTCCCCGGCACGGAACAGGGCTACTCCGTCGCGTTCGCACTGATGGAACCCCGCAGCCGCGGAACGGTCCGACTGTCCTGCGCCGACCCGGCCGCGGCCCCTGCGCTGGACCCCGGCTACTACACCGACGAGCGGGACCTGCAGGTGATGGCCACTGGACTGCGTCTCGCGCGCGAGATCGGGCTGGCGAGCGCGCTGGACCCCTGGCGCGGCGACGAGGTGCTGCCGGGCAGTGACGTGGACGGCGACAGCGGTGTGCGCGAGTACCTCAGGAAGAACCTGCTCCCGTACTTCCACGGGGTGGGGACCTGCCGGATCGGTGCCGACGACGCGGCCGTCGTGGACGAGAACCTCAAGGTGCAGGGGATCGACGGACTTCGCGTGGCGGATGCCTCCGTCATGCCCTCGATCGTGTCCGCCAACACAAACGCCACCGTATACGCCATCGCCGAGCGCGCGGCTGTCCTGCTCGCGGGATGAGGCGTCCGCGGTGATCGCAGGCAGCGGCCGGCGGGTGCTGCTCAGGGCATGAGTAGCCCTGATCAGGGTTGCCGGGCCGACCCAGGAAGGTCAGGAACCGGTGTGCGCCTGCCCCGAGGGTGTCCCCTGGCGGCACCCGCCAGGGGACGCGACCGGGTCTTCCACGGGCGCGATCGCCGCTCTGCGGCACGACACTTGGCCGTGTCAATGAGGCGGGGTGGTCCGGGAAGCCGATCGTCGGGGCTCCAGGCCAACAGAGCAGAAGTACGTCTTAATGCCCATTGTTCAACGTGAGGCTCGAGGTGGGTTCACGGAGCAGCAGCACGCCCTGGCACGACTACGCCCCCGGGACCTTGTCGTGAGGCTCCGGGGGCGTAGATCGGTCGTCAGCCCACCTTCACGAAGGGCTCACAGCCGGAGTTGGAGAACGTCGCGGCGCCCACCCGACGCCGATGCCGAACAGGAACGCCGCGATACCGACGAAGATCGTGAGGCGCCTGGCCAGCGTCGACTTGGGGGCCGGCGGCGGGAACTGCGGGATGCGGGGCGGGTCGTAGTACGGCGTGGACATGCGATGTATCTCCCTCGGCTGCGGGTCCGTCACCGGAGTAGCTCTCCTTGATCGCCGGCAGCGTTACCTGAGTCGGGTCAGCGCTCGCTACGACGGCCGTGCTGGTGGTGGAAGCCACCCGGGCCGGGGGTGTCGATGGACGTCGTGCGCCGGGTGAAGTTGTGCGAGATCGGGCCGAGCTTGATCCCGAACGACCGGCCGCCGGACTGGGGTAGAAGGGGCCGAACCGGAACGTCTTTCGAGCACGGAACCTCATCGGGCGGCCTCCTTGGTACTGACTGTGTGTGGTCGTTGACGGGCGTGGCTGGTGTGCCTGCCCGCCGCGCAGCGGGTGCAGGATGTCGTCGCGACGCACCAGAGGATTGGGTCCGGCCGGATGCCGCGGCACTGTGGCCGCTCGCGGCCGTGGACAGCGGTGGCAGGACTGGTCCCCGGCCCGATCCGCTCGAGCCGGGGCCAGTGCCTCCGGGCGGGAGCGGCAAGCCGTAGCGGGACGGTACTGGGCGGGGGAGGCGGAGCCTGCTCGCTCGTCGGCGCCGGGGCCGGGGCCGGGGTGGCGCAGTTCGTGATGACCCAGATCCCGACGTGCTGCTGCTGCTGGGAGTTCGCCTGGGCGGCCTTGATCTCGGGGGCCTTCTGCACGGGGTTGTTGTTGAAGATGTAGTGCTTGGCCCATCCGGCGCGGGTCACCGCGACTGAGTACCCGACGTTGATGTAGAGCAGTGACCGGCCGTAGGCGTCGATGTTGTCCTGGGTCGGGTCCGGGGCTACCTCGACCGGCTGGTTCAACAGGGTGTCGCGGGCGAACTTGCTCGCCTGCTCGAACCCGCACGCGCCCCGCTCGGGCGTGTCGATCCCGAGAGGGGCACCCGGCACTGGTCGCTGAGGTCGACGGTGTCGCCGTCGACGATGTTCGTCACGGTCAGGGCCGGTTCGGCCGCGGCGACAGCGGCGACGGGAGGGGCGAGCCCTCATTGCCGCTGTGGCCGCACCCCACAGCCACCGGCCGCGCGGATGATCAGGGGCAACGTTCCCGCCACGGGAACGATCAGCTTGCGCACCTTGATCCCCTTCTGCGCTGGGTGCACCACTTGCATCCGGCGAGCCTTTGGTTGTCAAACTCCGTTGCTGATCTCAGTTTCCGCGGTGGAGAGGACGCGCGATCCGTCCGCTGTGGAACAGTCGGTCAGCACACCCGCCATCGGTCGGTGGGGACGTGCCCCCGGAGTTTCGGCCCCACGACTTGCTCGAGGGCAAGCCGAAGGGCTGGATCATCCAGCAGGTCCTTTTGAAGATCAGCGACCGGCGCGACGGCGTCGCCGGTGGCCGTGCGCCGACGTGGTGGAGCGGTACCTGCGCGAGCACGGGTCACCGCCCGGCGGGCACGGACGTCGCGGAGGGACCGTGCCGCGGGTGCGGGGAACCCTGGCCGTGCGCCGGGATCAAGAACGCGTGGGCGCTGTTGCCTTGACGACGCACGCCGGGAGTGTGGGTACGGTCGCCGGCCGTGGGAGTTCTCGCCGAGACTGCAGATGATCTGAGGGCCGCATTCGAGCAACTGCGTAACACCGGCGCAGGGCCTCTGATTACTGGTGCGGTCGTGTCGGTACCGGCCGCGGTGGCCGCGCTCATCCAGCCGTGGGCAGGGCGCGACTCTGGCCGGATGTATGACCGCGTCGGCATGACCGGCGGGCTGCCGGGGCCGGGTCGGGTTCGGCCTCGCCGCGACCGTGCCCGGCCTGGCCGGGTTGCTGGCCGCGGTGGCGTTCGTGGGCATCATGGGAGTCGGGGTAGTCACCCTGCTCGCGTTCTCCGCGCTCGCCGCTGACGCTCCAGCTGAGCGACTTGGGCAGACGATGGGAGCGGCAGAACAGAGGTTGGGCGAGAGCTCGGTGACGCCGGAGGTCCGCTGTTCCTCGGCGCACTCGCGGCTACCGCGTCCCTGCCGCTGGGGCTGGGTGGGTTGGGCCACGGTGCTCACCGCGGCTGCCGTCGTGGTGGTCGCAACAGCCGCCAGGAGGACGGCTAGGCCGCACCACACGAGGAAGTGCCTAGTCCTCGCTCGCACAGGCAGGTCGAAGTGCCCGGTGCCGTCCGGTGCTGAGGGGCCGTTGCCCCCGCGCCCCAGCTGTGGGCTGGTGAGCACGAGCACGTTGGGACTCGGGCGGCTGAGAGGTGGCACGTCCCCGGGTAGCTGCTTAGGCCAGCGGCGTTTCTGCCTGCGGAGCGAGGTAGTGAGCGATGGCGTAGCCGATTGCGGCGGCCCGGGTCGTGACCACGCTGAAGCGCTCGGCGCAGTGCCAGGTGATCGCGTCCGGACAGGCTTGGATCAGCTGCATGTCCAACCAGCACGGCCATTCCAGTTTCTCGGCGACGGGCTCTCCACGGTGTCTTGCCGTTAAGCGTGGTTGGGCACGATCGACGGGTTGGGGATCTCGCCAGCGGCCAATCCGTGGATCGCGCGGTGTACTGGGGCGACGGCGGCACCGGGCTGCTGACCAGCTACGAGTCCAGGGAAGGCGAACCGTAGCCCTTTTACCAGCGGCTCGGTTTCGAGCCCACCGGCGAGATCGACGACGGCGAGATCGTTTTGCGGCTTACCCCGTCCGCTGGGTGAGCTTACGCGGGAAGCGCCACCTGGGCGGCGAGGTCCGAAAGGCCGAAAGGGGTGAGCTCTGGGGCTGGTAATGGGGGCGGCCGCGCGGAGATAATGAGGAGATCGCAAACCTAGAAGATCTGATCTTCGCAGCACGTGGGACGCCGTCCGGGCACAGCGACGTCGTGCCCGCATCCGTACCGTGCGAAATGGAGGGATGGGCATGACCACCAAACCGACCCGAGATTCACGGGAGACCACGGGATCCGCCGGCCGCGCCGGATCAGGCGCCCCCGCGCGGTCCGCCATGCAGCGCGCCGGGAGTGCCGCTCTGGGTGCGGCGGTCGACAAGGCACGCTCGGGGGCCCACGGCGTCGCGAACAGGCTCGACCGGTCCGCGGCCAGCAGCACCGCGTCCGCCAGGACTGCCGCGGGCGGTCTGGCGACGACCGCCGGCACCGCAACCAACACCGCGAAGGGCGCCGTCAAGACCACCGCTAGCACCGCGACTGATGCCGCGAAGGGTGCCGTCACGATGGTCACCGACACCGTGGCGAAGTCGCTACCGACCGGGGTCGGGGTGGCGTTCGCTCTCGTCGTCCGGAAGGTCATGTTGCTCCTTCGGTTCCTTCGTCAGCTGGCCCTCCAGCTGCTGGAGGCGCTCAATCAGCTGGCAGGCCGCCTGCGGGAAGCAGCGGCCAGGTGTCGCAGTGGGGAGCAGGGGGCCTTCGAGGATGAGGCCGCGGAGGAGCAGGAGACCCTCGACGGGAAGGCCGCGGAAGACCGGGTTGATCGTCGCGAACCTGCGACGCGCCCGGCGCAGCGCCCCCAGCCGGAGGGTCAGCGACCGCAGCGACCGGCTCGGCCGCGTCCCGACGTGGACGCGCCCCAACCTGACGCGCCAGCTGCGGCTGTCCGGCGCGCCGGGGGCGCGC
>JAODNO010000588.1 GCA_025465235.1 Pseudonocardia sp.
GACCTGGTGCTCCAGCAGCACGGTGCCGGAGCCGTCGCCGTCGTTCCGCACCACCCGGACGGTGCCGGCCGCGGCGATCTCGAACGTCTTGTCGTGGTTGCCGTACTCCTCGGCCTTCTGTGCCATCAGACCGACGTTCGGGGTCGTTCCCATCGTGGTCGGGTCGAACGCACCGTGCTCGCGGCAGAAGTCCACCGTCTCCGCGTAGAGCGCCGCATAGGACGAGTCCGGGATCACGAACTTGGCGTCCTGCAGCTCGCCCCTCGCGTTCCACATCTGCCCGGAAGAGCGGATCGCGGCCGGCATCGACGCGTCGACGATGACGTCGCTGGGCACGTGCAGGTTGGTGATGCCGCGGTCGGAGTCGACCATCGCCAGCGACGGGCCGCTCTCGTAGGTTGCGGTGATCGCCTTCTCGATCGCCTCGCGCTTCTCAGCGGGCAGCTTCGACAGTGCGGTGAGCACACTGGCCAGGCCGTCCCTCGGGTCGGCGCCGACCGACGCGAGGTCCTCGCCGTACCGGTCGAACACGTCCGCGAAGTACTGGGTGACCGCGTGCCCGAACAGGATCGGGTCGGACACCTTCATCATCGTCGCCTTGAGGTGCACGGAGAACAGCACACCCGTCGCCTTGGCGTCGGCGATCTGCTCCGCGAGGAACGCGTTCAGCGCGTTCTGGCGCATCACCGCAGCATCGACGATCTCGCCGGCCTGCACAGGGAGCGAGGGCTTGAGCACGGTGACCGTGCCGTCCGCGGCCACGTGCTCGATCCGCAGCTCGGCGGGCTCATCGATGGTGACCGACGCCTCCGAGTGCCGAAAGTCGCCGTCGGTCATGGTGGCGACGTGCGACGCCGAGTCGGCCGACCACTTGCCCATCGAGTGCGGGTGCTTGCGGGCGAAGTTCTTGACGGACGCCGGGGCGCGGCGGTCGGAGTTGCCTTCACGCAGGACGGGGTTGACCGCGCTGCCCTTGACCGCGTCGTAGGCCGCGCGGGCGGCGCGCTCCTCGTCGGTCTGCGGGTCCTCGGGGTAGTCCGGGATGTCGTAGCCCGCGCCCTTCAGCTCCGCGATCGCTGCTTTGAGCTGGGGGATCGAGGCGCTGATGTTCGGCAGCTTGATGATGTTGGCCGCCGGGGTCTGCGCCAGCTCACCGAGCTCGGCCAGCGAGTCGGGCACCCGCTGGGCGTCGGTCAGCCGGTGCGGGAACTGCGCGAGGATGCGGGCGGCCAGCGAGATGTCGCGCGTCTCGACGTCGACGCCGGCCTTGCCTGCGAAGGCCTCGACGATGGGCAGGAGCGAGTGTGTGGCGAGCGCCGGGGCCTCGTCGGTGTAGGTGTAGATGACCTTCATCGTTGCTTCGGGCCTGCCTCGGGACTGGTCGGACCTGGACGACGGAGCGCACGCTCCCTGCCCGACACGCTATCCCCTGAGTCATGGGATCGGGGGAGCGAGTCGCGCGACACGTGCCACCCCGTCAGGGGGCCCGGCGTCGTTCCGCATACCCCGCCCGAAGAGGTGATCACGCCGGGGAGCCGCGGCGGGCCGGAGATCGTCGGTGTGATCCGCGTGGTCGTTCCGCTACCGTAGGTCTACCGCACCGTCCCCGGGAGACATGGCCGTGGCAAGGATCCAGGTTCCGAAGCTCGAAGCCAGAACATTCAAGGGGTGGGCATTCGTGCTGGTCGCCGGCACGGCCCTGACGTTCGTGGCCATCCTCGACCGCGGGGGACTCGACGAGTTGCGCACGACCGCGGACGGGTCCACCGGTTGCCAGCTCGAGGTGGCAGCCGATCAGCTGAACGTGCGCGCGGAGCCGAGCCCGGAGTCACGGCTTGTGGAGACCCGGGTCCGCGGCGACCGCCTCGACGGCACCCGTGTGGTCACCAACGGGTTCCGTGAGCTGAAGGGCAACCTGTGGGCGGCCGACCAGTTCCTGACCCCGTTGCCGGGCACCAACTGCGCCTGAGGGACCCTGCCGGGGTGCGCACCGTCACCTCGGTCAACGTCAACGGGATCCGGGCGGCGGCAGGGAAAGGTCTCGTGCGGTGGCCGGCCGGCACCGCGGCAGACGTCGTCTGGCTGCAGGAGACGCGTGCGCAGCTCGAGGAGGTCCCGCCCGCCATGCTCGTCGGCTGGCATGTGAGCTATGCCTTGTGCGGGAGCCCCCGGGGACGCAACGGCGTCGCCGTGCTCACCCGGGAAGCGCCCCAGCCCGTGCGCGTGGGCATCGGCGCGGCGGAGTTCGACGAGGCCGGTCGCTACCTGGAGGTCGACCTGCCCGAGATCACCATCGCGAACTCGCGATTCCTGCCGCACGAGCGGGAATGGCTCGGGGGCGTGTCCGCGGCCGGCTGGGTGGACGTCGTGCTGTCCCTGCATCCCGGCGTCGACGGGGCGTACTCGTGGTGGTCCTACCGGTCCCGGGCCTTTGACAACGACAGCGGCTGGCGCATCGACCACGACGTCGCGACGTCGGGGCTGGCCGCCCGCGCCGTCTCGGCCGTGGTGGAACGGGCGCCGAGCCACGGTGAGCGCTGGTCGGACCACCCTCCGGTGACCGTCGTGTACGCGTCATGAGCCCGGTCAGCCCGACCCGGGTGATCGGGGGCCGCTACGTGGTGCTGGGCGAGCTCGGACGCGGCGGCATGGGGATCGTGTGGCGCGCCGAGGACCGCGTGATGGGCCGCCAGGTGGCGGTCAAGGAGTTGCACCTGCCGAGTGGGCTCAGCCCCCAGGACCGGCGCTCCTTCCGGGAGCGGCTGCTGCGCGAGGCGCGCACGGCCGGGCGGCTCGACGACCCCGCCTTCGTCACCGTCTACGACGTGGTCACCGACGACGGGGTCGATCACATCGTCATGGAGCTGATCGAGGCACCCACCCTCGCCGAGGTGGTGGCCTCCGCCGGGCCGCTCGACGAGCGCACGGCCGCAGCCGTCGCCCGGCAGTTGCTGAGCGCGCTCCGGGCCGCGCACGAGAGCGGCGTGGTGCACCGCGACGTGAAGCCCAGCAACGTCATGCTCGGCCCGGGCGACCGCATGCGGCTCACCGACTTCGGGATCGCGCAGGCCGTCGACGACCCGGGCCTGACGACTACGGGGTCGCTCATCGGGTCGCCCGGGTACATGTCGCCGGAGCGGCTGGAGGGCGCGCCCGCCACGGCGGCGTCGGACCTGTGGGCGGCCGGAGCGACGCTGTTCCACGCCCTGCACGGCAGCGGCCCGTTCGCACGTGAGACGACGGCGGCCACGATCTCCGCGGTGTTGCACGCCGACGTGCCGCACACGCGCACCCGAGGGCCGCTCGGAGCGGTGATCGCGGGGCTGTTGCAGCGCTCACCGCAGGCCCGGCTCACCGGAGTGCAGGCCGCGGCCCTGCTGGCCTCGGGGGGAACGGAGACGACGCCGCTGTTCGGCGGAGGGCCGGCGACCACCCCGGTAACGACCGCAGGTGCGCCTCCCCGGCGTTGCTGGGTGTGGCCCCTGGTGGCGCTGGCGCTGGCGGTGCTGGGCCTGGCCGGGGGAATCGCACTGGCCTGGTCCGGCGCGATCCCGCCGCTCGGACCCGCCGTCACGACCCTGACCTACGGCGGGGGCGGCGACATCCCGGTGTTCGGGACCGCGTTCCACGCGTGCCTGCAGGGGCAGCTTGCTCCGGGGCGGTCGTTCCCGGCCGGCTCCACGGTCAGCTGCGACGGCCCGCATGATCTGGAGATCTTCCAGACCTTCGACCCGTTCGGCACGCAGCGCGCCCTGCCCTATCCCGGTCGCGAGCACCTCAGCGCCTACGCAGATCGGGCGTGCACGCTCGTGTTCGACTCGGCGCTCGTCGTCGGGGCGGACAAGGACCGGCTGGAGGTGGCTGCCCTCGTCCCGTCGCAGCTGTCGTTCGAGGCCCGGGCCGACTCCTCGTCCAGCTTCACCGGCCGCGACGTCGTCTGCCTGCTGCGGGCTGCGGACGGCGGCCAGCTGACCGGCACCCGGATCTCGGAGGACTCCGGCTGACGCCCGTGATGTGATGCGGGCATGAGCGAGCTTGCGAGCGAATCGGTGTCACTGCGCCTGCGCGCTGATACGTCTCACGATGGGCCGGCCGAGCGCAGCGAGGACGAGCGATGAGCACCGGCACCCATCGCAACGTCGACCTCGTGGTCGCCGCCCTCACCGCAGGCGGCGCCGACCCCTCCCGGATCGCGAGGCTGCAGGTACTGCCGGACGCCGTCACCACCGCCGCGGCCGCCGCGGCGGCTGTGGGCGTCGAGGTCGGTCAGATCGCCAACTCCCTGGTCTTCGAGATGTCCTCCGGCGAGGGCGGCGGAGCGCCGTTGCTCGTCCTCACCTCCGGAGCGCACCGGGTGGACACGGCGAAGGTCGCGGCGCTCGTCGGGGCGCAGCGGGTGCGCCGGGCGTCGCCGGAGTTCGTGCGGAAGGCCACGGGGCAGGCGATCGGCGGAGTCGCACCCGTCGGGCACCCCGCGCCGTTGCGCACGCTGGTCGACCGGGCGCTCGAGGCCTTCGACGAGGTCTGGGCGGCAGGCGGCATCCCGCACGCCGTGTATCCCACGACGTTCGCCGAACTGGTGAAGGTCACCGGTGGCGAGCCGGCAGACGTTGAGGCGTAGCCGGATTCACGCCGACTTCCCGGTGAGGTGCGCCTGGGCGGCCGCCTGGAAGCCCCTGACCAGGGGATTCGGGTCGCCGACGCGGCTGACCAGTACGACCTTGCTGGTGGGGGCGCCCTCGAGCGGGACGGTGGCCAGGTCGGAGCGGAGTGTGCTGCGCCGGTCGCCCGTCGGCAGCACTGCGATCGCCTGGCCGCCCGCGACGAGTTCGAGTTTGTCCTCGAAGCTCTCGACCACGGGACCGGCCGGCAGCGGGTCGGGGCCGAGCAGCCGGTAGGCGCTCCAAGCGGTCGCGGCGGCGGGACAGGGGAACGGCCGCTCGCCGGCGAAGTCCTCCGGGGCCACCGACGCGCGGGCGGCCAGGCGGTGGCCGACCGGCACCACGAGCATCCGCGGTTCCTCGTAGAGCACGGTCATCCGTACCTCGTCGGCCGGGAACGGCAGCGGGGTGCGGGCGACCAGGACGTCCACGCGGCGCTCGGGGAAGGCTCGCAGTTTCTGGCAGTCCAGGTGACGGGTGTCGATCTCGGCTTCCGGGTGGCGGCGGCGCAGCTCACGGACCGCGGGGGTGATGACCAGGTCCTCGACATAACCGATGGTGATCCGAGCGGCCGGCGCGTACGCGCGGGCGGTCAGCGTCGCCTGGCCGGCGGCCCGCAGCAGCGCCTGCGCCTTCGGGAGGAACGCCTTGCCCGCCTCGGTGAGCCGGCTGCCCTGGGGTGTGCGGTCCAGCAGGCGTACGCCGAGCCGCTCTTCCAGGCGCTGGATCTGGCGGCTCAGCGACGGCTGCGCCAGGTGCAGCTCGGCGGCCGCCCGGCCGAAGTTCAGATGCTCCGCCACCGCCGTGAAGTAGCGCACCAGCCGCAGTTCCAGATCTTCGCCGAGGTCGTTCACCTGCCCCACCGTACCGTCATGCGGTTTCGGTATGGCGGGGTGCGAACCAGGACTTGGACAACCGTTCCGGACTGCTGTTTGACTCGTGGGTGCAGATTGCGACGAGAAAGAGGAAGCGATGACGGCAAACACGATGAAGGCGATCCGGCTGAACGAGTTCGGTGGCCCAGAGGTGCTGCGCTACGACGAGGTGCCGATTCCCGAGCCGAAGCTTGGTGAGGTGCTCGTTCGCGTCCACGCGGTTGGCGTCAATCCCCCCGACTGGTACATGCGGGAGGGAATGCCCAACGTGCCTCCTGAAATGAGGCCGCCTTTGAGCTTGCCCGCCATTCCGGGTACGGATGTGTCGGGCGTCGTCGAGGCCGTCACCGCGGATGTAGACGGCCTCTCCGTCGGCGATGAAGTCTTCGGCCTCCTTCGCTTTCCTGGCCTCGAGGGCAGCGCGTATGCCGAGTACGTCGCCGCGCCCGCGTCAGACCTCGCACGCAAGCCGGCTCACATCGATCACGTGCACGCCGCAGGGGCGCCTATGGCAGGGCTCACCGCATGGCAGTTCCTGATCGAGCTCGGACACGATCATCCGTCGCCCTTTCAAGCGGCGCAGCATCGCCCGATGGCGCTGAACGCCGAGACGACGGTGCTCATCAATGGCGCCGCGGGCGGCGTGGGGCACTTCGCGCTGCAGCTGGCAAAATGGAAGGGTGCACGCGTCATCGCGGTCGCCTCGGGCGTGCATGAGTCGTTCCTGCTCGAACTCGGCGCCGACCAGTTCATCGACTACACCAAGAGCAGTCCCGAGGAAATCGCTCACGACGTTGATCTCGTGCTCGATACCGTCGGCGGTCCCGACAGCAGTCGTTTCCTGCGCACGCTCAAGCGCGGCGGCGCGTTGTACCCGGTGTTCGTCGCCGACTACGACCCCGAAGAGACCGCGAAGCTAGGCGTCACGACCTCGGGCACCCAAGTGCGCTCGAACGGCCCGCAGCTCGCAGAACTCGGACGTTTGCTCGATGCGGGCACGCTTCGCGCCTTCATAGACAGCACGTTTCCGCTTGCGGATGCTCGAAGGGCGCACGAACGAGCCGCCCGTGGGCACATCCAAGGCAAGATCGTGCTCACGGTCGCATGAGGACGAGCCGTTCACGCCTCTGATTGAGAATCGACCCGAACCACGGCGACGGAGGAGTAAGGGCAGGCTCTCGACCGCGATGTGCTCCTGTGAAACACGGCTTCAGCCCCGAGGTGCGCCACGGAGGTGGAGCCCCGCCGCTCTACTCCCCGCTGGGCGTGGTCCGCGCCGGGCGGTCCTTGTTCGTCGAGAACCCGATGGTATCCGCTGCCTGGACCGGGCCACTGTGCTGAGCCTTCCGAGCGTGGTCGACGCGCTGGTCACACAGCTCGCCGCAGTAGTGGCCTGAGGCCTCACGCACCTCGCCGAGGCCCCGCTCGCAAGCGAGTGGCGGCCGTCACCTCGCCTGCTCGCGCCGCCGGTCGACCGACCCACTTTCGGGACCTAGTGTTCAGGAGTGTCTGAATTCCTGAGCGTGCCCGAGCCGCCGGCGTCCTCCTCCGCCCTGCGCCGTGCACTGCGCCGGGTCCGTGACGGTGTCGCTCTCGACGTCACCGAGGCGTCGGTGCTCCTGGCCGCCCGCGGCGAGGCGCTCGACGAGCTGCTTTCCGCGGCGTCCCGGGTGCGCGACGCCGGGCTGGTCGATGCGGGCAGGCCCGGGGTCGTCACGTACTCGCGCAACGTGTTCATTCCGCTCACCCGCCTGTGCCGCGACCGCTGCCACTACTGCACGTTCGCCACGGTGCCGCACCGGCTGCCCGCCGCGATCCTGGAGCGCGACGAGGTGCTGGAGATCGCCAGGGCCGGCGCGGCGGCGGGCTGCAAGGAAGCGCTGTTCACCCTCGGCGACCGGCCGGAGGAGCGCTGGCCCGCCGCCCGTGAGTGGCTGGAGGCCCGCGGCTACGGCTCGACTCTCGACTATGTCCGCGCCTCCGCGATCGCCGTGCTCGAAGAGACCGGCCTGCTGCCGCACCTCAACCCTGGTGTGCTCAGCTGGGCGGAGCTGACGCGGCTCAAGCCCGTGGCCGTGAGCATGGGGATGATGCTGGAGACCACCGCAACCCGGCTGTGGAGCGAGCCGGGGGGCCCGCACTACGGGAGCCCGGACAAGGAGCCGGCGGTCCGGCTCCGCGCGATCACCGATGCCGGTAGGGTCGGTGTCCCGTACACGACCGGGATCCTCATCGGGATCGGCGAGAACCGCACCGAGCGGGCCGAGTCGATCTTCGCGATCCGCTCGGCGGCCAGGGCCCACGGTCACATCCAGGAAGTGATCATCCAGAACTTCCGCGCCAAGCCCGACACCGCGATGGCGAACGATCCCGACGCCGACCTCGATGATCTGGCGGCCACGATCGCCGTTTCCCGGATCGTGCTCGGCCCGAAGATGCGGGTGCAGGCGCCACCGAACCTCGTCGGCGAGGAGTTCGCGCTGATGCTGCGCGCGGGCATCGACGACTGGGGCGGCGTCTCGCCCGTCACCGCCGACCACGTCAGCCCCGAGCGGCCGTGGCCTGCGATCGACGAGCTGGCCACGCAGACGGCAGCGGCCGGGTTCACGATGCGCGAGCGGCTCACCGCGTACCCGAAGTACGTGCTGGCGGGCTCGCCGTGGATCGACACGCGGCTGCACGCCCACGTCGCAGCGCTCGCCGACCCGGGGACGGGCCTGGCGAACGCGAGCGCGGTGGTCACGGGGCGGCCGTGGCAGGAACCCGACGGAGGGTTCGAGTCCACGGGCCGGATCGACCTGAACACCTCGATCGACGCCGAGGGGCGCACGGAGGACCGGCGCGGCGACTTCGACTCGGTCTACGGCGACTGGGACGAGCTGCGTTCCGAGCTCGCGGCGCATCAGCAGGCGGCCCCGGAGCGGCTGGACTCCGACGTCCGTGCGGGGCTCGCGCTCGCCGCCTCCGATCCGGCCGCCCTGCTCGACCCGGCCCACGAGGCGGCGGCGATGGCCGTGCTCACCGCCGACGGCGCCGCGCTCGAGGAGCTCACCCGGCTGGCCGACGCGCTGCGAGCCGACGTCGTGGGCGAGGACGTGTCCTACGTCGTCAACCGCAACATCAACTTCTCGAACGTCTGCTACGTCGGGTGCCGGTTCTGCGCCTTCGCGCAGCGGGAGCGTGATGCCGACTCGTTCCGGCTCTCGCTCGACGAGGTGGCCGCCCGCGCGGTCGAGGCGGCCCAGGACGGTGCCACCGAGGTCTGCATGCAGGGCGGCATCGACCCTCAGCTGCCGATCACGTTCTACGCCGACCTGGTGCGTGCGGTGAAGGCCGCGGTGCCCGACATGCACGTGCACGCGTTCAGCCCGATGGAGATCGTCAGCGCGGCGTCGAAGGCCGGCGTCTCGATCGAGGAGTGGCTCACCGAGCTGCGCGATGCGGGGCTGGGCTCGATCCCGGGCACAGCGGCGGAGATCCTCGACGACGAGGTCCGCTGGGTGCTCACCAAGGGCAAGCTGCCGGCGGCGCAGTGGCTCGAGGTCGTCGGCACCGCGCACCGCCTCGGCATCCCGTCGTCGTCGACCATGATGTACGGCCACGTCGACGAGCCGAGGCACTGGCTGGGCCACCTCCGCACCCTCGCGGCCCTGCAGGACGAGACGGGCGGGTTCACCGAGTTCGTGCCGCTCCCGTTCGTGCACCACAACGCGCCGATCTACCTCGCAGGCCTCGCCCGGCCGGGCCCCACCACGCGGGACAACCGGGCGGTGCACGCTTTCGCCCGACTCGCCCTGCACGGCCGGATCGACCACATCCAGTGCTCGTGGGTGAAGCTCGGCGACGACCTCTCCGCACGGATCCTGCAGGGCGGGGCGGACGACATGGGCGGCACGCTCATGGAGGAGACGATCAGCCGGATGGCGGGCTCGGAGAACGGCTCGGCGCGCACGGTCACCGAGCTCGCGGCGATCGCCGCGGCTGCCGGACGCCCTGTGCGGCAGCGCAGCACGACGTACCGCGAGCCCGTGAGCCGATTGGTGCCGGCAGGGCGGATCGGTCCCCGGCTGCTTCCGCTGACCTCCGCCTGACCGGGGCCGATGAAGGCCGTCGTCTTCGAGGAGTACGGAGGCCCGCTTCGGGTGCGCGACATGCCGTCTCCTGCCTGCCCCCCGGACGGCGTCGTGCTCGACGTGTACGCCACCGGGGTCTGCAGATCCGACTGGCATGCCTGGCGTGGCCATGATCCCGTCGCGTTGCCCCACGTGCCGGGGCACGAGTTCGCCGGGGTCATCGCGCAGGCGGGCCCGGGCGTCCGGTCATGGCGCGCCGGCGAGCGGGTGACGGCTCCGTTCGTGTGCGGCTGCGGCGGGTGCGAGGTGTGCGTGGCCGGCGACCCCCAGGTCTGTCCGAACCAGACCCAACCGGGGTTCACGCACCACGGCTCCTTCGCGGAGCAGGTCGTCGTGCACGCGGCCGAGCACAACCTGGTGCGGGTTCCGGAGCGGCTGAGCCTCCTGGCGGCAGCCGGGTTGGGGTGCCGCTTCTCGACCGCGTACCGCGCGTTGACGGTGCACGGCGCGCTGGGCCCAGGCCAGTGGCTGGCAGTGCACGGCTGCGGAGGGGTTGGCCTCTCCGCAGTGCTGATCGCGTCGGTGCTCGGGGCACGGGTCGTGGCGACGGACGTCTCGCCCGAGGCGCTGGCGGTGGCCCGCGAGCGAGGTGCGACGGCGACGCTGGACGTGTCGGAGCTCGCCGGGCCGGCCGAGATCGCGGCTCGCGTCCGCGAGATCACCGACGGCGGTGCGCACGTGTCCGTCGATGCCCTGGGGTCCGTGTCGACCGCGACCGCCTCCGTGCTCTCGCTGCGCCGCCGCGGGAGGCACGTGCAAATCGGTCTCCTGCTGGGGGAGGCCGCGTCAGCCCCGCTGCCGATGGACCGCGTGCTCGCCTGGGAGCTGTCGATCTACGGCTCCCACGGCATCGCCGCCCACGAGTATGCGGCGATGCTCGACCTCATCGAGCGCACCGGGCTCGACCCGGCGTCGCTCGTCGGACAGGTGGTCACGCTGGAGGATGCCGGTCCGGCGCTGGCGGCGATGGACGGACGCACGGCGGCAGGCATGACGGTGGTTCAGGTCAGGCGCGAGGTTCTGTGACCCCCGGCCGGTCGGGAGCCGAACCCGTTCAGGTCGTCGGCGGTGGGCCCGGCGGGCTTGCCGTGGCCGCAGTCCTGGGCAGGTACGGGATTCCCGCCACCGTCCTCGAGCGCGATGACGCCGTCGGAGCGAGTTGGCGCACGCACTACGACCGGTTGCATCTGCACACCGTCCGCGGTCTGTCCGGCCTGCCGGGTTTTCCGATCCCCCGGGCGTACGGCCGTTGGGTCGCCCGCGACGACATGGTGCGGTACCTGGAGCAGTACAGCG
>JAODNO010000596.1 GCA_025465235.1 Pseudonocardia sp.
GTGCCGGTCCGGGCCCTGCGGCGGGCGCAGCTCCCCGGTCCCGGCGAGCGGCCCGGTCGCGAGCAGGCGCTGCGCCACCGCGGCCGCCCGTTCCGCCGCCGCCGGGCGCTGCACCGCGACCAGCCGCTTCCCGCTCGCCACGGAGGAGGCGACGCTGCCCCACAGCACCCGCGGGGCGATCGGCACCTGCGCACGGACGGCCGTGACCAGCGGCGCGAGGTGCTCGTCGAGCAGTGCGGCGGCCAGCGCGACGGCGGCCTCGTCCACGCCCGGCACGGGGACGGCTTCGGGCGCGGGGCACCAGAGCGGCCACGGCCCGCTCACCGACACCCGCCAGTGCAGCGCCGCCGGGGTCAGCCGCGGCAGCACCCCGTGCAGGACAACGGCGGCGAACGGCGCCGAGACCACGAGCGCGGCGAGTCCCTGGAACGCGATCGACGCGGCCACCCGGTCGTCCACCCGGTCGGACCCGTCCGCACCACCGAGGACGCGACGCACGTGCGTGATCCGGTCGTGCAGGGGGCCCGGGTCGCTGTGCAGGTCGCTCATCGGGCGCCAGCCCGGGTCGACGACCTCGGCGGGGTCGGTCGCTACTGTGAAGAAAGGACCCAACCCGGCCACATCGGCAAGTACGCCGCGCACATCCACGCTCTCCGTGTTCTGGTCGTCGCACCGTGTGTTAACCAACAGGACACAATACCCGGTACGTGCCGGAAACGGAGCCTCCGCCGCTGGTCACGACAGTCACTTCGGCTCTCACTGGCGAATCGCCGGTTTGACATGCGACATTGTGGTCAGCGATACCGCACCCGCTGACGTGTGCGCTCGTACTCGTGCGCAGAGTCGATCGACGTCTCACGACGGCGTCCGGTCGTCGTGCCGGCCCTCCAGGCGATCACCTGAGTACCGGCTACTGCTGCGCCGTGCGACCGTTCGCGCCAGATCCGGCGACCGGACGGCCCAGTCCGTAACCTTTGTTTTCCTACAGCACGTCGTCCCGATGCACGGTATCGGGGTGCACCGAGACGACAGGAGGCACTCATGGCTGCGAACCCAGCGGGTACCTCGGAGGGGCTCTACGCTCCGGAGTTCGAGCACGACGCCTGCGGCGTCGCTATGGTCGCCGACCTCACGGGTCGCCGCGACCACGGCATCGTCCGCAAAGCGCTGACAGCGCTGTTGCGGATGGAGCACCGTGGCGCCCGCGGTGCCGAGTCCAACACCGGCGACGGCGCCGGCATCCTCATCCAGGTCCCGGACGAGTTCCTCCGTGCCGTCGTGGACTTCGAGCTGCCCCCGGCAGGCGCGTACGCCGTCGGCACGGCGTTCCTGCCCGTCGACACCGAGAAGGCCGACGCGGCCGTCGCAGAGATCGACCGGCTGGCCGCCGAGGAGGGCCTGCGCGTGCTCGGCTGGCGCGAGCTGCCCGTCGACCCCGACACGGCCGACATCGGGCCCAGCGCCCGCGCCGCCATGCCGAGCTTCCGGCAGTTGTTCGTGGCAGGCGTCGAGGAGGGCGATGACGCGCCCGCCGGCATCGCGCTCGAGCGCCGCACCTTCTGCCTGCGCAAGCGCGCAGAGCACGCCACCGGCACCTACTTCCCGAGCCTGTCGCCGCGCATCATCGTCTACAAGGGGATGCTGGCCGAGCCGCAGGTCGAGGCGTTCTACCCGGACCTGTCCGACGAGCGCGTGACGAGCGCGATGGCCGTGGTCCACTCGCGGTTCTCCACCAACACCTTCCCCGCCTGGCCGCTCGCGCTCCCGTACCGGTACGTCGCGCACAACGGCGAGATCAACACCCTGCGCGGCAACCGCAACTGGATGGCCGCCCGTGAGGCGCTGCTGCAGTCCGACCTCATCCCGGGCGACCTCGCGCGGCTGTCCCCGATCGTCACCCCGGACGCCAGCGACTCGGCCACCTTCGACGAGGTGCTGGAGCTGCTGCACCTCGGTGGGCGCAGCCTGCCGCACGCGGTGCTGATGATGATCCCGGAGGCGTGGGAGAACCACGACGAGATGGACCCGGCTCGCCGGGCCTTCTACGAGTTCCACTCCACGCTGATGGAGCCGTGGGACGGTCCCGCGCTCGTCGCGTTCACCGACGGCACGCAGATCGGCGCCGTGCTCGACCGCAACGGGCTGCGCCCCGCCCGCTACTGGGTCACCGAGGACGGCACGGTCGTGCTGGCCTCCGAGGTGGGCGTGCTCGACGTCGAGCCGTCGGCGGTGGTGCGCAAGGGCCGCCTGGAGCCGGGTCGCATGTTCCTCGTCGACACCGAGGCGGGCCGCATCGTCGACGACGCCGAGATCAAGGGCGCGCTGTCGGCCGAGCACCCCTACTCCGACTGGGTGCACGCCGGGCTGATCCGGCTCGAGGACCTTCCCCCGCGCGAGCGCGAGGTTCCCACCCACACCGCGCTCACGCTGCGGCAGCAGTCGTTCGGCTACACCGAGGAGGAGCTCAACATCCTCCTCAAGCCGATGGCGAGCTCGGGTGCCGAGCCGATCGGCTCGATGGGCAACGACGCGCCGCTCGCCCCGTTCTCGCAGCGGTCCCGCACCCTGTTCGACTACTTCACGCAGCTGTTCGCGCAGGTCACGAACCCGCCGCTGGACGCGATCCGCGAGGAGCTGGTCACGTCGCTGCGGTCGCTGCTCGGGCCGGAGCAGAACCTGCTCAACGCCGGCCCGGCCAGCTGCCGCACGGTCGTGCTGCCGTTCCCGGTGCTCGGCAACGACGACCTCGCGAAGATCATCCACATCAACGACGACGGCGAGTTCCCCGGGTTCGCCTCCCACACGGTGCGTGGCCTCTTCCGGGCCGCGGACGGGGGGAAGGGGCTGCGCACGCGGCTGGACGAGATCCGGGCCGAGGTGTCGCAGGCCATCGCCGACGGCGCCCGGCTCATCGTGCTCTCCAACCGGGGGATCGACGCGGAGCACGCGCCGATCCCCTCGCTGCTGCTCACCGGCGCGGTCCACCACCACCTCGTGCGGGAGCGCACCCGCACGCGCGTGGGCCTGATCGTCGAGTCCGGCGACGCCCGCGAGGTGCACCACATCGCACTGCTCATCGGCTACGGCGCGGCGGCGGTGAACCCGTACCTGGCCATGGCCACCGCCGAGGACCTCGCCGACCGCGGCGACATCCCCGGCGTCGACGCCCCGACCGCCGCGAAGAACCTGGTCAAGGCGCTGGGCAAGGGCGTCCGCAAGACGATGTCCAAGATGGGCGTCTCCACCGTGGCGTCCTACACCGGCGCGCAGATCTTCGAGGCCGTCGGGCTGGGCAAGGAGGTCATCGACGACTGCTTCTGCGGCACCACGTCGCGGCTGGGCGGCGTCGGCTTCGACGTGCTGGCCGACGAGGTCCTCGAGCAGCACCGGCGCGCGTTCCCGGCCGACGGCGTGCGCCCGCAGCACAGGGCACTGGACACGGGCGGCGAGTACCAGTGGCGCCGCGAGGGCGAGCTGCACCTGTTCAACCCGCAGACGGTGTTCAAGCTGCAGCACTCCACCCGGTCGGGTCGCTACGAGATCTTCAAGGAGTACACCCGCCAGGTCGACGAGCAGGCCGGCAGGCTCATGACTCTGCGAGGCCTCTTCCGGTTCAAGGAGGGCCTGCGTCCGCCGGTGCCGATCGACGAGGTCGAGCCGGTCGAGGAGATCGTCAAGCGGTTCGGCACCGGCGCCATCTCCTACGGGTCCATCTCCCAGGAGATGCACGAGACGCTCGCGATCGCGATGAACCGCCTCGGCGGGCGTTCGAACACCGGTGAAGGCGGAGAGAACCCGGCCCGCTACACGCTCGACGCCAACGGCGACAGCAGGCGCAGCGCCGTCAAGCAGGTGGCCTCCGGCCGCTTCGGGGTCACGAGCGAGTACCTGGTGAACGCGGACGACATCCAGATCAAGATCGCGCAGGGCGCCAAGCCCGGCGAGGGCGGCCAGTTGCCCGGCAGCAAGGTCTACCCGTGGATCGCCGAGACGCGCTACTCCACGCCCGGGGTCGGCCTGATCTCACCGCCTCCGCACCACGACATCTACTCCATCGAGGACATCAAGCAGCTCATCCACGACCTGAAGAACGCCAACCCGCGGGCCCGCATCCACGTCAAGCTGGTCAGCCAGGTCGGCGTCGGCACGGTCGCGGCTGGCGTGGCGAAGGCCTACTCCGACGTCGTGCTGATCTCCGGGCACGACGGCGGCACCGGGGCCTCGCCGCTCTCCTCGATCAAGCACGCCGGCGGGCCATGGGAGCTCGGCCTCGCCGAGACGCAGCAGACGCTCCTGGCCAACGGGCTGCGCGACCGGATCGTGGTGCAGACCGACGGGCAGCTCAAGACCGGCCGTGACGTCGTCATCGCGGCGCTGCTGGGCGCGGAGGAGTTCGGCTTCGCCACCGCGCCGCTGGTGGTGTCGGGCTGCATCATGATGCGCGTCTGCCACCTCGACACCTGCCCGGTGGGCGTCGCCACCCAGAACCCCGAGCTGCGCAAGCGCTTCGACGGGCGTCCGGAGTACGTCGTCAACTTCATGCGCTTCGTCGCCCAGGAGGTGCGCGAGCACCTGGCAGAGCTGGGCTTCCGGACACTCGCCGAGGCCGTCGGCCACGCGGAGGTGCTGGACACGAACGATGCCGTGCGGCACTGGAAGACCGAGGGGCTCGATCTCCGGCCGGTGTTCCACTCACCCGAACTGCCGCCCGACGCCGCCCGGCACCGCACGCGGGACCAGGACCACGGCCTGGAGAAGGCGCTCGACAACACGCTGATCCAGCTGTGCGAGGGCTCGCTGACGCTGGGCGACAAGGTCCACCTCGACCTGCCCGTACGCAACGTCAACCGCACCGTCGGCACGATGCTCGGTTACGAGCTCACCCGGCGGTGGGGTGGCGAGGGCCTGCCCGACGGCACCATCGACGTCACGCTCACCGGCTCGGCCGGGCAGAGCTTCGGTGCGTTCGTGCCGAAGGGCATCACACTGCGCCTGGTCGGCGACACCAACGACTACTTCGGCAAGGGACTCTCCGGCGGGCGGCTCACGCTGCGGCCCGATCCGGCGGCCCCGTTCGTGGCCGAGGAGAACATCATCGCGGGCAACGTCATCGGCTACGGAGCCACGTCCGGCGAGATGTTCATCCGCGGCGTCGTCGGCGAGCGGTTCTGCGTGCGCAACTCCGGCGCGCTGGCCGTCGTCGAGGGCGTGGGCGACCACGGCTGCGAGTACATGACCGGCGGCCGGGTCGTCGTGCTCGGCGGGATCGGGCGCAACTTCGCAGCGGGTATGTCCGGCGGCCTGGCGTACGTGCTGGATCTGCCGGAACACCGCGTCAACGCCGAGATGGTCGACATCGACCCGCTCGATGAGGACGACTGCGCGTTCCTGCGCGACGTCATCGAGCGCCATCAGGCCGAGACGGACTCGGCCGTTGCCTGGGCGCTGCTCACCGACTGGGACATGGCGGTGGAGCGCTTCACCAAGGTGATGCCCAAGGACTACAAGCGTGTGCTGCAGGCCCGCGAGGAGGCCGAACGCGACGGCCGTGACGTGAACGAGGCAATCATGGAGGCCGCACATGGCTGACCCGAAGGGCTTCCTCAAGGTACCCAGGGAGACCCCGCACCGACGTCCCGTCGACCTGCGGTTGATGGACTGGCGCGAGGTCTACGAGGAGTTCCCGGACGATCACCTGGAGCGGCAGGCCAGCCGCTGCATGGACTGCGGCATCCCGTTCTGCCACCAGGGGTGCCCGCTGGGCAACCTCATCCCGGAGTGGAACAACCTCGTCTACCGCAGCGACTGGCGCGAGGCCATCGAGCGGCTGCACGCCACGAACAACTTCCCGGAGTTCACCGGCACCCTGTGCCCGGCGCCGTGCGAGACCGCCTGCGTGCTGGCGATCAACAGCGACGCGGTCACGATCAAGCAGATCGAGCTGCAGATCATCGACCACGCCTGGCGGGAGGGGTGGGTACCGCCGCAGGTGCCGCAGGTGAAGACGGGCAAGCGGGTGGCGGTCGTCGGTTCCGGACCGGCCGGGCTCGCGGCGGCGCAGCAGCTCACCCGCGTCGGGCACGACGTGGTGGTCTTCGAGCGTGACGACCGCATCGGCGGCCTGCTCCGCTACGGCATCCCCGAGTTCAAGATGGAGAAGCACCGGCTCGACCGCCGGCTCGACCAGATGCGCGACGAAGGCACGCAGTTCCGCCCGTCAGTCGACGCCGGCGTCGACATCACCGTCGAGCAGCTGCGGTCGGAGTTCGACGCCGTGGTGCTCGCGGGCGGCGCCACCGCGTGGCGTGACATCCCGGTGCCGGGGCGCGAGCTCGAGGGCGTCTACCAGGCGATGGAGTTCCTGCCGTGGTCCAACCACGTGCAGCAGGGTGACATCGACGCACCGCCCGTCACGGCAGAGGGCAAGCACGTCGTGATCATCGGTGGGGGCGACACCGGCTCCGACTGCCTCGGCACGTCGCACCGGCAGGGGGCCGCGTCGGTCACGCAGCTGGAGATCATGCCGACGCCGCCGGAGCACCGCACCGACAAGATGCCGTGGCCGACCTACCCGATGGTCTACCGCGTGTCGTCCGCCCATGAGGAGGGCGGCGAGCGGCTGTACTCGGTCAACACCACCGAGTTCCTCGCCGACGACGACGGCAGGCTCAGGGCGCTGCGCCTGGTCGAGGTCAGCCGTGACGAGAGCGGGCGTTTCGTCCCGGTCGAGGGCACGGAGCGGGAGCTTCCCTGCCAGCTCGTGCTGCTGGCCATGGGGTTCGTCGGCCCCGAGAAGGGCAAGCTGCTCTCCGACCTGGGCGTGGAGCTCGACGAGCGCGGCAACGTCGCGCGCGACGCCGACTTCATGACCACCGTCGAGGGTGTCTTCTCGGCCGGCGACATGGGCCGCGGCCAGTCGCTCATCGTGTGGGCGATTGCCGAGGGCCGCGCCGCCGCCGCAGGCGTGGACGCCTACCTGACGGGCCGGGACGTCCTCCCCCGCCCCATCGCCCCGACGGACCGCCCGCTCACCTGACGCACCAGCGCACGAACGGCACTCTCGTCCGACACAGCTGGACGAGGGTGCCGTTCTGCGTTCAGCGACCGCGGTTCCGGGTGAAGAACGCCGTTGCCGGCGGGCGGAACAACAGCACGAGTGCCGCGAGAACAGCGGCGATGTGCGCCACGCGCAGCCCGGTGATCAGCAACGTCGGGCCGTCCACAGTGGCGAGGAACGCCGTAGGAGAGCCACCGACCGCCAGCCAGGACAGCGGTTCGACGACGAGCGACAGGGTGCCGATCCCGCCGAGCAGCACCGCGACCGCCCAGCGGACGGCGTTTCGGCCCGTGTGCAGGGCCAGCACCAGCACGGTGAGGACGGTGTAGATCGAGAACCGGAGCCCGAGCTGCGTCGGTGTGGGCGGGTCGGGCAGCGCCAGCCAGACGAGGGCCTCGACCGCCCCTGCGGCGATGGCGGCGAGCCAGAGCAGGACCGAGAGCCGGACCGTAGGGGGAACGGTGGTGTCGTGCCTGGTGGCGCGCGGTGCAGCGGTCACGGTGTACCTCCTCGGTGGACGTGCCACCGAGTCTTTGCCACAGCCGCGGACGAGTCGCGCCGGTGCGCCCCCGGATCAGGATGGGGGCGCACCCCACTTGTCCCCGCCCCGCCCTCGGTCCTGCCCCAGCCCGTCCCGCAGCCGTTGTGCCCCCGCTCCCCCGTAGCGCTCGAGCACGCGCTGCCGCATCGTCGGATCGGCCCGCGGTACCGGCTCGAGGAAGACCTCCTGCAGGTCGGGGAAGCGGGCGTGCAGGTCGGCGTCGATCTCCACGCAGGCCCGTTCCAACGCCGCCACGTCGAGCGCGTCGTCGAAGTCCAGGCGGGCGCAGAGCAGCACCTCGTCGGTGCCCACGGTCATCGTGAGCAGGTCGACCACCTGGTCGACCTCGGGCCGGGCGGCGAGCGCATCACGGAACGCGTAGACGGTGCGCAGGTCGGCCTGCCGGCCGATGAGCAGCCCGGCGTTCGTCCGTCCGAGGATGAACGCCACGCCCGTGAGCAGTGCACCGATGAGCACGGAGGCCAGACCGTCCCAGAACCCCGAGCCGGTGAGCTGGTGCAGTCCCACGCCGGCGAAGGCGAGCAGGAGGCCGATGAGCGCCGCACTGTCCTCGAAGAAGACGCTCTTCACCGTCGGGTCGTCGGTGGTGCGCAGCCAGGCCCGGAAGCCGACGCCCTCGCGCGCGGACTCCCTGCGCACCTGGCGCACCGCCTGCAGCCAGGAGATGGACTCGAGCAGGAACGACACGCCGAGCACGGCATAGGCCACCCACGCCAGGGTCTGCTCGGCGTCGCTGCCGAGCATCGCGCGGATCCCCTCGAAGAACGCGAACACGGCCCCGGAGACGAAGATGCTCACGGCCGCGATCAGCGCCCAGAAGAAGCGGGCCTTGCCGTAGCCGAAGGGGTGGCGTCGATCCGGCCGCCGGGCCGACTGCCGCAACGCGGTGAGCAGCAACAGCTCCGTGGCGGTGTCCGCGACGCTGTGCGCTGCCTCGGCGAACATCGCGGCCGACCCGGTGAGCGCCCCCGCCACGAACTTCAGTACCGCGATGAGGGCGTTGACCCCCGTCGCGACCAGGACGGTGAGCGTGCTCTCGCCCCCAGCACCCCCGCTCGCGTCTCCCGGGTTCGTCTCGTCCTGGGCCACGGGCCGAGGCTAGGCGCCCGGTGGGATCAGCGCCCTGTGAGCCTCTCGACCACCGGGGCGAGGGCGTCGACGAAGGCCGAGTTGACGCTGACGTAGGACACGCCGATGGTCTCGCGGCGCCGCTGCAGCTCGTCGACCATCTCGGTGGTACTGCCGCGGAGCATCACCAGCGAGTCGTGCGCGATGAGCGTGGCCGCGTCGGCGCCGATGAACTCCCTGGTCCACGGCGGGACCTCGCTACCCACGACGAACAGGTTCATCGCCAGCTCGATGTCGTCGGCACGGTCACCCGCCGCGTCCCGCAGCGTCCGCGCCATGCCCGCCACCTCGTCCCGCGGTGCCAGCGGTGCGGCGGCCAGTGAGACGATGTCGGCCTTCTCCGCGGCGACCGCGAGCGCCCTCGGGCCGCCCGCGGCGACCAGCACCGGGGTGTGCCGCTCGGCGCCGTCGAGCTCGCGCAGGTGGTCGATGCTCTCGGCCACCTGCTGGAGCCGCTCCCCTGCCGTGCCGAACGGGAGGCCGAGGCGGTCCGCGAACTCCCGGACGGCAGGACGGCCGGTCCCGATACCGAACTCGAAGCGGCCGCCGGTGAGGACCGAGAGGCTGTGGCCCTCCCACGCTGCGGCCAGGGGTGGGCGCAGCGGGCTCGCCAGCACGAAGGTGCCGACGCGGAGAGCCTTCGTGGCGCTCGCCGCCACGGCGAGCGAGGGGAAGGGCGCCAGCAACTGCAAGCCGTCGGGCATCAGGAGGGAGGAGTAGCCCAGCTCCTCGATCCGCCGGGCGGTGCCGGTCCACTCGTCCGGGCCGCCGGTAGGCGTGGCGACGGCCCCGAACCGGAACGTCCTGTCGCTCATCTTTCCCCCCTCATCGAGAATGATTACAAACGCGAACGGTTCTCCTCCGGACATGATTTGTCAACTGATACGGTCTTCCGATGCCTGCGTCCGCCCGGCGTCTCGACGACCCTCCCGGGTCAGCCTTCCTGCTCGCCGCGCTCGGCGCACACGCCGCAGCCCGCTTCGCCGAGCGGATCGCCGCGCTGGACGTGACGCCCGCGCAGACCGGTCTGCTGCGGGCGATCGCCGCCACCCCGGGCCAGAGCCAGCAGGCCATGGCGCAGCTGCTGGGCACTCCACCGAGCCGACTGGTGGGTCTGGTCGACTCCCTCGCCGACCGCGGACTCGTCGAGCGCCGCCGCAACCCGACCGATCGGCGACTGCACGCCCTGCACCTGACCGCCGAGGGCGCGGCGCTCGCCGAGCGGATCGAGTCCGTCGGCCGGGAGCACGACGACGCGATCCTCCGTAGCCTGGAGCACTCGGAGCGCAGCCGGCTGCGCTCCCTGCTCGCCCGCATCGCCGAGGACCAGGGCCTCACCCCGGGCGTGCACCCCGGCTACCGGCGGATGTGAACGGTCCGACGCCGGGGCATGATCATCATCCTGGCGCGAAAGCGGCCGGATCCGGCCGGTTCTGCGCCGAAGCGGCGATCATGGTCGGGTGGCGCCGGTTCAGGGCTCCCCACGGCGGGGTACCGGCCTCGGTATGGCAACGGATTCCGAGAACGGATGTGCTCCCGTCCCCGACACGGCGATGGCGACCGGCAACGACGAGGGCGAGCCGGGCGAGCGCCTCGGCGACGGCACGCTCGACCCCGGGGAGCAGGCGGTGCTCGATGAGCTCCGTCAAGGCGGCGGCGAGGCGGTGGTGAGCGAGGCGGAGGAGGACGCACCCGCGGTGGAACGAGCGGTCGAGGACGACACGCCGGTGTCCGGCGAGGGCTGACTCCCGGTCGCAGCGGGATGTGTGTGCCACCAACACATCAGGCGACGTATCCGTGTTGTCCCCGCACCGCGCGGATCCCACGCTACGGACGTACCGTCCTCCGGCATGACCCCAACCACGCCGGTGCTGGCCGGCCGCACCGCGCTCGTCACCGGTGCTGCGTCGGGCATCGGCGCCGCGATCGTGCGGCGGCTGGTGGACGACGGTGCGGCGGTGCTCGCGGTCGACCGTGACGAGGCCGGCCTGAAGGCGCTCGCCGCCGCCGTGCCCCGCGTCGAAACCCTGCCCTGCGACCTCGCCGACCTCGATGCGGTCGACGCGCTGCCCGCCGCCGTCGACGTCCTGGTCAACAACGCCGGCCTGCAGCACGTGGCCCCGGTGCCCGAGTTCGACCCCGAGCGCTTCTCGCTGATCCTGCGCGTGATGCTCGAAGCGCCGTTTCGGTTGGCCCGGCGCACGTTGCCGCACATGTACGAGCGCGGCTGGGGCCGGGTCGTCAACATCTCCAGCGTGCACGGCCTGCGCGCCAGCCCGTTCAAGTCCGCCTACGTCAGCGCGAAGCACGGCCTGGAAGGGCTGTCAAAGGTGATCGCGCTGGAAGGCGCAGCGCACGGCGTCACCAGCAACTGCATCAACCCCGCCTACGTCCGCACGCCGCTCGTCGAGCGGCAGATCGCAGACCAGGCCCGAACGCACGGAATCGACGAGGACGCCGTGCTCGAGCAGGTGATGCTGGGCCCGGTGGCCGTGAAACGGCTCGTCGAGCCCGACGAGGTGGCCGAGCTCGCCGCGGTTCTCTATGGGCCGGCCTCGGCGTCCATCTCCGGATCTTCGCTGACCATTGACGGCGGCTGGACTGCCCACTAGGAACAACCGGGAGACAACGTGGTCGACAAGCATCAGCCCAGCAGCAACATCATCAAGGTGGTCGCGGCCAGCATGGCCGGTACCACCGTGGAGTGGTACGACTTCTTCCTCTACGGGGTGGCCGCGGCCGTCGTCTTCCCTGCGGTGTTCTTCCCGTCGAGCGACCCCGCCGTCGGCACGCTGCTCGCGCTGGGCACGTTCGCGATCGGGTTCATCGCAAGGCCGATCGGCGGGCTGGTCTTCGGCCACTTCGGCGACAAGATCGGCCGCAAGACGCTCCTGGTGGTCAGCCTCGTGATGATGGGGGTCGCCACCTTCGCGATCGGTTTGCTTCCGGGGTACGCGACGATCGGGCTGGCGGCACCGCTCCTCCTGGTGCTCCTGCGTCTCATACAGGGCTTCGCGCTCGGCGGTGAGTGGGGCGGGGCGGTGCTCATCGTCTCCGAGCACGGCGATGCCAAGCGGCGCGGCTACTGGGCGAGCTGGCCGCAGGCCGGGGTTCCGTTCGGTCAGCTCCTCGCCAACGGCCTGCTGTTCCTGCTGTCGGCGGTACAGAGCCAGGACGACTTCAACTCGTGGGGCTGGCGGATCCCGTTCCTGCTCTCCGCGGTGCTGGTGCTGATCGGGCTCTACGTGCGGCTCTCGGTGGAGGAGTCGCCGGTGTTCAAGGCGGCCCAGGCCCGCGCGGCGGAGCAGGCCGCAGCCGGGGAGAAGGAGACGATGCCGATCGTCGAGGTGTTCCGCCGCTATCCGCGCGAGGTGTTCACCGCGATGGGTGCCCGGTTCGCCGAGAACGTCGCCTACTACATCTTCACCATTGTCATCACGACGTACGTGACCAAGCGGCTCGGCCTGCCGAGCTCGTTCGTCCTCGGGGCCGTGCTGATCGGCGCGGCCTTCCACCTGGTGACGATCCCGATCTGGGGCGCGTTGTCGGACCGCTTCGGGCGCAAGCCGATCTACCTGCTGGGGGCCGCGGGCGTCGGCATCTGGGCGTTCGTGTTCATCGCGCTCGTCGACACGCGCAACTTCGGGCTCACCGTGCTCGCCGTGGTCGGTGGCCTCCTCTTCCACGGAGCGATGTACGGGCCGCAGGCGGCGTTCCTGTCCGAGCTGTTCGGGACGAAGGTGCGCTACTCGGGCGTCTCGATCGGCTACCAGCTCGCGTCGGTCGTCGCGGGCGGGCTGGCTCCGGTGGTCGCGGTGGCCCTCTACACCGCGTTCGACAGCGGGTATGCGGTCTCGGTGTACGTGGCGCTCAGCGCAGTGGTGACGATCGTCGCGGTCGCCACCTACGGCGAGACGCGGGACCGTGACCTCGCCGAGGACCCCGCACGCCCACGCACCGCGGCCCGCTGAGCACCCACCGTGGCGGTGGCATGATCACCGCCGTGTCCGAGACCGCGCTGGAGCTGCTGCGCCTGCTGGCTCAGGATGCTCCCGCAGAGCGGATCGACGAGCAGGCGCGGGCGCTCGAGGCGGTCGACCCGCAGAGCGGGGCGGTCGCCCGGGAGCTCGCGCTGCGGGTGCGCAGCGGCATCGACGGACACCGCAAGCGGGAGGCGGAGCTCTCGGCGCTCGTCGACATCGCGCGGGACCTGGCGTCCCGGCCAGACCCCGGCGGGGTGCTCGACGCGATCGTGCGCCGCGCCCGCAGCCTGCTCGGCACCGACGTCGCCTACCTGACACTCGCCGACGCCGAGCGGGGCGACACGTTCATGCGGGCGACTGCCGGTTCGGTGTCAGCACGATTCCAGGCGTTGCGGTTGCCACTGGGTGCAGGGCTCGGGGGGCTGGTGGCGCAGACCCGGCGACCGTACTGGACCGCCGACTACCCGGGCGACGAGCGCTATGCGCACACGTACGAGATCGACGCCGCGGTGGACGAGGAGGGGCTGGTCGCGATCTGCGGGACGCCGCTGTTGGTGGACGGCGAGTTCGTCGGCGTGCTGTTCGCCGCCAACCGCACGCGGCGGCCGTTCAACCGGAGCGAGGTGGCGCTGCTCGGCTCGCTGGCCGCGCTCGCCGCCGTCTCGCTCGTGCAGTCCAGGCGCGCCGCCGAGACCGCACAGGCGCTGGCCGCGCTGTCGAGCGCGCACGCCGGGATCGAACAGGCCGCGACGGCGCACGACCGGTTCGCCGGCGTCGTCCTGTCCGGAGGCGGGGTGGACGACATCGCCGCCGCCCTCGGCGAACTGCTCGGGTGCTGGGTGGCCGTGCTCGACGTCGACGACCAGCGGATCGCCACGCACGGTCCCGCCCCCGACCCGGGAACCGATCCCGACCCGCTCGCGGCGGCGGCCGCCGTCCGGCGCTCCGCAGCATCGGGCCGGCTCGCGGAGGCCGACGGGCTGTCGGCCGCGGTGGTGAGCGCGGCCGGGCAGCGGCTGGGCACGCTCGTGCTCGGCGGCCGACAACCGCTGGACAGCGGGCAGGGCCGCACCGTGGAGCGGGCGGCGATGGTGACCGCGCTCGTGCTGCTGTTCCGCCTCCGTGCTGCTGAGGCCGACCAGCGGGTGCGCACCGACCTGCTCGCCGACCTCCTGGCCCGACCGGACGGCCAGGTCGACGCCGGGCTCGTCGAGCGCGGGCGGCTGCTCGGGCTGCGGCTGCAGACCCCGCACGTGGTGGCGGTGTGCCGTGGCGCGCGGCGGGGCGTGCACCTGGCCGCAGCCACTGCAGGGGACGGCCGCGGGCTCGCCGGGGACCACAACGGCGAGGTCGTCGCCGTGGTACCCGGACGGGACCCCTCGGCCATCGCCGCAGCAATGGCCCGTCGGCTCGGCGCCGACGACGTGCAGGTCACCGTCGGTGCGACCGGCCCGGTCCTGCCCGCGGCCGGCGTGCGCGACGCCCACGCCGAGGCCCGCCGCGTCACCGACGCGCTGGTGGCCATGGGGATGTCTGCCGGGTCGGCCCGCGACCTCGGTTTCGCCGGCCTCGTGGCGGGCGGCCCGGCCGACGTCGGCCGCTACCTCGACCGGATCCTCGGCCCGGTTGCGGAGTACGACACGCGCCGCGGGAGCGATCTGCTCGGCACGCTCGAGGCGTACTTCGCGGCAGGCAACAGCCCGCGGCACGCGGCGGGTGCGCTGCACGTCCACGTCAACACGGTGGCGCAGCGACTCGAGCGGGTGGCGTCGCTCCTGGGCGCCGACTGGCACGGCCCGGACCGGGCGCTGGAGATCCAGCTCGCCTTGCGGCTGCGGAAGCTGCAAGCCGCCGCGGCCCGCACGTCAAGCGTCTAGAACCGGTAGCGCAGGATCCGGCCGACGTCCCGGAAGCCGGGGAGGTGCGCGAGCACCCACATGCTCGCCCGCCCCGAGGCCGGCATCTGGTCCAGGCCCGGCATGTCGACGCTGCGCAGCGCATCAAGGCAGTGCAGCCCGTCGTGCCAGCCCTCGATCTCGCGCGGGTCGTCGATCCCCCAGTGCAGGGTGGCGCCGGCGTTGCGCACCGCGGGCACCAGTTTCTGCAGCCGGATGCCGAGCGAGCCGTAGCAGTCGAACAGCAGCTGGCCGCTGGGGAACCGGCCGGTGATCCGTTGGATCAGTCGCTTGCCGTCCTCCTTGCGCAGGTACATCGACAGGCCCTCGAAGACGGCCACGGTCGGACGGTCGTCGGGCACCGCGTCGAGCCATGCGTCGTCGGTCACCGACGTATCGATCATTCGGTAGTCCCCGGTGGGGGCCGGCAGCAGACGCTCGCGGAGGGCGATGACGTCGGAGTGGTCGACGTCGAACCAGCGAACCGACGGCGGCTGGTCGAGCCGCTGGACGCGCGTGTCCAGGCCGCAGGCGAGGTGCAGCACGGTGGCCTCCTGGTGGTCGGCCAGGAACTCGGCGGTCCAACTGTCGAGCTGCTTGGCGCGCAGCGCGATCCCGGCCGCGCTCGTGGCGTTCACCCCGGCCTTGCGGAAGTCGTAGTCGATCCGGCGCATTGCCTTCTCGGCCCCGTCGTCGTGCAGGATGGACCGCGGCGATCGACTGTCGAGCGCCCTGCCGTACAGCGTGGCGAGCAGAGTCTCCTGCGCGCCGGTGAGAGTGATCTTCTCGCGGTCCGTGCTCATGATCTCAGGATCCAGCACGCGTTGTCCTTCGCCGCAGCAGCCCGACCAGGCCGCCGGGGGCGAAGAACACCACCGCGACGAACAGCGCGCCCAGCACGAACGTCGGCTCGGAGAGCGGCACGCGCAGCACAGCCGGCAGCCCGGCCACCGCATTGGAGCCGGCCAGCTCGAGCAACCGGTTGTCGAGGTAGGTGTAGAGCACCCCGCCGAGCACGGCGCCCCACCTGCTGCCCGCGCCGCCGAGCACCACCATGACCAGCAGCCCGAGAGTCAGCTCGCTCGTGGTGAGCGAGGGGGTCGCCCCGCCCACCACCAGCAGGTGAGCCACGCCGCCGAGGGTCCCGAGCAGCCCGCCCACCAGCACGGCGAGCAGCTGTGCCCGGTACACCGACAGGCCCAGCACCGCCACCCGCTCGGGGTTCTCCCGTGCAGCCGCCCAGATGTGTCCCACGCGGGAGCGCACCAGCCACGCGACGACCGCCCAGGACAGCGCCAGGTACGCCAGCGCGAGCCAGTACCGGTACGGGGCGTTCGCCACACCGACCAGCAGGTCCGGCAGGCCCACGCGGTTCAGCGGCAGGCCCTCCTCCCCGCCCGTGAGGCCGCCGGGGTTGCGCAGCACGAGAATCGACCCGGCCTGGGCGAACGCCAGCGTCACCATCGCGAAGGCGATGCCCGTGACGCGCAGCGCGACCGCGCCGACGAGCAGCGGAAGCAGCACGCCCACGACCACCGCAGCCCCGACGGCCGCAGCCAGCCCCACTCCGGGGCGGGCCAATGCCAGCGCTGCAGTGTAGGAGCCCGCCGCGACGAAGAGCGCGTGGCCGAACGACAGCAGCCCGGTGCGCCCGAAGAGCAGGTCATAGGACAGCGCGACGCCGCCGAACACCAGGCAGAGCGCCAGCAGCTGCATCGAGCCCGGGCTGTTCACCAGCCCGGGCAGCACACCGGGCAAGGGCACCGAGACGTAGGGCAGAGCCGCGAGCACGACGAGCACGCCCACCGGCGCGACGGCCGAACGCCACCCGGGGACTGGCCGCGGCGCCTCGCCTGCCGTCGCCCGCTCCCGCACCTGCTCCACGAGCCTGGTGGCGGCCGCCGGTGCACTCGCACGATCACTCACGCTGCTGCCCTCCCAGACAGACCGCCCGGGCGCACGAGCAGTACCAGCGCGAGCAGCAGCACCACCGAGAGGTCACCCACCCCCGACGCCGTGTAGTAGTTGGCGAGCTGCTGCACCAGCCCGACGACGACGGCGGCCACCGCCGAACCGGTCAGCGACCCCAGCCCGCCGATGACGACGACGATGAACGCGAAGATCAGCAGTGAGGTGCCCTGACCCGGCGACACGCTGCCCAGGTACACCGACCCGAGCACGCCGCCGAGCGCCGCGACCGCGCCGCCGAGGGCGAAGACGAGCGTGAACGTCCGGCGGACGTCGATGCCGAGCGCCTCGACCATCGATCGGTTCTCCACCCCCGCCCTGATGATCAACCCGATGCGGGTGAACCGGAGCAACGCCAAGAGCCCGAGCAGCACGACAGCCGCGGCCACCAGCAGCACGAACCGGTCGTTCGGGATCGCGGCGCCACCGATCGTCGTGACCCCCGCCGCGATCTGCGGACGCGGGAACGGCAGCGGGTCAGCACCCCAGATGCCGCGCAGGAGCGCCACACCGACCAGCCCCAGCCCCACCGTGACCAGCACCTGCTCGATGTGACGGCGGTAGAGCGGGCGGATCAGGAGCAGCTCCACGCCGGCACCGACCACGGCCCCGACCGCGACGCCGAACGCGGTGGCCAGTACGAAACCCCACCCGTCACCACCGGCACCGGGCAGCCCGCCCGAGGCAGCCCACCAGGCGGCGTAGGCGCCTGCGGCGAGGAAGGCGCCGTGCGCGAAGTTCAGCACGCCCATCAGCCCGTAGATCAGGCTCAGCCCGGAGGCCACGAGGAAGTACAGCGCCCCCAGCCCGAGGCCGGTGGCGAGCAACAGCACAAAAGTACTCACGACGACTTCGACCCCACCCCGAGCAACTCCCGCGTACGGCCGGTGTCGGCGAGCAGCTCGTCGGCCCGCCCTGCGTGCACGACACGACCGGCATCGAGAACGACGACATCACCCGCGAGGCGGCGCACCACCGGCAGGTTCTGCTCCACCAGCAGCACCGGCGTCACCTGCGCCACCCGTTCCAGGGCGGCCGCGACCTCGGTGACGAGCCGCGGGGCGAGGCCCTTGGTGGGCTCGTCGATCAGCAGGAGCCGGCTCGGCGGGAGGAGCGCCCGCGCGAGCGCCACCATCTGCTGC
>JAODNO010000681.1 GCA_025465235.1 Pseudonocardia sp.
TCGAGACGGCCCCGCCGGCCGCTCCACCGGAGATCGCCCCCGCCGAGGGTCGCCTTGAGCGGCTCCGCGGTCGCCTCGCGCGGTCGCGTTCCGGCTTCGGCCAGGGGCTGCTCGGCCTGCTCGGCGCGGGGGAGCTGGATGAGGAGTCCTGGGAGGACGTGGAGGCCATGCTCCTGCAAGCCGACCTCGGTCCGGAAATGACCATGGAGCTCGTCGAGACGCTGCGCACCGAGCTGGCCCGCCGCGCGGTCCGGACCCCGGAGCAGGCGAAGCAGCTGCTGCGCGAGGTGCTCACCGAGGCGCTCCGCGTGGATCTCGACCGCTCGGTCCGTGCCCTGCCCCACGACGGCAGGCCCGCCGTGCTCCTCGTCGTGGGGGTCAACGGCACCGGCAAGACCACCACGACGGGCAAGCTGGCCAGGGTGCTGGTGGTGGGCGGCCGGCACGTGGTGCTCGGTGCTGCCGACACGTTCCGCGCCGCCGCGGCGGAGCAGCTCGCCACCTGGGGTGAGCGCGCCGGTGCCACGGTGGTGCGCGGTCCGGAGGGCGCCGACCCGGCCAGCGTCGCGTTCGACGCCGTCAAGCAGGGCACCGAAGAGGGCGCCGACGCCGTTCTGCTGGACACCGCGGGCAGGCTGCACACCAAGACCGGTCTGATGGACGAGCTGGGCAAGGTGAAGCGGGTCGTGTCCCGGCAGGCCGCGGTGGACGAGGTACTGCTCGTCCTCGACGCCACGACCGGCCAGAACGGGCTCACCCAGGCCCGCGTGTTCGGTGATGTCGTGGACGTCACCGGCATCGTGCTCACCAAGCTCGACGGCACTGCGAAGGGCGGAATCGTCTTCCGGGTGCAGCGCGAGCTGGGTGTGCCGGTCAAGCTCGTCGGGCTCGGGGAGGGGCCGGATGATCTGGCTCCGTTCGAGCCTGCAGCCTTCGTCGACGCTCTGTTGGCCTAATCATCCGGCTGCGTAATCCGGATGTAACTCCGCGAGCTATCGCGTTCACCCCCTGGAAACAGCGGCGGACGACGTCCGAAACATGGCGATCCGATAGTTCCCGCACCTGCCGCTCCACACGCCATCTCCAGGCAAGCGGCGAAAACGGGAGGGAGTTGACGTGCTCGATACCGGCGATACCGCCTGGATGCTAGCCAGCTCAGCGCTGGTACTGCTGATGACACCTGGATTGGCGCTGTTCTACGGCGGCATGGTCCGCTCGAAGACCGTGCTGAACATGATGATGATGAGCATCTCGGCGCTCGGACTGGTCGGCGTGCTGTGGGTGCTCTACGGCTACTCCGTCGCGTTCGGCAACGACGTGGGTGGCGGGCTGCTCGGCAACCCGGCTGAGTACGCCGGACTGCGCGGCCTGTTCGGTGGCACCTACCTCGCCACCGAGGGTGGCCCGCCGGTCGCCGTCCCGCTGGTCGGCACCATCCCGGCCACGGTGTTCGTCGCCTTCCAGGCGATGTTCGCGGTCATCACCGTCGCTCTGATCTCCGGTGCCGTCGCCGACCGTATGCGGTTCGGTCCGTGGCTGCTGTTCGCCGGTCTGTGGGCCACCATCGTCTACTTCCCGGTCGCGCACTGGGTCTTCGCCTTCAACGGCGTCACCGCCCAGACCGGTGGCTGGATCGCCAACAACCTCAAGGCGATCGACTTCGCCGGCGGCACCGCGGTGCACATCAACGCCGGTGCGGCAGGGCTTGCGCTCGCGCTGGTGCTCGGCAAGCGCCGCGGCTGGCCGCGTGAGCCCATGCGCCCGCACAACCTCACCCTTGTGATGATCGGAGCCGGCCTCCTGTGGTTCGGCTGGTTCGGCTTCAACGCCGGTTCGGCCGTCGCCTCCAACGGCGTCGCGGGCATCACGTTCATCAACACGTTCGTGGCCACTGGGGCCGCGATGCTGGCCTGGCTGCTCACCGAGCGCATCCGGGACGGCAAGCCCACCAGCCTCGGCGCGGCGTCCGGTCTGGTCGCCGGTCTCGTCGCCATCACCCCGTCGTGTTCGTCGGTCTCGCCGCTCGGCGCCATCGCGGTCGGCGCGATCGCCGGTGTCCTGTGTGCCCTGGCCGTGGGCCTCAAGTTCCGCTTCGGGTACGACGACTCACTCGACGTGGTCGGTGTCCACCTGGTCGGCGGTCTGGCCGGCACCCTGCTGGTCGGCTTCTTCGCCACCACCGCTGCCCCGGCCGGTGTCAACGGCCTGTTCTACGGCGGCGGCGTTAACCAGCTTTGGCGCCAGGCCGTCGGTGCGGCCGCGGTGCTCGTGTTCTCGTTCGTCATGAGCCTGATCCTGGCCTTCATCGTCAAGGCGATCATGGGCCTACGGGTCACCGACGAGGAGGAGGCCACCGGCGTCGACGAGACGGAGCACGCCGAGACGGCCTACGACTTCTCCACTCTCCACGGCATCGGCGGCATCGGGACGCCTCGGCCGTCCGCGGCCACGAACGCGGCCGCGGAGCACGTCACCGCAGGTAAGGAGAGCTGAGCGATGAAGCTGGTCACGGCAATCGTCAAGCCGTTCGTCCTCGAGGACGTCAAGGGGGCGCTCGAGCAGATCGGCGTCCTGGGGATGACGGTCAGCGAGGTGCAGGGGTACGGGCGGCAGAAGGGCCACACCGAGGTCTACCGCGGGGCGGAGTACTCCGTGGACTTCGTGCCGAAGGTCCGGGTGGAGGTCGTCGCCGACGACACCCTCGCGGACAAGGTGGTGGATGCCATCGTCGAGGCGGCCCGCACCGGCAAGATCGGTGACGGCAAGGTCTGGGTCATTCCGGTCGAGAGTGTCATCCGGGTCCGCACCGGCGAGCGTGGCACCGACGCGATCTGATCCGATCGTCGGCTCCGAGGGCCCGCTGCACAGCATGACCGTGCAGCGGGCTCGGCGGTTTTCCGAAGTATCCGGTTCATCACTGATTGGAGGATCGCGATGATGCTCGTGACCGCCCTCATCAAGCCGTTCGCGCTGGAACCCGTCCGTGCCGGGCTCGAGCGTCTCGACGTCGCCGGGGTGACCGTCAGCGAGTCGTCCGGATACGGTCGCCAGCGGGGCCACACCGAGGTCTACCGCGGTGCGGACTACCACGTCGACTTCGTGCCGAAGGTGCGCGTCGAGGTGGTGGTCGAGGACGGTGCCGTGGAGAAGGTCATCGAGGCGGTGTCGGTGGCCGCCCGCACCGGGAAGATCGGTGACGGGAAGCTGTGGGTCACGCCGGTCGACACCGTGGTGCGGGTCCGCACGGGGGAGCGGGGTGCCGACGCGCTGTGAGTGCAGTGGCAGTGGCGTCGGAGGACGCAGGGGATCTGGTCCGGGCTAAGGCGGTGCTCCTCGCCCCGGGCGCAGGGAAACGCAGGCTGGGGCCGGAGGCGTTGCGTACCGCCCTGGTGGACCTGCACGACTTCTGGCTTTCGTCGCGGGCGGCAGCCATCGGGCTGACCGACCGCGCGGCACTCGTCGCGGTCGGGGCGCTGGGTCGCCGCGAACTCGCACCGTGGTCGGACCTCGACCTGGTGTTGCTGCACGACGGCCGCAAGGACGTCGAACGGCTGGCGGAGCAGCTGTGGTACCCGCTGTGGAACGCCGGGATCGGCCTCGACCACTCGGTGCGCACACCCGGACAGGCCGTCCAGGTGGCTGCGACCGACCTGCGCGCCGCGTTCGGCCTGCTGGAGGCCCGCCACATCGCCGGCGACGGTGCGCTCTCGGACAAGGTGCGTGCGGCGGTGCGGCAGGCGTGGCGGGCGGGTATCCGGGGGCGGTTCGACGAGCTTGCGGACTCCGCCCAGGAGCGTTGGCGGAAGGTCGGCGACGTCGCACACCGGGTGGAGCCGGATCTGAAGAACGGGCACGGCGGGCTGCGGGATGTCCAGCTCCTCGACGCACTCGCGGCGGCGCAGCTCGTGGATCGGCCGGCCGGGGACGTCGTGGAGGCCCGCAGTCTGCTGCTGGACGTCCGCACCGAACTGCACCGGCTCGCCGGCCGGGCCCGGGACGTTCTGCGCGCGCAGGACGCCGACGAGGTGGCGGCCGCACTGGAGATCGCCGACCGGTTCGAGCTCGCGCGCGCCTTGTCCGGCGCAGCCCGGTCGGTGGCGTTCGCCGCCGAGGTCGGCCTGCGTTCCGCGCGGAGCGCCCTGCCCCGCCGTGGTCTGGCCGCATTGCGGCGCCCCCCCGTGCGGCGGCCACTGGACAGCGGTGTCGTCGAGCACGCCGGCGAGGTGGCGCTCGCGCGCGACGCTGCAGCGCCGCGCGATCCCGCGCTGGTGCTGAGGGTCGCGGCCACCGCGGCCCGCACCGGGCTGCCGATCGCCGCCGGCACGTTGCACAGGCTCGCCGACACTGCCCCTGAGCTGCGCGAACCCTGGCCACGGCCGGCGCTGGGCGAGCTGCTGTCGCTGCTGGGCACCGGACGCCCGCTCGTCGACGTGGTGGAGTCACTCGACCGCACCGGGCTGTGGGGCCGGCTCTTCCCCGAATGGGGAGCGGTGCGCGACCTGCCACCGCGCGACCGCGCGCACGTGTGGACCGTTGACCGGCATATGGTGGAGTCCTGTGCGCAGGCGGCTCGGCTCACCACCCGCGTCGCGCGTCCGGACCTGCTGCTCGTGGGCACCCTGGTGCACGACATCGGCAAGGGCCGCGCCGGCGACCACTCCGAGGTCGGCGAGTCCCTGGCCGTGCAGATCGGGCGACGCCTCGGGTTCGCCGAGCCCGATGTTGCCGTGCTGGGGCAGGTGGTGCGTCACCACCTGCTGCTGCCGCACACGGCTACCCGCCGTGACCTGGACGACCCGGCGACGATCATGCGTGTCGTCGAGACCGTGGACGGCAACGGGCTCGTCCTCGACCTGCTCGAGGCCCTCGCGGAGGCCGACGCGCTCGCCACCGGTCCCGGTGTCTGGAGCCCGTGGAAGCAGACCCTGATCCGGGACCTGGTCGGACGCTGCCGGACGCTGCTGGCCGGTGATCCTCTCCCTGCTCCGGCTGCGCTCGATGCGGCGGCGGCGGATCTCGCGACAGCCGTCGCGATCGACGGCGAGCCGCAGGTCCGGTTCGACGACCGCAGCGACCCGGCCACCGTCATCGTCGCGGTCCCGGACCGGCCCGGGGCCCTGGCCGCCGCCGCGGGCGTGCTGGCGCTGCACTCCCTGGAGGTGCACGCGGCTGAGCTCCCGTCCGCCGAGCACGCGGCGGTCTTCACGTTCACCGTCTCGCCCCGCTTCGGCGGCTTGCCCGACCCGGCGCTGCTGAGGTCGGACCTGATCCGGGTGCTCGACGGTGGCCTCACCCTGGCCGACGCGCTGGCCCGCAAGGAACGCGACTACGCCCCCATCATCCCGAGCGGGGAACCGCCTGCGCCCCCGCGGGTGCTGTGGTTCGACGACGAGGCCACCGGGGCGGTGGTGCTGGAGCTGCGCGGCACCGACCGGATCGGGTTGCTGCACCGGGTGGCAGCTGCGCTCGGGGAGTGCGGTGCCGACCTGCGCTGGGCGAGGGTGGCCACGCTGGGCGCGTCTGTCGTCGACTCGTTCTGTGTCGCAGGACCGGGCGCCGGGGGAGCGCTGAGTGCCACGGAACGGCGGCGGATCGAGCGGGCGGTGCTCGCTGCCGCGCGCTAGCTCTTCAGCACGCCGAATCGCGGTGCACCGGGAGATCGGAAAGGAACGAACGGCACGGAACGGACGTTGAGTCCTGTGTGACGAGAGCGACATCGACCGCCGCCCTGGCCGCCACCGCGGGTGTCCTGCCTGTGTACATCGCCCTGCCCGGCCGGACGTTGCTGCTCGTGGCGGGCATGCCCGGCGCGGGAAAGTCGACGCTGCTCGGGGGGCTGCCCGACGGTCCTGGTCTCGCCGTGCTCGACTCGGAAACCCACCGGTCGGCGCTGCGGCGCGCTCTTGGCCGGTTGCCCTACGCGTGGTACCGACCACTCGTGCACCTGGTGCACCGGCTGGCCGTGCTGGCCGCAGCGGTCTCGAGCACGCCGACCGTGGTCGTCCATCTGCCTGCCACCGACGACCGCACCCGTGCGGTCGTCGCCCGGCTCGCCGCTGCCACCAGCCGCACCGCGCACCTGCTCTGGCTGCACGTCGACGCGGCCGACGCCCGGCAGGGACAGTGCGAGCGTGGCCGGGTGGTGCCCGAGACGTCCTTCGCCGGACACGCCGAACGGGCCGCGTCGACCACGGCCGAGCTGCTCGACCGCCGCCCGCCGGGCTGGTCGAGCGTCACCGTGCTCGACCGCGCTTCGGCCAGCGGGGGCCTGCGCCTGGATGCAGCCGCCGCCGGCGCGAGTCGGATGACCTCCGACGGACGGCGTCTCGCAGTCGTCACCGGCACATCGGCACGGCACGATGACGCTCCGGTGGAGCGCGCGTCGATGCGGCCCAAGTAGGCTTGGTCGGGTGTTCGACACCCTCTCCGAGCGCCTCAGCAGCACCCTCGCCAACCTGCGTGGCAAGGGGCGGCTCTCCGACGCCGACATCGACGCCACCGCGCGCGAGATCCGCATCGCGCTGCTGGAGGCCGACGTCGCGCTGCCGGTGGTCCGCGGCTTCATCGCACGGATCAAGGAGCGGGCCAAGGGCGCGGAGGTCTCTGGCGCGCTGAACCCCGCCCAGCAGGTCGTCAAGATCGTCAACGACGAGCTCGTGGCGATCTTGGGCGGTGAGACCCGGCGTATCCGGCTGGCCAAGGAGCCACCGAGCGTGATCATGCTCGCCGGTCTGCAGGGCTCCGGCAAGACCACCCTGGCGGGCAAGCTCGCGCACTGGCTCAAGGGCCAGGGGCATGCGCCGCTGCTCGTCGCGTGCGACCTGCAGCGGCCCAACGCCGTCACCCAGCTGCAGATCGTCGGCGATCGCGCCGGCGTCACCACGTTCGCCCCGGAGCCCGGGAACGGCGTGGGGGATCCGGTGGACGTCGCCCGCCGCGGCGTTGCGCACGCCCGCGACAAGATGTTCGACGTCGTCATCGTCGACACCGCGGGCCGGCTCGGCGTCGACGAGGAGCTGATGCGCCAGGCCGCCGACATCCGCGACGCCACCCGGCCGGACGAGACGCTGTTCGTCGTCGACGCGATGATCGGTCAGGACGCCGTGGCGACGGCGGAGGCGTTCCGCGACGGGGTCGGCTTCACCGGCGTGGTGCTCACCAAGCTCGACGGCGACGCCCGTGGTGGCGCGGCGCTGTCGGTCCGTGAGGTGACCGGCGAGCCCATCCTGTTCGCGTCCAGCGGTGAGAAGCTCGCCGACTTCGATGTCTTCCACCCCGACCGGATGGCCAGCCGCATCCTCGGGATGGGTGACCTGCTCACGCTGATCGAGCAGGCCGAGTCCGTCTTCGACGAGGAGCAGACGGCCAAGGCCGCGGCCAAGATCAGCTCGGGGGAGCTGTCCCTCGAGGACTTCCTCGAGCAGATGCTCGCCATCCGCAAGATGGGCCCGATCGGCAACATCCTCGGCATGCTCCCCGGCGCCAACGCGGGGCAGATGAAGGACGCGCTCGCCCAGGTCGACGACAAACAACTGGACAAGCTACAGGCCATCATCCGGGGTATGACGCCGGCGGAGCGCGCCGATCCGAAGATCATCAATGGGTCCCGGCGACTGCGCATCGCCAACGGCTCCGGCGTTCAGGTCAGCGACGTCAACGAGCTGGTCAACCGCTTCTTCGAGGCGCGCAAGATGATGAAGCAGATGGCGGGGCAGTTCGGCTTCGGCGGTGGCCGCAGCGCTACCCGGAAGCAGGCCAAGGGACGCAAGGGCAAGAAGGGCAAGGGACGCGGTCCCTCGCCGGCCCGCGCGGGTGCGCTGCCGGCAGGGCTCGGCACCGGCACCCCTGATCTCTCCGGCCTGCCGCCGTCGTTGCGCCAGCTCCCGCCGGGCCTCGACCAGCTGCCTCCTGGCTTCGACCCGAGCAAGCTGAAGTTCCCGAAGGGGAAGTAGCGCGTGTACCGGCTGCGTGGGGTGCTGCTCGGGGCAGGTGGGCAGGACGGGGACCGGACGGTCGAGCTGTTCGTCGATGCAGCGGGCATGCTGGTGGACGAGATTCCGGGCGCCGAGACGATCATCGACGGTGGCTTCATCGTTCCGGGGCTCGTCGACGCGCACTGCCACATCGGGCTCGGGGCGTCCGGCGCCGTCGACCTCGAGGAGGCCGACGCCCAGGCCCGCGTCGATCGCGACGCCGGCACCCTGCTGATCCGCGACTGCGGCTCACCGCTCGACACCACCCCGCTGCAGATCCGCCGGGATCTGCCCGAGATCATCCGCGCCGGCGTGCACGTCGCACGGCCCAAGCGCTACATCCCCGGGGTCGCCGCCGAGCTCGACGATCCGTGGCTCCTGCCCGAGGTCGTCGCCGAGCAGGCCGCGGCCGGTGACGGCTGGGTGAAGCTGGTAGGGGACTGGATAGACCGGGGCATCGGCGACCTGGCACCGCTGTGGCCCGACGAGGTTCTCGTCGCGGCGATCGACGCGGCGCACGCCGCGGGTGCGAGGGTCACGGCGCACGTGTTCGGCGCTGACGCGCTCCCCGGGCTGATCCGCGCCGGGATCGACTGCATCGAGCACGGCCCCGGGCTCACCGACGACCTCATCGCGGAGATGGCCCGGCGCGGTACCGCACTGGTGCCCACGCTGATCAACATCGAGACGTTCCCCGGAATCGCCGACGCGGCCACCAAGTACCCGACCTACGCGGCGCACATGCGCAAGCTGCACGCCGGCGCCGCAGGCGTTGTCCGCAGGGCCGTCGAGGCCGGGATACCCGTGTTCGCCGGCACCGATGCGGGCGGCGGGATCGTGCACGGCCGGATCGCCGACGAGGTCATCGCGCTGCACGGTGCCGGACTGTCCGCAGGCGACGCGCTCGGGGCCGCGAGCTGGTCGGCCCGGGACTGGCTCGGCCGGCCCGGGCTGCATCTGGGCGACCGCGCCGACCTGGTGGTCTACCGATCCGATCCGCGTGCCGACCTCTCCGTCCTGCGGGAGCCCGCGCTCGTCATGCTGCGCGGCCTGCCGGTGCACGCCACGGGCTGACCCGGAAGTGTCCGTTCGGTCCGTCCGTGAAGCCGTGCGGGAAGCTCACCCGACGTGATCGCTCCGGTGCACCACGCCACCTGCCGATAGGGCCACGACCATGCACGAGCCTGTGCACGACGTCCGAAGGCCGCGGCCGGTAGCGTCGGGAGCGTGGGAGCAGCGGAGGGGCCCGACGAGGAGCGTGCGCACGAGCCGAGCGACAGCGCGGCGAGGGACAGCGACCTGCCCGACAGGAGCGCGCCCGACACCAGCCCGCCCGGCAGCACCCCACCCGACACCAGCCCGGCCGACAGCACCCCAACCGACACCAGCCCGGCCGGCAGCACCCCAACCGACACCAGCCCGGCCGACAGCACCCCACCCGACACCAGCCTGCCCCACCCCAGCCCGCCCGGCAG
>JAODNO010000702.1 GCA_025465235.1 Pseudonocardia sp.
CGCTGGACGAGGTGCGCGAGCTCGCCCGCGGCATCCACCCGGCGATCCTCGCCGAAGGCGGCCTGCTCCTGGCGCTCAAGACGCTCGCCCGCCGCTCGCCGATCCCGGTCAAGCTGAACGTGCGGACCGACCGGCGGCTGCCCGAACCGATCGAGATCGCCGCCTACTACCTGGTGGCCGAGACGCTGACCAACACGGCCAAACACGCACACGCCTCCACGGTCGACGTCGACGTTGACGTCGAGACCGCCGACGCCGGCGACGGCGTGCTGCGGGTCCGGGTGCGCGACGACGGCCGCGGCGGCGCCGACTTCGCCGGCGGATCCGGTCTGGTCGGGCTCAAGGACCGGGCGGAGGCGCTCGGCGGCCGGCTCGGGGTGCAGAGCCCCCCGGGCGCGGGCACCACCGTGCACGCCGAGCTACCGCTAGGCCCGGCGCGCGGTCTCCGGCTGACCGAGCCGACGCGTGGCCGCAGGTGATGGTGGCACGGCGAGCCCCTCGCGCAGGCCATAAGCGCACCATGCGAAGCCAACCCGCTCACAGGAGCGGGGCTGAGCCCACCAATGCCGTGACCTGACGATCGACCAAACCCTCGCATCAACCCGGCCGCGGGTGATGCGATGCGCGAGCGCGTCATCGACATCTTGGGGAGTACCCCAAGCCGTGGACCGACGAGGTGATCCGCGCCGCCGACGTCGTGATAACCCTGGGCTGTGGGGACGCCTGACCGGTCTTCCCGGGCCGCCGTTATGAGGAGTGGGTCCTCGACGACCCGGCCGGGCTGGACGTGGCCGCGGTGCGCCGGATCCGTGACGAGATCGAACGGCGGGTCCGGGTGTTGCTCACCGAGCTCGGCGTCGCGGCCATCGCCTGATCCGCCGGGGCCTGCTCAGCCCCCGGCGAGTCGCACGCCGCCGCGGGCGGCCTGCTCGATACGCAGCCAGGTGCCTGAGGTGATGCGGGAGTGGTAGCCGCGATGGCCCGGGGTGCCGGGCGGCCAGGTGCCGAGGAACTCCGCCGCCCACTGTCCGGCGTCGTAACGGACGGGAAGGGCGTCGAACCGCAGCCCGGTCAGCTCCATGCCGTAGAGGCTGTCCGCCGGGGCGGCGGGGTCGCTGGACAGCCGAGTGATCACGCCGTGGCGGTGCCCGGTGAAGTTGGGCAGCCCGGCGGCGCCGTTGTTGGCGACCAGGTAGCGGCGCCCGTCGCGCTCGAAGTCTTGGGCGTAGGGCAGCCCGGTGTGGGTGCAGCAGAGGACCTCGACCTCGGCCCGGACGAACCAGTCGGCGACCTCATCGGTGCTGGTCGGGGTGCCGGACCAGCCGGTGTGCTCGCGGGCGGCCTGGTCGCCCGGTTCGACGGCTTCCAGGGCGAGCCGCCACCCGGCCAGGGATTCGGGGTCGCCGTGCACGATCCCGATCCGCCGGCCGCCGGCTGAGACGGTGAGATGGCGGGGCAGCTCGGCGAGTCGGGCCAGGTGTTCGGGTGAGCCGGCGGCCGTGGCGCGCAGCCGCTCCACCACGGCGTTGGAATCCGCGACGACGCTGCTGCTGATGTAGTCCGGGTAGTCGCAGCCGCACCCGAGGTCTGTGTCGGTCGCGGTGAGCGCGTACTCGACGTTGCCCAAGGTGGCCCGGTGCGCGCCGACCCCCTCGGCGATCGCCCGGAACGTCGAGGGGGGCGCGTCGAGGTAATGGAAGTCGCCGTTGAACACGATCTCGACCGGAGCCGGCTCCGCCGAAGCGCGCTCGAGGACCGCGTCCAGGGCGCAGGTGTTGCCGTAGAGCCCGCCGACCACATACAAGGTGGTGGCCGCGAACGCCGCCGGCCCGGCGAGGTCCTCGGGCTGGTAGCGGTAGGCCAGCGGGCAGCTGCGCCCCGGACCGCCCATGCCTATGCCGTCCAAGCTGGAACGAACTCGGCCAGCAGCGCGCGGACCCGGGCGTCGATGTCATCGCGGATCGGGCGGATCTCTTCTACCGGGCTGCCGGCCGGGTCGGTCAGCTGCCAGTCCAGGTAGCGCTTGCCGGGGAACCCTGGGCAGGCGTCGCCGCAGCCCATCGTCACGACCACGTCCGCGGCCTTGACCGCGTCGGTGGTGAGCCGCTTGGGGAACTCCTTGGACAGATCGATCCCGATCTCGCCCATCACTGCCCGGACGGCCGGGTTGATCTCCGCGGCAAGCGCGGAACCCGCCGAGGTGACGCGCACGGCGCCGTGCGCGTCACCGTGCGCGTGGTGGTCCAGCAGCGCGGCCGCCATCTGGGAGCGGCCGGCGTTGTGTACGCAGACGAACAGCACTTCGGGAGTGCCGGTGCGGATGTCGGTCACGGGGTTCCTCCAGTGACGGGTCGGCGCGTCCAGCGGCGGCGGGCGGCCAGAGAAACGTAGACCAGGGCAACCAGCACCGGGACCTCGATCAGCGGGTCAGCCCCGGCCAGGGCCTGCCCGGAGCTGACCCCGAAGGTCGCGATCGCCACCGCGATGGCGAGTTCGAAGTCGTTACCCGCGGCGGTGAAGGCAAGCGTCGTGGTGCGCTCGTAGTACGGCCCGATGGCCCAGATGATGACCATGGCGATGCAGCGGGCCAGCCCGACGATGATCAGACCGGTGCGGTACTCGGGGAGGTCGGGCAGCAGCAGCCAGACCAGGGCGAACATCAGCGCCGGGCCCAGCAGCCGCCGGTCCCCGGTGACGGCGTCGAGGCGGCGTAGCGGACCTTGGCCAGCACCGGATACATCATGATCAGGAGGCCGAGCGCGATCGGCAGCGAGATGCCGTCGACGGAGATCGCACCCAAAGCTGGCGGCCGACAACGGCTCCCGTGCCAGCGGCGAGCAACACCCCACCGCCCGCGGCCACGAGGTTCACCACGAACCCCTACAGCAGGTCGGGCGAGCGGGCCGGTGTCGTGCGTGCTGGAACTGGGCTCGTAGGTGGCCCACAGGTCCCCCCGCGCATGAGTCCGTGCGACCGACGGCGGCGCCGGCGCTATGCGGACGGGCGTACCGGGTCCGGCTGCGCCCGCTGGACGGTGTTGGACTCCGCCGCGGTGTTGGCCGCCGCCGCCGCCGGGGCCGTTGCGATGGTGCGCCGCTGGGCGATGCGCAGCAGGGCAAGCAGGGCGATGAAGCACATTCCGTAGACGGTAAGCAGCACCGATGTCTCGTAGATGTCACCGGTGTGCCAGGTCGTGCCGACCGCATCGGTGACCGTGGTGCGCGCGCCGGTGAAGAACGTTGCGAAGAACGAGAAGGTCGTCGCCGCGTAGAGCAGTACCGCCTGCAGGTCACCGGCCGTGGCTCGGTCCGGCTGCGCGGCCGGCACCGGGCCGCGCCCCCGCAGGTAGAGGGCGAAGACCTGCATGAACAGGTAGACGGTGAAGGTCCAGCCCAGGAAGTTGACCAGGGGCACGCCGAAGAACCCGCCGCCGTTCTCCCAGATCCAGGCGTGGTGGATGGTGGAGGTCGCCGGGTCGAGCGCCAGGTCCCATGCGGTCATGGCGAAGGCGCCAATGACGGGGGTGCCGATGGTGGTCAGCCAGGGCGAGTTGCGGCGTACGTCGCCCAGCAGCACCGTGGCCACAATCCAGGCGAGGTAGCCGGTGGCGAGGTAGGCCGGGCCGATGAACCAGGGCACCTGGAAGATCTTGCCGCCGCCGGTGTAGTGGTAGTGGCCGAACGGGAAGCCGGTCGCGATGCTGACGTTCTCCAGGATGTTGCTGATCATCAGGCCCGCCACGACGAAGACCCCGATGGCGCGCCAACCATAGCGCCGGGCACCGTGCAGCAGCGCGAAGCCCACCTCCACCACGATCAGCACCATTCTCAGGCCGGGAACGAAGGCCATGACGAGCATGCCGAGCAGGATGACGGCGGTGAGGACCCACAGGGCGGTGGTCCCGCGGGAACGTTCAAGGGAAGACATCGGGCTGCTCCAGGTTTTTGTCGGGCTCGGCGAAAGTCATGTGAGCAGGCCGTTGAGCGCCACCGCGCTCAGCAGGGTGTGATCGTCGGCGTCATCGGGACGGCCGAACAGCCGCGCCAGCGGCGCCTGGCTGTAGATGGCCAGCGGCTTGATGATGGCGAAATAGAACAGGTACCACGGGACATCTCGCAGCGTCCCCGCGCGGACGAGCCGTTCGACGACCGGCCGCACCGCATCGTCGAGCGGACCCATCAGCGTGTGGAGGAAGGTCAGTCGCGATGAGTTCCGGGCGGCTTCGTAGTCAACGACGCGAGCGAGGCGCGGACGGCGTGCGGCGGCCTGGTGCAACGCCCGCTCGCTGGCGGTCAGCCAGGCGAGATCGTCACCCGGCTGCTCCCCGTCGAGCGCGGCTTCGACCTCATCTCTCACGTGACCAACGGCCGACCCCATGACAGCCCGCCAGAAGGCGTCCTTGGATCCGTACCGGTCATGGATGAAGGTGTGCGCCATGCCGAGGCGCTCGTTGAGCCGCCGCACCGAGACCGACTCGTACCCGAGCTCGGCGAACGCCTCCAGCCCGCGCTGAAGGATCTCCGCCAGATCCGGCAGCGACGCCTCGGCCGGCGAAGGTGAAGTTGAGCAGGCAGGTCAGGAACCGGCCGATCGTCTCAAAGGATCGAGGAGTTCCGCGCAGGTTTTCCATGACCGGCAACCTCGCCGCGCCTGCGGCGTCGACTGCGGCCCGACACGCCAGCACTGGCATGCGTCACCGCAAGAGGTGATCTCGGCGCCTCAGTGTGGACGCCAACCCATTGACGGACCGCGTTGCCAATGTGCGCCCGGCCAGCAAGACGCCGGACTCGCCGTTCCGGGTGTCGGTGTCAGCTGACATTCCGGCCGCACGGGCGGGAGATACCAGATGACGCGCGGTAGATCGCGAACAGGTCGGACAACGTCGCCTCTTCCAGCTCCGCAGCGATGGACACAGTTCGGTTCGGGTTGATCCGCAGCCATCCCTGCCGGGTCTCCAGAAGTCGTGCGGCATCGGCGAGCACCCCGATCGCCATGGGGTCGCAGGAGCCGGCCTCGACGAGGTCCACCAGCAGGTAGCGCACCCCGGCAACCAGCAGCCCCTCCACCCGCTGCCGGAGCTCAGCCGCATTGTCGTGGTCCAGCGCGCCAGCCACCTCAAGCACACCGTGATCCCTGGTCCGGCTGAACGGACCTGATCGCCGGGCCAGGCGCAGGCGGGGCCGCCAGCGTGGTCAAGGGCTCGAGCGGGCTCGTGCTGGTCATTCTTGACGGTCCCCCAATCCCCATTGTGCAGGATCATCGACTCATGAATTCAGTTCACGGCCCGCTGGATCAACTTTGCCAACCCCCACCGAGATTTGACATTACGACGGGACAACAACCCAGCGCAAGCCGGGTTCGGCCCGAGCCGCCCTCCCCCCAACTCAATTTGTTCCAATGAGGAGCCGGCAGATGTTGACCGTCCCACAATGCCGACGATCTTCTGCGAGCCGGGCTCTCATTTCCAGTCTCGTTCGGTACCGGGCTAATGCATCGACAACGGACCGATGGCTGTCCCGCCGTGGGCTCATTGCCGGTCGTCCGTGGCCGAATTTGTAGTGGGATGACCGAGCACGTGTTCGTGGATCTGCCTTATCAGCGCGTGGGTCTCGCGGGTCAGCGCGGTGTTGGTCTTAAGCTCCTGTTCCTGCTCGACGAAGTCGTGGTTGGCCTTGGCCTGCTGGAACGCTGCCGCCCGATTCTGGCCGAT
>JAODNO010000713.1 GCA_025465235.1 Pseudonocardia sp.
CTCGGCCACGGCCACGACGTACCGGATCCTCTCCGAGCTCGGCCTGCCCACGACCGTCCCGAACGCGGGCCGGCTCCTGAGCGGCGAGTACGCGGACCCGGGCGGCATCGTCCGCATCGCGGCGGCCACCTCCTGATCCCCGGCCGGCCCGCTCCTCAGTGGGCCGGCCCACGAGGGCCACCTCGTCCAGACAGGACGCCGGACCCCGCGAGTCGGGGTCTCGGGCAACCGCGTCGGGGTCTGAGCGTGCGCGGGTCGGGCCCTGAGTGCGGCCGAGCCGGGGTCGATGCGCGCGCGAGCCGGGGTGTCTCTGGGACTGGGGCGGGGTGGGGGTGTGCCTGCGACCGGGCCACGCCCCCGGCGTGCCGGAACCGAGGTTCCGCCCGCTGGGGGCCCGGCGGGCCCCCACTTCAGCGGAGACGTCGAACGATCCCGGCCAGACCGGAGGCCACGAGGTCCGGGCATCGGTGTCGAGTCCGTGGGCGACCTCGTAGAACGGTCCGATCCGGTGCCAGTCGAGTGCACGTTTCCGCAGCTCAGGGATCACCCGGTAGCTCCCGGTGAGGGCCTCGGCGAACGGGACAGGCGTCCCGTGCAGCGCCCAGGCGAGGTCCTTCGCCGCGTCGCCGGCGCGGGCGTCGCTCCAGTCGATCACGCCGGCGAGCGCGTCGTCGCGGGCGAGGAGGTGCCCGGGTCCGAGGTCGCCGTGGACCACGACGTCGGCCGGGGCGCCGGCGAGCCGCCCGAACAGGGCCCGCGCCGGGGGCCGGGAGGCCCACGGCAGGAGCGGGACGACGTCGTCGGCGAACCGGTCCAGTGCGGCCAGGCGCAGCCCGCACCGTCTCGGTCCCGTCCGGCAGGCCTCTGCCGACGGCCTCGTCGACGGGCACCCCGTGCAGCGCCCGGAGGAACGCCGCCAGCCCGTGCCCGTGCACGGCCGCCGCGGTGCACGAGTGGATCACCCGCCAGCGCGTGCCGCACGACCAGCGGATCCTCGCCGACCACCTCCGGTACCGGCACGGGCAGCGGCAGCCGAGGCGAGCCACGGCAACAGCCGCGTCTCGGTCCGCATCCACGGCTCCACGTCCGTCCGCCGGGCGGTGCGCTCGTCGACCGGTCGTCGACGATCACCGCGCTGCTGTCCCACCCACCGGGGATCTCCACTCGCGCCACCTCCGCAGCGTCACCTGCCGGGTCACCGAGCGCGAGGTCGGACGGTTCGATCGTGCGCCGACCACGATGATGTCGTGCTCGGCGCGCGGCGGCGGGGCCCGCGGCTGGACAGCGGTGCGGTGGACACCCGCGTGGCGGGAGTGCGGCTGCTCGACCGCAGGGTCGCGTTCACCCTGGACTCGGCGGAGCTGCCTTCATCGAGTGCCACACCAGGCTGGTTCGATCACGTCATGCAGCACGACGTCGCCCTCGGCGGCAGATCAGGACGTCAGGTGGGCCAGGGCGGCCCGGACGAGCTGGAGCGCCGGGCCCGGATTGTCCCAGAACACCATGTGGCCCGCGTCCGGGATCTGGATGAATCGGGCGCCCGGGTTGGCCTGCTTCGCCTCCGCCGCGCCCGCGGCGGTGACGACAGGGCTGTCCGCCCCGTGGAGCAGGACAGTCGGCGCCGGGACCTTCGGCCAGGCGTCGAAGAAGTCCTCGCTCTCGAAGCCCAGGTGCGTCGCCGCGATCGCGGTCTCGTCGCAGCTGGAGAGCCACCGGGCCCGGAGCTCCCGCTCCCGGCGGCGCCACCGCGGCCACGCCTTGGCGACCTCGTCGGCGTCCGTCCCGCGCTGCGCCTCGGCGAGCTGGCCGAGGAACGCCTCCAGCGTGGTCGGGTAGGGGCCGCGGCCGGGCCCGCTCATCGGCGGGTCGACCAGCACGGTGCCGCGCAGCGCCGTCCCGCGGATCGCGGCGACCGCCACGATCCGGGCACCCATCGAGTGCCCGAGCAGGAGCGGCCGCTTCAGGCCGAGGCCGTCGATCACGGCGATGGTGTCGTCGGCGTAGTCCTCCAGCGAGTACGTCCCGCCGGCGTCGGAGAGACCGCGGCCGCGGACGTCGACGACGATCGGGCGGACCAGGTCGGTCAGCTCCCTGGCGACGAAGTCCATGGTGATCGCCGGGCTGGTGATGCCGGGCAGGACGACGAGCGGGACGCCGTCGCCGCCGTAGTCGAGGACGTGCAGCCGCAGCGCGCCGGAGCGGACCCAGCGGCTGGTGGCGGGGATGTCGCTGAGGTCGGCCAGCGCGGACTGGAGGACGGTACGGGCGCTCATCGCGCCGTCACCGCATCGCCACGCAGCCCGTTCAGGTACTCGATCGCCTCACGCACGTCGATCACGTCCCCGTACTTCGCCTGGATGTCGAACAGGTTGGCGTCGTGCGGCCCCGCGGCGCGGTCGCCCACGCACTCCCGCGGCACGAGCACGGAGAACCCGGACTGCACCGCGTCGACCGCGGTCGCGCGGACGCATCCGCTGGTGGTGGCGCCGCAGACCACCGCGGTGTCGACTGTCAGGCCGGCGAGCAGCGCCGCGAGCGTGGTTCCGAAGAACGCGGACGCGCCCTTCTTGGTGATCAGGTGGTCGGCGTCGGTGCGCGGCAGCCGGTCGTCGATCGCGACGGCGGGGCTGCCTTCCCGCAGCGCTGCCATCCCCGGTGCCTTCCGCAACCAGACCACGGACTCCGTCTCGGCCGGGGTGTAGGCGATCGTCGTGAACACGACGGGCACGCCCGCGGCCCGTCCAGCGGTGATCAGGTCCGAGGTCGCGGCGACGACGTCGGTGAGGTCGGCGCCGGTGGGTGCGTCCGGGTCGGTGAACCCGTTCGTCAGGTCGACGACCACGATCGCCGGACGCGCACCCCGGTCCACGGCCGCGCCGAACCCGGCCCGGGCGTAGGTCTTGTCGGTCGGCAGGCCGTACTGGCTGGTCATGCGCTCCTCCCGGAGTCGAGCTGGGCCTGGAACGCGGCGCGACGTCTGCCCGCGCAGTCGTCGATCGCCTCGACGATGGTCTGGTAACCGGTGCAGCGGCACACGTTCGAGGCGACGACCTCGCGGATCTCCTCCTTCGACGCCTCCGGGCGCTCGGCGAGGTACCCCTCGGCGAGCATGAGGAATCCGGGTGTGCAGAACCCGCACTGCAGACCGTGGTGCGCGGAGAAGCTCCGCTGCAGGTCGTTCAGCGTCCCGTCGGGCGCCGCGAGCGACTCGACGGTCCGGATGTCCGCGTCCTCGGCCTGCGCGGCGAACATCAGGCACGCCCGCGCCGGGGCACCGTCGACGAGCACGGTGCACGCTCCGCAGATCCCGTGCTCGCACCCGACGTGCGTGCCGGTGAGGCCGAGGTCGTGGCGCAGCACGTCGACCAGCGTGCGGCGGGGTTCGACCGCGAGGTCGTGCCGCTCGCCGTTGACTGTCAGCTCGATCAACTGCACCTCGGTCACGAGCCCGCCTCCAGCGCGCGGTGCACGGTCTCCCGTGCGATCGGGGTGTCGTCCAGCTCGACGCCGGTGCTCCGCAGCGCGTCGTTGACGGCGTTGAGGACCGCGGCGGGCGCGCCGATCGTGCCGCCCTCGCCGGCGCCCTTCGCGCCGCTCTCGGTGAACGCGGACGGCGTCTCGAGGTGGTGGATCTCCACGTCGGGGATCTCGGCGGCGGTCGGCACCTTGTACTCCATGAAGCTCGGGCACAGCGGCTGCCCGGCGTCGTCGTAGGTGACCTGCTCGAACAGTGCACCCGCGATGCCCTGCGCGATACCGCCGCGGCACTGCCCCTCGACGACCTGCGGGTGGATCGCCACGCCGCAGTCCTCGACGCACACGTACCGCAGGATCTCCACGCCCCCGGTACCGCGGTCGAGCTCGACGACGACGCCGTGCGTGGCGTTGGAGAACGTCCCGTCGCCGCCGACGTCGAAGCTGGCTGTGGCGGTGAGCCCCGGGCCGACGTTCTTCGGGAGCAGGTGCGCCCGCAGGTACGCCACGTCGGCGATCTCGATGAACGACAGCCGACGGTCGGGAGCGTCGCGCAGCCGGACGCCGCTCTCGCCGTCGAGTTCGGTGTTGTCCACATCGGCTTCGAGCAGGTGGGCGGCGATCTCCCGGAGCTGGTCGCCGAGCTTGCGCGACGCCGCAGCGACGGCACTGCCGCCGATGGTGATCGAGCGGCTGGCGAACGAGCCCCAGCCGTAGGTGATCCGGTCCGTGTCGCCCTGCTGGATCCGGATCCGGTCGATCGGGACGCCGAGCCGGTCCGCCACGATCTGCGCCATCGTCGTCTCGTGGCTCTGCCCGTGGCTCATCGTCCCGGTGGTCACGACGAGCGCGCCGGAGGTGTCCATCCGGACCTCGGAGATGTCGAACCCGGGGACGACAGACATCTTGCGCTGCGCGAACGCGCCCGAGCCGTAGCCGGTGCGCTCCGAGAAACACGCGTAGCCGATGCCGATCACCCGGTCCGCGGAGCCGCGCACGTCGTACCAGCCCTCGTCGCGCAGCACCTGCTCACACAGGTCGAGCGACTCACGGTAGGAGCCCGGGTCGTAGGTGATGTTGTTGATCCCGGTGTAGGGGAAGACGGTGATCACGTTACGGCGCCGGATCTCGACGGGGTCCATCCCCAGCTCGCGCGCGGCCCGCTCCATCAGCCGCTCGACGACCATCACGTACTGCGGCCGGCTCACCCCGCGGTAGGGGGCGGTCGGGGCCTTGTTCGTGGTGACCGCGCGGCCGCGGACCCGGTAGGCGGGGAGCTTGTAGACACCAGGCATCTCCGCCGACGCCATCAGCGGCTCGATGCCGGCCGTGAACGGGTAGCAGGAGTAGGCGCCCATGTCGCAGACGACGTCGGCGTCGATCGCGAGGATCCTGCCCTCGGCGTCGAACGCGGCGCGCACGTCGTAGCGCTGCTCGCGGGCCAGGAACGCCGCGGTCAGCGCGTCCCGACGGTCCTCGATCCACTTCACCGGCCTGCGCAGCCGGAGTGCAGCGGCCGCGGCGGCGATCTCCTCGCGCCCCACGACGCACTTCTGGCCGAACCCGCCGCCCATGTCCGGCACGGTGACCCGGACCTGCCGCTCCTGGAGCCCGGTGCAGCGCGACAGGACGGTCCGGACCTGGTGCGGAACCTGCGTGCAGGTCTGGACGCGGAGCTGCTCGTCGCGGTCGTCCCAGTCCGCGACGACGCCGCGGGTCTCGAGCGGCAGCGCGTTCTGCCGGCCGGTCTTGGTCCGGATCCGGACCACGCAGTCGGCCTCGGCGAACACGTCGTCGATGCCTTCGGTGGCGAACAGCGAGACGTCGACGAGGGTGTTGGCAGGGGCGTTGTCGTGTACCAGCGGGGCGCCCTCGGCCAGCGCCGCGGTGTCCGAGACGACCGGCTCCAGCTCCTCGTACTCGACGACGGCGGCCTCCAGGCCGTCCTCGACGGCGTACGGGTCACGGGCGATCACGATCGCGATCGGCTCCCCGACGTAGCGCACGCGGTCGCGGGCCAGCACCGGCATGGAGGTGGGTACGAACTCGTGGGCGGGGCGGTCGAGCTCCGCGGTTATGTCGTCGAGGTCGAGGTCCTCAGCGCTGAACGCGGCGACGACGCCGGGCACCGCGCGGACCTCGGACAGGTCGACGGCGGTGATCCGCGCGTGCGCCGCGGTGCTGCGCACGAACTGGGCGTGCAGCATCCCGGGCAGCACGATGTCGTCGACGAACCGCCCGCGCCCGGCAAGCAGCCGTGGGTCCTCCCGGCGGGGCACGGAGGCGCCGACCCAGGCGCCGTCGCGCCGGAGATGGGGTTCGGGTGTCATCGTGCTGCGGCCTCCTCGCAGGCGCGTTCGACGAGGGTCCGGGTGAGCGCGCGCCGGTAGTGCGCACTCACGCCCGGCTCGTCGCGGGGATCGATCGCGGCAGCCGCCGCCTCCCCGGCCGGTATCCTGGGACCGTCGGTCATCAGGACGGCCTCGGCGGAGGGGACGCGGAGGGGCACGGTCGCGACGCCGCCGAGCACCACCCGGGGCGCGTCGAGGTCCACCGCGGCCGCGACGGTCGCGAAGTCCCCGCGGCGCTCCGCGTACTCGGTGAGCGCGGCTCGGGGAGCGGGCCGCGGGAACACCACCTCGACGATCAGCTCGTCCGGCTCCAGGGCTGTGGTGAAGACCCCCTGGAAGAACTCGCCGGCCGGGATCGTCCGCCGCCCGCCCGACCCCTCGGCCACGATCTCCGCGTCGAGCAGCACCGCGAGCAGACACCACTCGGCGGTGGCGTCGGCGTGCGCGAGGCTGCCTCCGACGGTGCCGCGGGTCCGGATCGGGAGGTGCCCGATCCAGCGCATCGCATCGGAGACCACCGCGAAGTCCGTCCCGAGGTCCGCGGTCTCGACGGCATGGTGGGTGACCAGCGCGCCGATCCGCAGGGCCGCACCGTCGCGCCGGATGTGGTCCAGCCCGGGGACGCGGCCGATGTCGATCAGGTGCTCGGGCCGGGCGAGTCGGAAGTTCATCATCGCGACCAGGCTCTGACCCCCGGCGATGATCTTCGCATCGTCCCCGAGGTCGTTCAGGAGTCCCACCGCGGCCGCCACGGAGCGGGCGCGGTGGTAGGTGAAGGCGGCGGGCTTCATGGGGTCAGCCTCATACAGCGGTCTTGTCGCCCTTGTCGGCGGGGACCACGGCCGGCTCCTCGGCGCCCGTGACGCGGTCGAGCTCGCGGCCCCGGGTCTCCGGCGCGGCGACGGCCATCCACACGACCGCGGCCACGACGATCACGCCGAGCACGGTGAACGTGAGCGGCAGGCCGAGCACCGGCCAGAGCAGGCTGCCGAAGATCAACGGGGTGAACCCGGTGACCGCCCGGCTCGAAGACGACGCCCAGCCGAACCCGCTGGCTCGCAGCTCGGTGGGGTAGAGCTCGGAGACGTAGGCGTACATGACCGGGATCGCGACGAGGATCAGAAAGCCGAACACGGCGATCATCGTCAGTGCCGCGGCGGGCACGTCCAGCACGAGCGCGAAGACGACCAGCGCGGCGGCGGCCAGCGGGGCGGCGACCCCGATGACCCACTTCCGGCCGACGACCTCGACGAGCAGCACCGACACCGCCACACCGAGGATGCCGACCGCGTTCATCACGGTGGTCCCGGCGAAGGCCGCGTAGTCGCCCATGCCCTGGGCCCGCAGGATCGAGGGCATCCAGGCCAGCGCGGCGTAGTAGACGAGCATGACGGTGATGAACAGCGTCCAGGCCACGCCGGTGATCGTCGGGTTGAACGCCCAGACCAGGCGCAGCTGCTCGACGGCCGCGGCGAGCCCGCGGGTGGGCTTCTTCTCGGCGGCCACCGGGAGCGGGATCTCGTAGGGCTCGGGGGCGGCGCCGGTCCTCTCGACCATGTCGTCGATCACGGCGCGGGCCTCGGCCTCGCGGCCCATCCGAGTCAGATACAGCGGCGACTCGGGGATACCCCGGCGGATCCAGAACAGCAGCAGCGCGGGGAGGACCATTACCGCGAGCATCCAGCGCCAGTTGCCGTTCAGCGGGAGCAGGAGCGTTGACGCGACACCGCAGAGGGTGGCGCCGATCGGCCACCAGCCGTCCATCGCGGCGAGCACCCGGCCACGTTGCTTCCTCGGCGAGAACTCGCTGACCAGCGCGTAGTCGACCGGGATGCACCCGCCGAGGCCGACGCCTGCGAGGAAGCGCAGCACCAGGAAGATCTCCCAGCTCGGCGACAGCGCACCGAGCACGGAGAACAGCGCGAAGATCAGCAGCGTGAGGCTGAACGCCTTCTTGCGGCCCATCCGGTCCGCGATCGTGCCCCACGCGACGGCGCCGACGGCCATCCCGACGAGGTTCGACGTCGCGACGAGCCCGCGTTCACCGGTGGAGAGGTCGAACTCCTGTCCGAGCAGCGGGGTGAGGAAGCCATTGAGCGCGACGTCCCAGGCGTCGAACATGTAGCCGAGCCCACCGATGATGAAGATCCGCCCCTGCACCCCCCATCTCCACGGGAGGTCCTGGACGACCTGGTCGCCTGTACGCATGTCTGCTCCGTTGTCTGGATTCGGCGCGTCAGCGCACGAACGCGTAGGAGAAGGATTCGAGATCGGGGTCGTTGAGGGGGGTGCCGTTCCACAGCCAGTCGTATGAGACGTCGGACTCCCCGCCGAAGGTCCGCAGCTCGGCGTCGCGCGCCTGCTGCTCGGGGCCGTCGGGCAGGTGGTAGAAGCGCATGTTCTCCAGTGACGCGTCCTGCACCATCCCGGCGTGCTTGGCGCGCCGTCCGACGTAGCGGATGAGCGCGCCGGGGACGCCCTCGCGGGTCACGGCGCCGAGCTCCTCGGCGAGGACCGCAGCGTCCTCCATGGCCTGCGAGGCACCCTGCGCCTGGTAGGGCAGCATCGCGTGGCAGGCGTCGCCGAGCAGGGCCACGTGGCCGTCGACCCACACCGGGTCCCGGCGGCGCCGGTACAGCGCCCACTTCGACGCGTCCCCCTCCGCCTTGGACAACATCGCGGCCACCCGGTCGTCCCAGCCGGGGAACGCGTCGACGAGCTCGTCAGCGGTGGCCGGCGCGGCCCAGGTGGCGGCGATGTCGAGCGTGTTCGGGACGATAGCGACGACGTTGAGGAACTCCCCGCCGCGGATCATGTAGTGCACGAGGTGCCGGTCCGGGCCGTACCAGATGGTGGAGTGGTACCGGTCCAGCAGGAAGCGGGTCGCGGGGTCGGCCGCGATCTTGTCGCCGGGGATGAGGGCGCGGTAGGCCATCTCCCCGGAGAAGACGAGGGTGTCCGGCAGGCCCATCGCGTCGCGCACGCTGGACCGGATGCCGTCAGCGCCCACGAGGACGTCCCCGGCGAACCGGCGGCCGTCGGTGGTGATCGCGACCGGGTTGGTGACCTCGGTGTGGTCGATGTCGACGACCTTCGCGTCCGTGTGCACCTCGACGACCGGGCCGGCGCCGTCCGGGTCCAGGCAGGCGTCGAGCAGGACCCGGTGCAGGTCGGCGCGGTGGTAGTGCCAGTACGGCGCGTTGTACTCGCGCTTGACGCGGTCGCCGAGTGGGAGCTGGGCGATGATGCTGCCATCCCGCCAGCGCCTGCGGACCTGGTCCAGCGGCTCGGTGCGGATGGCCTCGAGCTGCCGCCGCAGCCCCAGGCCCAGCAGGATCCGGCTCGCGTTGGGTGCGGTCTGGATCCCGGCGCCCACCTCGCCGAGCTGCGGCGCAGCCTCCAGGACGGTGGTCCGCAGGCCTCGGCGGCGCAGCGACAGCGCGGTGGTCAGCCCACCGAGACCGCCACCGGCGATGGTGACCGAGTACGACTGGCTGGCCGGCACTGTTCCTCCTGCGACATCGATGCGGATCACCCGAGTGCCGGTCGCCGCGGACCGCAAGATCACAGTGGACGGATCCGGGACGGCGGTCGGGCTCGTTCTCTCCGTAGCTCACGGGTACCGGCGCGGTGCCCGACGGAGATAATCCGAACACTGACGATCGGGAAATGCAAGGGGTTCGGTGAGCTGTAACGCGTCAGAAACCCGGAAGCGCCCACGACGTCAGTCGTCGACGAGGCTCTCCCAGCGCTCGGACAGCGCCGTGAGCAGCGTCAGCAGCGCGTCCTGGTGCTCCGGGTCGTAACCCTGCATCAGCAGTACGTCGAGCTCGCGGGCGCGCCGGTCCGCCTCGTGCAGCGTCGTGCTGCCCGCAGGGGTGAGGTGCAGGAGGCGCTTGCGGCCGTCCTGGGCCGGGGTCTCCCGGGTGATCAGGCCGCGCTCCTCGAGGCGGCGCACGATGCTGGCCATCGTCGAGCGGTCCAGCGCAACGGCACGCGCGAGCGAGCCCTGCTCGACGCCGGGGTAGGCGTTCACGGCGGTGAGCACGGCGAACTGCGGCCCCGTCAGCACCGGGTCGACGAGCCGGACCCACGCCGCGACGTAGGCCTGGTGCAGCCGCCG
>JAODNO010000714.1 GCA_025465235.1 Pseudonocardia sp.
CATCGATGCCGTGGTCACTGAACGCGGCGTCGTCGAACCGAAGGTTCGCGCCGACATGAAGGCGGTCCACCACGCGGCGGTCCACCACAACCACTGAGATGCCGACGATCGCACCGACACGTTCCGACGTTGCTCCGCGACCGGGTCGGCCAGGGTCGAGGAGCGGGCGCAGGCGCTGCTGGAGCCGCTGCGCCGGGTGGTGCGAACAGCTTCTCCACCTCATTCGGCGGCCACGCCGGGCCCCAGCCAGATCGCGGCCGCCGTCAGCATCGCCTCGACGGCACGTCGCAGGGTCGGCTCGAGGCCGGTCGGGACGAACTCGGGCGAGTGCCCCCCGGGTGCCCTCCCGGCGGCCACCGCCACCTGTGGCCGCTCCGGGCCGTCCGGGAAGAGCGCCGGATCGAACCCGCCGAAGTTCCAGAAGACCGACGGCACCCCGGCTGCCTCCGCGAAGCACCCGAAGTCCTCGCTGCCCGTCTTGGGAGTCGTCTCGTGGACACAGTCCGCACCGAACGCCCCGCTGAACGCCGCCATCACCTTCCTCGTCGCCTCGACGTCGTTGGTGAGCAGGGGGAAGCCGTTGATCGGAGCGATCTCGGGTTCCCGCGGCGCTCCGGCGGCCGCGGCCTCCGCCTGCACGATCCGCGTGATCGCAGCCAGCACGTGCGCCCGGACGTCCGGATCGAAGGTGCGGACGTTGACCTTGAGCTCCGCCTCCGCAGGGATGACGTTCTCCTTGCGGCCGGCGTGGATAGCGGCGACTGTCACCACGGCCACGTCGTTCGGCGCGACCTCTCGCGCGACGATCGTCTGCAGCCGCAGCACGATGGACGCGGCGATGACCACGGGGTCGATGGTGGCCTGCGGTGTCGAGCCGTGCCCGCCGCGCCCGTGCACGGTGATCCGCAGGCTGTCGGCCGCCGCCATGAACACGCCGGGGCAGGCGTAGAGGTGGGTGCTGGGCGCCGAGGTGATGTGCTGCCCCAGCGCGACGTCGAAGCGCGGGAACCGCTCCAGGAACCCGTCGTCGAGCATCGCGCGGGCACCGCCCCCCACCTCCTCGGCCGGCTGGAGGACGGCGAGCACGGTGCCCGACCAGTCCCCGCGGCGCGCGGCAAGCTGCTCGATCGCGCCGACCAGCGCGGTCATGTGGGTGTCGTGCCCGCAGGCGTGCATGACCGGAGCGGCAAGCCCGTCCGGGTCGGTGCCGGTGGCGCGGCTGCGGTAGGGCACCTTCTCGATCTCCTCGACCGGAAGGGCGTCCATGTCGGCCCGCAGCAGCACGGTGGGTCCCTGCCCGTTGTGCAGCACCCCGACCACGCCGGTCCCGCCCACCCCGATCGTCACCTCGAAACCCGCGGCGGCGAGCCGGCCCGCCATCACCGCCGCGGTGCGCTTCTCCTGGAACGACAGCTCGGGGTGCTCGTGCAGGTCGCGATAGAGCGCCTCCAGGTCCGGAAGGCGATCCTCGAGGCCGGTGATCAGATCTTCAGCTCGGGTCATGGCAGACGAATCCGTCCCTTCTCACTCATTGACTCAATCGACGTCGACGAAGCGCGGGAGCTGCGCGTGGAGGTCCGTCCGCCGGGAGGGCCTACGACCCGACGTGCCCGGTGCGCACCACCTGCCCGGCGGCAACTCCCGTGGGCGCCCCGTCCTTCCACACGAACTGCCCCCGCAGGAGCGTGTGCACGACGCCCTCCGCCAACTGCCACGGCTCGTCGAACGTCGACAGGTCGAAGACCCGCTCCGGGTCGAAGCAGGCGACGTCGGCCACGGCGCCGGGACGCAGGACGCCCCGGTCCGTCCAGCCCAGCCGCGACGCGGGGAGCGAGGTCATCTTCGCGACCGCCGTCCGTAGGTCCAGCAGCCCCTCGTCGCGGACGTACCGACCCAGCACCCGCACGAACGTGCCGAAGCTGCGAGGGTGTGGCATTCCCTCACCAGGACAATGCAGAACCCACCCGTCACTCGCGACAGCCACCGCAGGGTCGGCCAGCGCCAGGCGGACGTCGTCCTCCGCCATCCCGTGCATGATGATCGACACGATGCCGCGCTGCCGGCGCAGTACCTCCAGCATCGCGCCGGCAGGCGGCTCCCCGATCGCCGCGGCGATCGTGGCAAGGTCCTGGCCCACGAACCGGCGGAACGGCCCCTCGGGCGTGTCGGCGACGACGATGCGCGGGGGCAGGAACGACCAGATGCCGTCGGCCTCCAGCTCGGCGACGATCCGGTCGCACACCCCCGGATCCGCCAGCCTGCGCAGCAGCTCCGGCACCCCGCCCTCCATCGACCAACCCGGCAAGCGGGTGGTGAGCGTCGTGCTCCCTGCCGCATAAGGGTACTGGTCCGCGCGCACGTCGACCCCGTCCCGGCGAGCTGCGGCGATCTGCTCCATCGCGGCCCCGATCCGCCCCCAGTTGGCCGGCCCCACCGCCTTCAGGTGAGAGACCTCGACCCGCACGCCCGTGCGCCTGCCGACCTCGATCGCCTCGTCGATCCCCCTGTCGAGGTGGTCGCCCTCGTCGCGGATGTGCGTCGAGTAGACCCGCCCGAACCGGGCGGCCTCGGCAGCGACGGCTGCCAGCTCCCCCGGCGCGGCGTACGAGGCCGGGGCGTAGATCAGCCCGCTGGACAGCCCGGCGACCCCGTCGGCGAAGGCCACCCGGGCGAGCCCGCGCATCCGCGCGAGCTCCCTGTCGTCCGGCCTCCGGTCATCGAGGCCGAGCACAGCGATCCGCAGCGAGGAGTGCCCCACCTGGGGAACGATGTTCACGCCGAGCGGGAGCCGGTCGACGGCCGCGGCGTACTCCCCCGCGGTCGACCACTCCCACGTCAGGCCGTCGTCGAGGAAGCCACCGTGGGATCGCAGCTCCTCGGCGTGCTCGGGCAGCACGGGAAACGGGGAGAACCCGCAGTTGCCGGTGACCAGCGTGGTGACGCCCTGCGCGGCCTGGGTCACGGCATCCGGCGCTGCGAAGACCGTGTAGTCAGCGTGCGAGTGCAGGTCGATGAAGCCGGGGCACACCACAGCTCCGGACACGTCGACGTAGCGGTGCGCCGCCCCGCTCCGGGCGATCGAGCCGATCTCGGCGATCCGCCCGCCGCGGATGCCGACATCGGCCGACCGGGCAGGAGCCCCAGTGCCGTCGATGATCGTGCCGCCCCCGTGCACGAGGTCATGCACCTCGGACCTCATCCCCGAGCCGGGACTTCGTCCCCGGCGCCCGTACCGGCCGGACCGGGCTCGCGTAGGCCCTGGGGTGGCGCCGGCCCGAGATCCGTAGCGCGGTGATATCGATCGTATGCATGTAGATTGTCTAGCAGTGCCCCCGACACTGGTCAACGCTGTGCATTGTGACGATGTTTTACGTTACGTATCTTGCGCCTAAGCCACCGCCTTGCTCTAAGGAGCGAGCGTTGATGGACGACTCCGCTCGCACCGACGACGCACCCACTGCGGTCGTCGCCATCTCGCACCTGCTG
>JAODNO010000722.1 GCA_025465235.1 Pseudonocardia sp.
AGGATGCCGTCCGTCATGAGCTTGACCATCGTGTCGTCGCCGACATGGTCGGTGAAGCGCACCTTCCAGCCGACAGCGGTGCCGAGGTCGGTGTGCAGCTCCTCGGCGATGCGCGCGGCGACGGTCCGCGCGGCCAGCCTGCGGGGCTGTGTGTGTCCGATCAGCCCGCGGACGCCACGGCCGAGCTCCAGGCAGATCTTCGGGATCTGCGTGGTCTTCCCGGAGCCGGTCTCGCCCGCCACGATGACGACCTGGTGGTCGCGGATCGCGGCGGCGATGTCCTCCCGGCGAGCGCTGACCGGCAGTGCGGCGGGATAGCTGATCGTGGGCGCTCGCCGAGCGGCGATGCGCTGCTCGCCGACGTCGAGCGCGGCGGCGATGCTCGCGAGGGCGCGGCCGCGGGCGGCGTGGTCGCGGGTGCGGCGTGCGGTGTCGAGACGGCGGGCGAGGCGGTGCTCGTCGCGCAGGGAGAGACGGGGGAGCCGCTCGGCGAGCGCATCCACCTCGGCCTCCGAGAACGCGGGCACGGGGCCGTCAGCGGCCTCGTGGTGGTCGGAAGACGCCGGCGGGCTGCCGCCCGGCGTGATGGTGCCCTCGTCGGTGCGGGACCGCGGCCTGCGGCGGCGCGGCCTACGGGGCCTGCTGCCGCCGCTTTCCCCACGTACGGCCCCGTCCCGCGCCTCGGCGTCGTCGCGGGACGGGATGTCGGAGTGCCCCCGGCTCGGCCGGGCACCCTCGCGGGCGACCCCGGCGGTCGCGGCGCCGTCGCGGGAGGGGACGGCGCCGACGGGTGGGTCGACCGGCGCCGGACGCGCGTCAGTTGCTCGGGCCGCGGGAGAGGACATCGTGGAAGGAGTCTGCCTGGGGTCGGCGCTCAGGCGGAGCGCAGGGTGGGGGTGATCTCGTCGGCGACGGGGTCGTCAGCCGCAGGATGCTCGACGAGCGCGAGAACGCGCCCCGCGAGGAATCGCGCGGTACGCACTGTGCTGCCGCCGCGCGTGGTCTCGCTCACCTCCACGACGCCGCGGGAGTGGGTGATACCGACCTTGCGGCCCGCGCGGGTCGCCGTGATCTCGTAGGTGCGGGTGGTGCCGCTACCCGCGTCGATGACGATCTCGACCCGATCGCCCTTCATGGTCGTCGTCCTCTGCTGCTCGAGGGGTGAGATGTCCGGGCCGGGCGCCGGTCGCCTCTCGGCGCGTGGCGCACCCGAAGGTGGCAAATGGTGAGACCCGGGGACACGGATCGCCCGACTCGGACATCTGGTTCAACCATCTCGACCTGCGGATTGTTCCCGGTCGAGAAGCTGAGTGGGGGCGGCGCCGTCGGGGGCCAGCGCCGCCGCCCGGGTAGCCGCGACCGGCGAGGGGACACCGGCCGCGCCAGGTCATACGAGGAACGAGGAGGGAGGAATATCCGAACCGGGCCCCGGTCGCCTCGCGGCGAGTTGGCGCACCGCGGGTGTTCCGCGGCGCCTCTTGTCAGGTGGGACCCGGGGCCACCGGTCCGGATTGTTCCCGGTCGAGAAGGCATGGAGGGGGCGACGCCGTCGGGGGCCAGCGCCGCCGCCCGGGTAGCCGCGCCCGGCGGCGGGAACGCCGGACGCGGCAGGTCGGAGTGGGAGGAGGGGAGGGAGGAGGATCGAGGTCCGAACCGGGCGCTGGTCGCCTCGCGGCGAGTGGCGCACCACGGCTCCTGCCGAACGGTATTCCGTGGCGGCTCTAGTTATGTGAGACCCGGGGACACGGTCACCCGGCTCGGACATTGTTCTCAACGACCCCGACCTGGGGATTGTTCCCGGGACCGAGGAGGCGTCCGAACCGAGCGCTGGTCGCCTCGCGGCGAGTGGCACACCACGGCTCCTGCCGAACGGTATTCCGCGGTGGCTCTTGTTATGTGAGACCCGGGGACACAGGTCGCTCGGTTCGGACAGTCGTACAACGGTCCAACCCCGCGGATGATTCCCGCCCTGCGCACTCGGCCGTACTCGGCCACACAAGACCGTCAGAGAGCAGCGAGGACCTTGTCGGTGAACGACGGCCAGGCCTCCACCGCCCACGGCCCGAAGTCGCGGTCGGTGAGCACCACGCACGCCGCTCCGGCGTCCGGATCGACCCACAGGAAGGTGCCGGACTGGCCGAAGTGCCCGAACGTCCGCGGTGAGCTACCGGCGCCGGTCCAGTGCGGCGACTTGCCGTCGCGGATCTCAAACCCCAGTCCCCAGTCGTTGGGCTTCTGCCTGGAGTAGCCGGGCAGCACGCCGTCGACGCCGGGGAACGCGACGGAGGTGGCCTCGTCCAGCGTGGCCCGGTGCACGAGCGTCGGGGCCTGCAGCTCCGCAGCGAAGCGCGCCAGGTCCGCACCCGACCCGACGGCGCCGGCTGCGGGCGAGCCGTCGAGCCGCGTGGCGGTCATACCGAGGGGGCCGAGCACGGCCTCGTGCAGGTACTGGGCGAACGGCATGCCCGCTGCCGCCGCGACGGTGTCGCCCAGCACCTCGAACCCCACGTTGGAGTAGATGCGCCTGCTGCCCGGCTTGGCCTGCACGGCACCGTCGGAGAACGACAGGCCGGAGGTGTGCGCGGCGAGGTGGCGCACGGTGGAGCCGTCGGGGCCGGCGGGAGTGTCCCAGTCGACGGCGCCCTCTTCCACGGCGACGAGGACGGCGTAGGCGCTCAGCAGCTTCGTCACCGACGCGAGCCGGTACACCCGGTCCTGCTCGCCTGCCGTCCCGAGGACGATGCCGTCGGCATCCACAACGGCCGCGGTGGCGTGGTCGACCGGCCAGTCGAGCACCGTCCCGACCGCGGCCCTCAGGTCAGGCATCGCCGTACACCGGGATGGCCGCGCCGCTGATCGGAGCCGCGTCCGGGCCGGAAAGGAATGCGATCACCTTCGCGATCGCGGCCGGAGCCACCGCCCGCGCCGCCAGGTCCGCCGACATCCAGCTGCGGTTGGCCGGAGTGTCGATCACCGAGGGCAGCACCGCGTTGACGCGGATCCGATCCTGGCGCAGCTCGTCAGCCAGCACTTGGGTGAGCCGGACGACCGCGGCCTTGCTCGCGGCATGGGCAACCGGAGCCTTGCCCTGAACCGCTGTCTTCGACCCGACCGTGACGATCGAGCCACCGCCGCGCGCCGCGAGCCGCGGCGCGATCGCCTGCGCCGCCCACAATGCCGAGCCGAGGTTGGAGCGCCACAACCCGTCCAGACCCTTCTCGTCCACGTCGGCGAGCTTCCCCGGGGTGAAGGCGCCGGCCAGCGCCACGAGCGCGGACGGTGTGACGGGAAGCGCGTCGGCGGTCGCGAAAGCAGCGTGCACGTCGTCCCGACTCGCGAGGTCGGCCGGCACGGAGTGCACGCCGTCCTGCGCGCCGAGCTCGTCCAGGCGGGCGCCGGCGTGGCCCATGGCGATCACGGGTCTCCCGCCCGCCAGGAACGCGGCCACGACGGCCTCGCCGAGGGCACCTGCCGCGCCCGTCACCACCACTGCTGCCTCGTCGTCCACGGGCGTCATCCTGCCCCGCAGATGAGATGCTCGCCCACGTGGCCGGAACGTGGGTCGGAACGTCGGGCTGGCGCTACCCGCCGTGGCGCGGCACGTTCTATCCGCGCGGCCTCGTACAGCGCCGCGAGCTCGAACACCTGTCCCGGCTGGTCCCCAGCATCGAGATCAACGGATCCTTCTACTCGTTGCAGCGCCCGGAGAACTACCGCGCGTGGGCTGCCGATACGCCCGACGACTTCCTGTTCGCGGTCAAGGGCGGGCGCTTCATCACCCACCTCAAGCAGCTGCGGGACGTCGGGACACCGCTCGCGAACTTCTTCGCCTCCGGCGTGCTCGCCCTCGGGCCGAAGCTCGGACCGGTGCTGTGGCAGCTGCCGCCACGGCTCCGCTTCGACCCGGCGCGGATCGACGAGTTCCTCGCGCTGCTGCCACGCACGACCGGTGCCGCCGCCGAGCTCGCGGCGCGGCACGACGAGCGCCTCGACGGGCGGGCCCACATCGAGACCGACGCCGACCGCCCCCTACGCCATGCCATCGAGGTGCGCCATCCCTCCTTCTGCACGCCGGCGTTCGTGGAGCTGCTCCGGGAGCAGGACGTCGCGCTCGTGGTGGCGGACACGGCCGGGACGTGGCCCCATCTCGAGGACGTGACCGCCGACTTCGTCTACGTCCGGCTGCACGGCGATGCCGAGCTCTACACCAGTGGCTACACGCCCGACGCGCTGGACATGTGGGCGGCCAAGGTCAGGGCATGGCGCGCCGGGGAGTCGCCGACGGGCGAGCACACGGTCGGCCCGCCGGCACCATGGCGTCCGGAGGGCAGGGACGTGTTCGTCTACTTCGACAACGACGCCAAGGTGCACGCGCCATTCGACGCGATCGGCCTCGCACAACGGCTGGAGTCCGGTTGACGGGGACGTACCCGGGGTACCGGCCCAGCGTGCAGTCAGAGTCGACGATCGAGCACGGGTCCGTAAGGCCGGACGAGGACACCCGCGACCGGGTGGCCCGCGAGGTGTCCGAGCTGGCGCGGCGACGCGGCCTCACGGTCGCCGTGGCCGAGTCGCTCACGGGCGGGATGGTGGCCACGGCGCTCGCCGCGGCCGAGGAGGCCAGCGCGTGGTTCCGCGGATCCCTGGTGGCCTACTCGAGTGAGGTCAAGCACGAGGTGCTCGACGTCCCGGATGGTCCGGTCGTGAGCGCTTCGGCGGCCGAGGCGATGGCCCGCGGCGCGCGGCGGTTGCTGGGTGCCGACGTGGCCGTCGCCGTCACCGGAGCAGGCGGGCCCGCGTCGCAGGACGGGCAGGACCCCGGCACCGTCTACGTGGCCGTAGACGACGGAGCGGACCAGCGCGTCCAGGAGCTGAACCTGGACGGGGACCCGGGGGAGATCAGCGTGGCAGCGGCGGAGGAGACCCTGCGAGCGCTGTTGGCCGCGCTCAGCTCGCAGCGCTGATCCGCAGTGCGGCCGTCATCTCGCGGTCGGCGCGGTGGGCCACCAGCATGTGCCGGCCCACCACCATCATCGCCGACGCGACGACCATCGTGATCGCGCCGGTCAGCCACGCCGCGGGGAACGACGCATGCGTGGCGATGAAGCCGAACCCGATCGGCCCGATGAACCCACCCGCGTAGACCCCGGCCTGGACGATGGACGTCGCCGCCGCAGGCGCTGACGGGTTGAGCCGGACCACCGCGAACTGCAGCAGGCCCGGCCATGCCCAGCCGAGCCCGAAGCCCAGCACGGTGCCGATCACGAGCGCCGGTGCACCGGGCACCGCGAGCAGGGCGAGCCCGCCGGCGCCGAGCAGCAGGCTCCCGGCGACGACCGCGACGTGCCCACCCGACCTGCGGTCGGCGAGCCAGCCGTTGGCCAGCCGCAGCGTCAACCCGACCGCGCTGCCCATCGTCAGGGTCAGCCCTGCGAGGCCCGGGCTGATGCCACGCTCGACCGCGGACGCGACCAGGAAGATGCCGAGCGCGTTGGCCGCGGCCGCAGCCAGACCGGCGGCGATCCCGATGACGCTGAGCGCAGCGGTTGCCCGCTCGCCGTGTGCGGCCCGTGTGCGGACCCGGCCCGCCGTGTCGCGCGGAGCCACCAGCAGCGCGGCCAGTGCGAGCCCGGCGCCCATGACGTACGCCCACCGCCAGCCGACCGTCAGCGCGACGGCCGGCACCGCGAGGCCGGACAGCAGCGTCGCCAGCGGGATCGCGGACTGCTTCATCCCGAAGGAGAGGCCGAGCCGGGCGGGGGGCACGTAGCGCGCGAGCGTCAGGTTCGACGACAGCTGGCCGAGCACGTTGCACCACGCGCTGAACAGCAGGATCGTCACCAGGGCCGCGTACGAGCCGGCGAACGCGGCGACCGCTCCCATCACGAGGGCCGCGCCCGTCACCGCCGTCCGGCTGGTCGGTCCCGAGCCGAACCGCTCGACGAGCCAGCCACAGGGGAGCGAGGCCAGCGCGCTGATTCCGAAGTAGAGCGCGACGACGAGCCCGAGACCTGCCGGGTCGAAACCGAGCTCGGCGGAGATCTGCACGGCGAGCGCTCCGGTGAGGAACACCGGCAGCACGGAGACGGTGGTCGTCGTCACGGCGCCGACAGCTGCCCGCATCCCCTCTGTCACTTGAGCAATGCTAACGGCCGGATGTCCAGATTTGGGATCTCCCGAGAGTGAGACGGACGACTTTCGGCGCGCGGCACACATGTCGATATTGACATGTCAATTGGGGAAGCTGCAAACTCGTGCTGTCTCGATCACCGCCCCGCTGCGACCGCCGAACTGGAGTGGCCATGACCACGGTCCATCGCACCGACGAACCCCGGCCGAACGCCACGCCGGCGATGCTCCGAGGACTGGCCTGGGACGTCGGCCTCCCCGTCGCCGCCTACTACGCGCTCCACCTGTTGGGCCTGACCGACTGGGTCGCCCTGCTTGCCGCGTCCGGGGTGGCCGCGGCCCGGACCGTGTGGGGCGCTGTCCGCCACCGCACGCTGAACCAGTTCGCCATCGTGATGCTGCTGGTCTACGGCATCGGGTTGCTGCTGGCGTTCGTCAGCGGGGACCCCAGGGCCTTGCTGCTCAAGAACTCCCTGGTCACCGCGGCTGTGGGCGCGGTCTTCCTCGTGACCGCCGTTCGCGGAAGGCGGCCGCTGACACTCGGGGCGGCGCAGAGCTTCGTGCCCACCAGGGCGGCGGCGCTGGCCGACCGGTACGGGAGCGAGCCGGATGTGCGCCGAGGGTTCCGGCTCACATCGGCCGTGTGGGGCGTCGGGCTGCTTGCCGAGGCCGTCCTCCGGATACCGCTCGTCGTCCTGCTGCCGGTCGAGATCGGCGTCGGGGCGTCTGAGGGCCTGTTCATCGCCGTCTTCGCCGCTCTGATGGTGTGGAACGGCTGGTACATCGGCCGTGTCCTCGGCCGACGCGCGTGAGCCCGGCGGCTCAGCCGCGGATGCGCTGGGTCTCCCCGGCCCATTCCTTCTCGCGCAGCTCGAACTTCTGCACCTTGCCGGTGGAGGTCTTGGGCAGCTCGGCGACCAGCTCCACGGCCTTGGGTGCCTTGTACCGGGCGATGCGGCCCCTCACGTGCTCGATCAGCTCGTCCTCCGTGGCGCTCCGCCCCTCCGCGAGCACGACGAACGCCTTGGGTCGCTCGCCCCACTGCTCGTCGGGCACCCCGATCACGGCCGCCTCAAGCACGGCCGGGTGCGAGACGATGGCCTGCTCCACCTCGATCGTCGAGATGTTCTCCCCGCCGGACACCACCACGTCCTTCGCACGGTCACGCAGCTCCACGTAGCCGTCGGAGTGCAGCACGCCGAGGTCGCCGGAGTGGAACCACCCGCCCTCGAACGCCTTCTCGGTGGCCGCGGGGTCGTCGTAGTAGCCGAGCATCACGTTGTTGCCTCGCATGACGACCTCGCCCATCGTGATGCCGTCGGCGGGGACGTCGTTCATGTCGGGGTCGACCACGCGCAGCCGGTCCGCACAGACCATGCGGACGCCCTGGCGGGCCTGCTGCTTCGCCCGCTCCTCGGGTTCGAGGTCGTCCCACGCGTGCTGGTACTGGTTGACCGAGTACGGCCCGTAGGTCTCCGTGAGCCCGTAGACGTGCACGATCCGGAAACCCATCCGCTCCATCTGCAGGATGGTGGTGGGGCTGGGCGGTGCCCCGGCAGTAGTGATCTGAGCGGGTAGTCCAGCTGCGCCGCCTCGGGCGCCCGCATGATCGTGGTGACGACCGTGGGGGCCCCGTTCAGGTGCGTGACCCGGTGCTCCTCGATGAGCTGCCAGATGACGTCGCCGCGCACCTCACGCAGGCACACGTGGGTGCCGCCGACGGCCGTGATCGCACACGGGGTGCACCAGCCGTTGCAGTGGAACATCGGAAGCGTCCAGAGATAGACGCTGTCGAACGTGTGCCCTGAGTGCAGCAGCTCGCCGAACGAGTTCAGGTAGGCACCGCGGTGGGAGTACTGCACGCCCTTGGGCTTGCCCGTGGTGCCGGAGGTGTAGTTGATCGAGATGCAGCCCGTCTCGTCCTCGACGGCGAACGGCAACGGCTCGTCCTTACCGCGGGCGAGCAGGTCCTCGTAGGTGATGCCGCTGCCGATGCCGTCGCCAGGGTTCGCCGGGTCGATCACCGTGATGATCTCCTCGACGGTCTTGAGCTCGTCAGCGACCGGCGCCACGCTCTGGTGCAGCGCGGCGTCGACCACCAGCAGCTTCGCGCCCGCGTGGTCGAGGATGTAGCGCACCTCCTGCGCGGAGAGCCGCGTGTTTATCGCGACGAGCACCGCGCCGGCGAGCGGCACCGCGAAGTGCGCCACGAGCATCTCGGGGATGTTCGGTAGCAGGTAGGCCACGCGGTCACCGGGTTGGACGCCCGACCCGCGCAGCGCGTGCGCGACCCGGGTCGCCTCGACGGCGAACTCGGCGTAGGTCTGCCTGCGGTCGCCGTAGACGATCGCCGGCTTGTCCGGGAAGACCTCGGCGGAGCGGGCCAGGAAGGCCAGGGGGGTCAGCGGGGTGTCCCAGACAGCGGTCATGGAAGGCTCCTCGGCGCGGGCGACAGCAGACATGATGCTCGAAATCGCTCTCCGGCGCGCCTGACTCCTCCCATCCCGGGAAACACCTCGCCGTGAGCTGCGCTCGCCGAACCCGCTGACGCGCGCACTTCAGCGGCTGCCGGGGCCGCCGGTCGGGCGTAGCGGCGGCAGTGGTGGCTTGCGCTGCAAGCCCTCAGTCGACGAGCTTGATCGCGGCCCGCGGGCAGGCGGCGACGGCCTCCTCGAGCTTCGGGCGCATCGACTCAGGCGGGTTCTCGTCGAGGATGTAGAGGAAGTCGTCCTCCCGCACCTCGAACACCTGGGGAGCGATGCCCATGCACACGGCGTTGGACTCACACAGATCGAAGTCGACTACGACCTTCATGTCTCTATCGTGCATGGTCCGCTGTCCCGCCGGTACCCAGGCCACCCTCACCGGACGTCCGCGAGGCGGGCGTACGGGACGACGTCGTCCTCACTCACGGGGCGGGCGTCCCTCCGGTCACCACACCGCCGACTGGGAACACAGCGGCCTCGCGGCCGTCGGTGCCGAAATGTTGCTCGCAGGCGACACCGTCGTCGTCCGCGTCGAGCCGCTCGGAGTCGCCGCCGCGGCTGTCGAGTGCTGCCTGCGCGTCCGCCCGCGTGGCGAAGTCGGGGCAGTCGCGGCCGGCGTTCGACCCGAGCTCGGCGGGCGCGGCCTGCGGGGTCGTTTGCGGCTCGTCCTCGGTCTTGTCCTCTGTGGCAAGGGCCGTGCCGGCCGGTCGGTGCGGCAGCGACTCACACGTGACGCCGTCGAGGACGGCCAGGGCGTCCTCCTGGTAGGTGAAGTCGTTGCAGTTGAGGTCGTCGAATGCGAGCGCGGTGCCGGTCATGCCGACGACGAGGGCCGCACTGAGCGCGGCGGCGAACGCGGCCGCGCGGGTACGTCGCGGGAGGTTCATGAGAGACGGGGGTCCTCTGGTTGATCGGGGAGCGGCCGTCGTGGGGGAGCGCCGGCCTGTCCAGGTCATCTCCGCCGGCGCACTCCGCGTTACCGCCCGACCACCGATTGCTCCGTCCGGCGGCGCTTCTGCCCAGCGCATGGTGGAGCAGCGCAGGAGAAGCACCCAGGGCGAACTCGTTCACTCCCGGCGCAGCACCGGGCGAAGCATGTCGAGCACAGCGGCGTCGTCGATCGTCGAGGGCACCGGCTCGTCGACCCCGTCCGCGATACCGCGCATGGTCTTGCGAAGGATCTTGCCGGAGCGAGTCTTGGGCAGGGCGGATACGACGGCGACGTCCTTGAGGCTCGCCACGGCACCGACCTGGTCGCGCACGAGTTGGACGAGCTCGCTGCGCAGTTGCTCCTCGTCGCGGTCGACGCCGGCCTTCAGGACGACGAACCCACGCGGGACCTGGCCCTTCATCGGGTCGGCGACCCCGATCACGGCGCACTCGGCGACATCGGGATGGGACGAGAGGACCTCCTCCATCCCGCCGGTGGACAGCCTGTGCCCGGCCACGTTGATCACGTCGTCCGTGCGGCCCATGACGAAGACGTAGCCGTCCTCGTCGAGGCGCCCGCCGTCACCCGTGAGGTAATAACCGTCGAACTCGGACATGTAGGAGTCGACGAAGCGCTCGTCGTCGTTCCACAGCGTGGGCAGTGAGCCGGGTGGCATCGGCAGCTTGACGACGATCGCGCCATCGGTGCCCGCTTCGACCGGCCGACCCGACTCGTCGAGCACCTGCACGTCCCAGCCGGGCAGCGGCTTCGTCGGCGATCCCGGCTTGATCTCGAGCAGTTCGATTCCCGCGGGGTTGGCCACGATGGGCCACCCGGTCTCGGTCTGCCACCAGTGGTCGATCACCGGTATGCCGAGCAGGTCGGAGGCCCAGCGGTGGGTCTCGGGGTCCAGCCGCTCGCCGGCCAGGAACAGGTACTGCAGGTGCGACAGGTCGTACTGCGCGAGCAGCTCGCCCTTCGGGTCCTCCTTCTTGATCGCCCGGAAGGCGGTGGGCGCGGTGAACATGCTCTTGACGCGGTGCTCGGCGGCCACCCGCCAGAACTGCCCGGCGTCCGGTGTCCCCACCGGCTTGCCCTCGTAGAGCACCGTGGTGGCCCCGGCCAGCGGTGGCGCGTAGACGATGTCGGAGTGCCCGACGACCCACCCCACATCGGACGCGGTGAAGATCGTCTCCCCGGTGTCGACGTCGTAGACGTTCGGCATCGTCCAGCGCAGCGCCACCGCGTAGCCGCCGCCGTCGCGCACGACGCCCTTCGGCTTCCCCGTGGTACCGGACGTGTAGAGGATGTAGAGGGGGTCGGTCGCCCGCACCGGGACGCAGTCGGCCGGGGTGGCCGACGCCATCGCCTCGGCCCAGTCGACGTCGTTCTCGCCCATCGCCGCCGTGGCCTGCGGCCGTTGCAGGATCACGGTCCTCGACGGCTTGTGCGTCGCGAGCTCGATGGCCTTGTCGAGCAGCGGCTTGTACTCGATCACTCGCTTGCCCTCGATGCCGCACGACGCCGAGACGATGACCGAGGGAGTGGCGTCGTCGATGCGTACCGCCAGTTCCTTGGGCGCGAACCCGCCGAACACCACCGAGTGCACGGCGCCGATCCGGGCGCAGGCGAGCATGGCCACCGCGGCCTCGGGCACCATCGGCAGGTAGATCACGACCCGGTCGCCCCGGCCGACGCCGAGGTCCGCGAGCACCCCGGCGAACCGGGCGACCTCGTCGCGTAGCTCCGCGTAGGTATAGGTGCGCTGCGTGCCGCTGACCGGCGAGTCATAGATCAACGCCGCCTGCTCACCGCGTCCGGCATCGACGTGCCGGTCCAGCGCGTTGTGGCACACGTTGAGCTCCCCATCCGGGAACCAGCGGTAGAACGGCGGCCGCGAGCCGTCGAGTGCCCGCGTCGGCGCTACGTGCCAGTCGATCGCCTGCGCTGCCCGGAGCCAGAACGCCTCCGGGTCGTCCGTGCTGGCCCGAAAGATGTCCTCGTACCCGCCCACGGCTGGCCTCCTCGCCCTGTGCCCCGTGTGTACCGCCGCCCCCATGTCGTCGGCCCGGGGCCGAGGGGCTGCGCCGTGACAGTAGGCGGTGGCGAGGGCGCTGCGCAGGCCGACCTCGGGCGGTTGCCGATCTCCACCCGTCCGGGTGGTGAGGGCGGAGGGCCTCCTGACCGAAGCCCCTGATCGAGCGGTGGCCAGGTGGAGGTTCTGACGCAACGTAGCGTCACCACCCGATCGGCCGACTCCCGGAAGGGGCACGCTGTCGTTCCACTTTCTGTAACGAGTTGCCTACTACCCGTTTGTGTGGCGCGTCTTGTGACGGTCCGCAGGCCGCGGGCGATGAAGATTTCGCGTACGTCGGAGCCGCTGGTGGAGTCGACGGTCGAAGGGGGACGGGTGAGCAGGCCGAGGTGGTTCGGGCGGGATGTGCTGCCCCGCCCGTTGCCGGACCGTCCGTGGCGTCACGCGCCGTCGGGCCTCGCCGTCGCCGTGGCGCTCGTCCTCGCCGTTGGGGTCAGCGTCGGGGCGACCGGCACCCGAGGGGCTGCCGCCGACGTCGGGCCCGTGCCGGCGACGTCGGCTGCGTGTGCGCCGGGCTGGGTCACAGGATGGCAGACGGCAGCACAACCCGCGCCCGGCAACCGGTCGATCGGCGGGGCCACCCTCCGCATGATCGTGCGCCCGCAGGTCACCGGGTCCGAGGTGCGCCTCCGACTGTCCAACGTCTACGGCACCGTGCCACTCACGGTTGCCGCCGCATCGGCAGCCCGGTCCGACGGCGCCGCGGGTCTGCTGGCCGGCACCGGGTGGCCCGTGTCGTTCGGCGGACACCCGTCGGTCGTCATCCCGGCGGGTGCCGACGTGGTGAGCGACGCGGTCCCGCTGGTCGCCGAGGCAGGCCGACCGTTGGCCGTCAGCATGTTCCTGCCGGTCGCGCCGCCCGTCGTCACGCAGCACACGGTGGCGCTGCAGACCTCATACGTGTCCCGCCGCGGCGACTTCACCCTCGCCGACGAGTCCGCCTTCCCCACCACGATCCGCTCCTGGCTGGTGCTCACCGGCGTGGACGTGCTCGTGCCGCGCCCGGTCAACGCCGTGGTGGCGGTGGGCGACTCGATCACCGACGGTGTCGGCAGCGGCGTCGACGCCGACCAACGCTGGCCGGACGCGCTGTCGGACCTGCTCGCGAAAACCGGCGGGGACGGCGTCATGTCGGTGCTCAACGCCGGCATCTCCCGCAACCGGCTACTCACCGACAGCACCGTGGGTGGTGGAGACTCCCCGCTCACCCGATTCGACCGCGATATCGCCGGAGCTGCCGGGGTTACCGACGTCGTGCTGCACATCGGCACGAACGACATCGCCGCGCGCCGCAGCGCCGCCGAGATCACCGACGGCCTCCGGCGGTTCGCCGAGCGCGCGAGGGGCGCGGGCAAACGGGTGTTCCTCACGACGATCACCCCGTCCGACACCGGTGCGCACGGCACTCCGGCGGCGGTCGCGACCCGGGCCGCCGTGAACGCGTGGGTGCGCGCACACGGTCGGGAGTACGCCGACGGGGTGTTCGACTTCGCCGCGAGCGTGGCCGACCCGAAGCGACCGACGCGCCTCGCCCCCGTCTTCGACTCGGGTGACGGGCTCCACCTCTCGGCCGCGGGCTACCGCACGGTTGCGGCCGCGGTGCAGCCGGCCCTGCTCACCGGTAGCCCGTGCCTGGCAGACACCTCGCCCGTCCGGCTGCTCGTGTCCGGCAGTTGACGCCGCTCGGCGCTCGCCGGCGCCACCGCCCTCGCGTCAGCGCGACCGACGCGGCTATCGCCGGCCGAACCGACGCAGCCCACGCCGCGGCAGATCCTCGTCCTCGACGACCGGCAGCGGCCCGGTGGGCGTGTCCTCCCGGTCCAGCCGATCGATCACCCAGTCCACCGCCAACGCTCCTGGCGAGACGCCACGGTCAGCGGCGATGCGGCGCAGCTGCTCGATCCGCAACGCGGGCAGTCGGAGCTGGAAGACCTGCGCGGACCCGAAACGTCCGGTGAGCTCGGTGGCGTGCTCGTCGGTGCCGGACAGTGCGGCGAGGTAGGAGTTGAGCTCGGGATCCTCGATGGCCGGATTGTCCGGGGTGCCCGCGCCGGGAGCGGGGGCACGGTGTCGCGAGCGCGGGCGATCGCGGGGCGGGGGCATGCGGGCAGCCTACGGCCGACCCGTACCCGCTCGGACCACCGAGCAGGGGCGGCAGCCGCGGACTGCTCAGTCGGCGAGGCCGTAGCCGGCCTCGGCGACGGCCGCCGCGATCTCGTGCTGGGCGATCTCACGGTCTGCCAGCACCGTGACGGACCCGCTGTCGAGGCTGACGTCTACGGCACCGACGCCGTCGATCTCCCTGATCTCCTCCGTGACGGACATCACGCAGTGGTGGCAGGTCATCCCGGTCACGGTGACCTGGGTGCGGAACGGTGCCTCGACGGACATGCAGATCCTCCTCGGATGTGGCCTGAATGGTGGCAGAACCGGAAACGCGCCCCATCCCGGCCCATGACGCATCAGAAACCGGACCGAAGGATACCCGTCAGGGGTACATGTCCGCGTCCGGCGCGGTCCGTCCTCTTGTGTTCCCTCCGTCACCGTCGGGCAGGTTCATTCCCCGAGAAGAGGGGTGCGTCGAGGTCGGGCGGTAGGTAACGTGCCGGTCACGGCCACGGGGGTGGCTGCGGGGCGTTCCGAGCCGGGGTGGGGTACCCGGGTCGGGTGAACGCGGCCGGTTTGGGTGGACGGTGCGGTCCGCAGGTATGCGCCCCCGCTCGGTCTAGGCCTGGTGACGACCGGACGGGGAGGCGTCGATGAGTGGTATCGGAAGTGCACGGCGGGAGATCGGTGAGGAACGAATGGCGCCGGGCGGCGCTATTCCGAGTCAGCGGTCGGCCGC
>JAODNO010000724.1 GCA_025465235.1 Pseudonocardia sp.
CGGAGCTGCGCACTTCGGCGTCGAGTGCGCGGCGCACTCCGGGCTCCAGCCTGCGCAGCGCCGGCCCACCGAAGACCCGACGGGCGACCTCGCCGCAGTCGGGACAGCAGGCCGGGTCAGATGCCTCGGCCATCGGCCGCACGAGCTCGAAGGAACCGCACGAGGGGCACCGGTATCCGTAGGTCGGCACGGCGGACCTCCTGATCGGAAACTGTCAGATGAAAATATTGCGATAGGAATGACCAGTCAAGGCACAAGCTGAGCGACGACGTCCAGCTCGAGCCCGTCCGCGCGCGCCAGGTAGACGCTCTGCATCAGGTGGTTGCCTGCCATCCGCACGGTCCCCCGAGGGCTGTCGTAGGCCAGCGTCTCGGCGGCAGGACCCAGCTCCGCCTGCCCGAGGCCGCCTGCCCGCTCGACCAGTCGCGCCAGCAGCAGGACGCCCTCGTAGCAGGACTCACCGAGCGAGCCGAGCACCGGCGCCTGTACCCCGAAGCGGGCGGCATAACGCCGGGAGAAGTCGAGCCCCGACGCGGTGGCCAGCGCCTCGAAGAAGCCCGCCGCCGCATACAGCTCGCGGGTGGCGTCAGCGCCTGTCGCGAGCACCATGTTCTCCTCCATGAGCGGACTGAGCCGCACGCACGCGGAGTCGAGCCCGGCCGCGGCGAACGCGCGGTTGAATCGCACGGCGTCGGAGCCGACCAGCAGCATCAGCACACCGTCCGCGCCGCTGCGCTCGACCCGGCCCACCGCCGCTGTGAAGTCCTGGGTACCCAGCGGCACGAAGACCTCGTCGAGGATCCGGATGTCGGCGCAGCGGTGTGCGTAGCGACGCGCCACGGCCGCCGAGACGAGCGGCCAGACGTAGTCGTCGCCGACGACGCACCACGTCCGGACGCCCCGCTCCTGCGCCATCCAGCGCAGCGCCGGGAGCAGCTGACGCTCCGGGGTCTCGCCCGCCAGGAAGACCCCCGGCGTCCGCTCCCCGCCCTCGTAGAGCGCGCTGTACACGTAGGGGGCGCGCCCGGACACTATCGGCGCGACCTGCTGACGGACGGCCGAGATGTGCCAGCCGGTGACCGCCTCGACCGTCCCGGCGGTGATCAGGCGGTCGATTTCGCCCGCCACCGTGCGCGGCGAGCGCCCGCCGTCGACGACCCGCAGCCGCAGCTCGCGGCCGAGCACCCCGCCGTCGGCGTTCACCTCGTCGGCGGCCAGCAGGCCGCACGCCTCGCAGGACGGCCCCACGATCGCCGCCGGGCCGCTGCGCGGCACCACGAAAGCGACGTCGAACGTATCCCGTGCCATGGCGCACCCCCGGTCCCGCACGTCGTCCGGTTCGAGGTGACTTCCTCTTCGGCTGACTTTCTCTGGGCTGACTTCCTGCCAGCCGACAGTGTTTACGATGTGGGCGCCGACGTCACGCACCGAAGGAGGATGACGTGACCAGTTCTCACCCGTCCGTGGCGGGGCCAGTCGCGCTCCCCCGCGCGCTTCCGGAACTGCTCAGCCAGGTGGCACACGAGGTCTCACGCCGGGTTGAGGCCGCGCTCGGGCCAGACGGTCCGACGCTCGACCAGTGGCGGGTGCTCGCGCTCCTCACCGACGGTGCAGGCCACCCCATGACCGAGATCGCCAGTCACGCGAGGGTCCCCGCCCCCACTCTGACCAAGATCGTCGACCGGCTGGTGGACCGCGCGCTGGTGTACCGGCGGGTGGACGAGGTCGACCGGCGGCGCGTGCTGGTGTTCCTCTCCGAGCACGGCCGCACCACCCACGAGCGGCTGACACCGGCAGTCGCCGGCATCGGTCACGCGCTGATGGACGAGCTGGGCAGCCACGACGCACACCGGCTCGTGGAGTTGCTGGGACGCCTGCGCGAACTGCCCCGGTGACGCCGGCCGGCTACCTGACGGCCGGCAGTTGCTCCTCGTGGGCCGGTGGGGCGACGGGTGCCGGCGCAGGCTGCCCGCCGAACGGGAATGTCGCCCGCACGGCGAAACCGCCGGCGGCCGTCGGACCCCACGACAGCTGCCCACCGACCGACGCAACGCGCTCCGCGAGGCCCGTCAGTCCGGCTCCGCCGCCGTCCAACGGGTCGCGGCGCCAGCGGGACGGACGGCTGGGACGTGCGTTCTGCACCTGCACCTGCAGCTCCAGCGGATCCCAGCGCAGCTCGACGCTGACCGCCGTACCCGCCGCGTGCCGAGCCGCATTCGTGAGCGACTCCTGCACCACGCGGTACACCGCGCGTCCGACGGCGGGACCGACCTCGCCCGGCGCGCCGGTGTTCAACAACTCCACGTCGACACCGGCCGCCTTAGACCCGGCCACCAGCGCCGCGATCTCGGTGAGCCCCGCGGCGTCTTCGCGCCCGTCGAGCAGGCCGAGCGCGACCCGCATCTCCGCCAGCGCCCGCTTGGCGAGCACACGGAGCTGCTCGGCCCCACGGCGCGTCTCGTCCTCGCCGGTGGAGGCGGCTATCGCCGCCGCTCCGACCGCGATCAACGTGGCGTGGTGCCCGACCGCATCGTGGATCTCCCGGCCGATCCGCGCGCGCTCCTGCGCCCGCACCGCGTCCTGAGAGGCCGCAAGCGCCTCCCCCCGCGCGCGTTCGAGCTCACGCAGGCTCTCGGTCAGCCGCTCGCGGGTGGCCATCAGCAGTCCCATCGAGGCAGGCGCCACCGTGTACAGCCCGACGAACGCCACGGTGAGCACGATGCTCTGCCAGGGCAGAGCTTGGGTCATCAGGACGGGTGTGACAGCGGCGACCAGCGGCAGGCCCAGCCAGGGAAGCGTGGTGGACACGCGTCCGCCGCGCCTACCCAGGGCGTAGAGCGCGACCAGCGCGGCGGGCCACCCAAGTCCGCCCGCCAAGCCCCACAGGCCACCCACGACGGCGAGCGGAGGCCCGATGTGGCGCAGCGGCAGCAGCCCGCAGGCCACCAGTGCCGACGGCACCGACCAGGAGAACGGCGGCTCCGCCCACAGCACCGCGACCGCCGGCACCAGCACGACCGCCAGGTCCAACGCAGCGCGGCGCAACCACGCCCCCCGCCATGCCATCCGATCTCCCCCCCGCTCGGTCCTTCCGCCGACGTGCGCCTCAGTTGAGGCCCCAGCCCTGCGCCAGCAGGGCCGCCTGCACGCGGTTCTCCGCACCCAACTTGGCGAGCAGCGCCGACACGTACTTCTTGACCGTCGCCTCGGCCAACCCGAGCCGGGAGGCGATCCCAGCGTTCGAGTCGCCCGCGGCGAGCCCACGCAGAACCTGCTGCTCGCGCAGCGTCAGCCCGGCAGGCCGCGGCGCGGCCGAGCCGGCCGCGAGGCGCGGGAGCAGCCGTGCTGTGATGCGCGGATCGAGCACGGCGCCACCGGCCGCGAGGTCGCGCACGGCCCGGACGAGCGCCTCCGGCTCGGCGTCCTTGAGCAGGAACCCCTGCACCCCGATCCGCAGGGCCTCGGCGACGTAGTCGTCGAGGTCGAAGGTGGTGAGAACCGCGGCGGGCGGCGCGTCAGCGCGGGCGCGGAGCACCCGCAGCGCGGCCAGTCCGTCGATCCCCGGCATCTGGACATCGGCGAGCACGACGTCCGGTCGGTGAGCGTCGACGGCGGCGAGCAGCGCGGCGCCGTCGCCCGCCTGCCCGACCACCCGGACCGCGCCGCCCGCCTCCAGGACCGTGCACAACCCGGCCCGCATGAGCGGCTCGTCGTCGGCGAGGACGACGCGGACGGGGGTCGGTCCGTACGCAGCCTCGCCCGCCATATGGCGGAGGGTATCCGGAGCACGCGGGTGAGCCCCAGCCGTGCTCAGCTCTTCCGCGACCGCTTCTCCCGCACCCGCACCGAGATTCGCACCGGGGACCCGGTGAACCCGAACTCCTCGCGCAGCCGGCGTTCGAGGAACCGCCGGTAGCCCGCCTCCAGGAACCCGCTCGTGAACAGTACGAACGTCGGCGGGCGCGTCTGGGCCTGGGTCGCGAAGAGCACCTTCGGCTGCTTCCCGCTCCGTACGGGAGGGGGCGTGGCCGCGATGACATCAGCCAGCCAACCGTTGAGCCGTCCCGTGGGGATCCGCCGATCCCAGGACTCCAACGCGGTGCGCAGCGCCGGGGCGATCTTCGCCACCGCCCGGCCGGTCAGCGCCGACACGTTGACCCGTTCGGCCCACTGCACGCGGCCGAGATCCCGCTCCAGTTCGCGCTTCATCGCGATCCGCCGGTCCTCGTCGACGAGGTCCCACTTGTTGAAGACGAGCACCAGCGCCCGGCCGGCCTCCTCCACCATGCCGATCACGCGCTGGTCCTGCTCGGCGATCGGCTCGCTCGCGTCGATCAGGACGACCGCGACCTCAGCGGCCTCGATCGCCGCGCGCGTGCGCAGGCTCGCGTAGTACTCCATGCCGCTGGCCGTGTGGACGCGCTTGCGCAGACCCGCCGTATCGACGAACCGCCACACGTCGCCGTCCAGATCGACCAGCGAGTCGACCGGGTCGACCGTGGTGCCGGCGACCTCGTGGACGACCGACCGGGCCTCGCCGGACACGCGGTTGAGCAGGCTGGACTTGCCGACGTTCGGCTTGCCGACAAGCGCGACACGGCGCGGGCCGGCGGCTCCGCCGCCCGGGAGGTCGCGCGGGCTCTCCGGCAGCGCGGCGAGCACGGCGTCGAGCAGGTCGCCGGAACCGCGCCCGTGCAGCCCGCTCACCGGGTGCGGTTCGCCGAGCCCGAGTCGCCACAGGGCGGCGGTGTCGGACGTCAGCCGGTCGTCGTCGACCTTCGTGGCGGCGAGCAGGACGGGGCGGTCCGAGCGCCGCAGCACCCTGGCCACGGCCTCGTCGGTAGCGGTGGCGCCGACGCTCGCGTCGACCACCAGCAGCACCGCGTCGGCTGTCTGCATGGCCATGTCCGCCTGAGCCGAGACGGCAGCCTGCAGCCCGGTGGCGTCGGGCTCCCACCCACCCGTGTCCACGAGGGTGAACCGGCGGCCGTTCCACAGGGCGTCGTAGGCGATCCGGTCGCGGGTGACACCGGGGATGTCCTGCACGACCGCCTCGCGCCGTCCGATCAGCCGGTTGACCAGAGTCGACTTGCCGACGTTCGGCCGTCCGACGACGGCGAGGACGGGCGCGGGCGGCAGGGCACCTGGCTCACCCTGCTCCCCGGCGTCCTGGTCATCGTCGGCGCTCACGAACTCGCCGGGGTGAAGCCCCAGCTCGGCCATCGCGGCCACGTCCCCGTCGGCGATCTGCTCGGCCTCGTTGCTCGACCCGACACGCGGGCCTTCGGTACCACTCACGTCCTGCTCCGAACATCATCGAGTTCTCGGACCATTCCGGCCAGAGCGGCCCGGATGGTCTCGGTGGCGGTGATCAGGCCGGCCCGGCCACCGCCGCTGGGGATGGTCAGCGGCTCTCCCACGAGCACGTCCACCCGCGGTCGCCAGCGCCTACCGGTCCCGTCGGGTCGACGGGTACCACGGCAGACCACCGGAGCAACCATCGCGCCGGTGGTGCGCGCCAGCCAGGCCGCCCCGTGTTGCGCAGCGGCCACCTCACCGCTCCCGCGGGTGCCCTCTGGGAACACCCCGATGAGACCACCTGCGCGGAGCACATCCACCGCGACCAGCAACGGCCGCCGGTCGGGCTCGCCGCGGCGCACCGCCAACTGCCCGATCCGCGGCAACCACCAGCCGATCGGACCCGCGAACATCTCCTGCTTCGTAAGGAACACCGCGCGCCGTCCCAATAGTCCGAACAGCAGCGGACCGTCGACGAACGCACTGTGGTTGGCGACGAGCACGACAGGGCCGGTGGCCGGGATGCGATCGCGGTGATGTACTCGCATCCGGTAGAACGGGCGGAACAGCCACGCACCGACCCAGCGAGCCAGCTCGTGCAGCCACGGCCATGAACCCGGTGGCAGATCCGCGCTCACGACACCAGTCCCCGCTCCCGCACCAGTCGCAACAGCTCGACCAGCACGGCGTCGACGCTGAGCTCGTCGGTGTCGAGCACGACCGCGTCGACGGCGGCGTGCAGCGGTGACGTCCTGCGCGTGGAGTCGAGACGGTCACGGCGCCGGACGTCGGCAAGCACGGCAGCGACGTCCCCGTTCCGGCCCGCCTTGCGGTCCTGGGCGCCACGGCGTACGGCCCGGATGTGTTCCGAGGCCGTGAGGTACACCTTGAGCGGGGCGTCCGGCACCACGACACTGCCGATGTCGCGGCCCTCCACCACGATCCCGCCCGCGGCCACCGCGTCCGCGACGATCAGCCGCTGCCGCTCCACGAGCGCCGCACGCACCGCGGGTACGGCGGAGACCGCGCTCACGGCAGCCGTCACCTCCGGGCCGCGGATCTCGGCCTCGACGTCCTTGCCCACCAACAGGATCCGCGGTGCAATGGGGTCGACCACGGACTGCAGATCAGCAACGGCACCGAGCGCGACGGCTTCGGCAGCAGGGTCCGAGCCGTCGAGGCCCGCGCGCAGCACCGCGAGGGTGAGCGCGCGGTACATGGCGCCAGTATCGAGGTAGGCGGCGTCACAGGAGGCGGCCAGCCGCCGCGAGACCGTGGACTTCCCGGTGCCCGATGGGCCGTCCATCGCCACGACCCCGTGCAACCGCCCTGTCACCGTTCGCCCCTGTCCGGGCCAGCGGCCCACCACCTGCCGCGCGCCGACCGCCGACGCCGACCATCATGCCGTGCGGCCCACCGGTGATCTCAGGTCGGGGCACCGACCGGGCCGGCGGGTGCAGGCGGGGGTGCTGTGGCCGTCCGGGCTATTGCGGCAGGTCGGTGCGCAGGAGCGCCGCACCCCGCAGGTACACGTGCCGCAACTCTGCGCGGGACCGGTCGGTCTCGACGTGCGCCAGCAGCCGCAGCGTGCGCGGCAGCGCCCCCGGGACGGGGATCTCCGACGCACAGAGCAGTGGTACGTCCGTCAGCCCGAGCAGGCGCGCGGCGTAGGCGGGAAACTCGGCGGTGAGATCCGGGGTCGCCGTGAACACGATGGAGATGATGTCGTCGGCGGAGAGCCCGTTCCGGTCGAGCACGTTCCTGACGAGCTCGGCCGAACCGTCCAGGATCTCCTCACGGGTGTCGCCGTCCACCTGGATCGCACCCCGCACCGCCCGCACCGCCACTGCTACATACCGACCGATCGGTAGAGCGAGCCCACCTCGGCCCGGGTCAGTGGCCGGATCCGGCCCGGCCGTTGGTCACCGAGCCGTACGTCGCCGATCGCGGTGCGCACCAGGCGCTGCACGGGGTGCCCGACCTCGTCGAACAACCTGCGCACCACGTGCTTGCGCCCCTCGTGGATCACGAGCTCGACCATCGACCGCCCGGCGTTGAAGTCCACGAGCTTGAAGGAGTGCACCGACACGGGTCCGTCCTCCAGGTCGATCCCCTCGCGCAGCCTGCGTCCGAGGTCGCGGGAGACCTGGCCGACCACCTCGGCCAGGTAGGTCTTCTCGATCTCGTACGACGGGTGCATCAGCCGGTGGCCGAG
>JAODNO010000557.1 GCA_025465235.1 Pseudonocardia sp.
GCGCCGTCAAGTCGCGCATGTTCAGTGGGGTGCAGCGGTTGCGAAGCGTCCTCGGCCCCCTGCTCGGCGAGTTCGTCACCGACATCTCCGGCGGCGCGCGGTGAGCGACGCCCGCGAAGAGACCTGCCCGCTGAACGAGCAGACGGTCGGGTGGGCGCTGCACGCGCTCGAACCCGACGAGGAGATGGAAGTACTCCAGCACCTGCCGCAATGCCCGTCGTGCCAGGACTCGGTGCGCGACGTCGAGCAGGTCATGGCCGGCCTCGGGGCGGCGGTGGACCAGGTCGACCCGCCCCCGTCGCTGAGTAGCGCGCTGATGGAGCGTCTCGCGCAGACGCCCCAGCACCCGCGGTCGCAGGAAGCTCGCCCGACTCCTGAGACCGACCGGGTGCCGCCCCCGTCCGCTTCGGTTCCCGCCCGCCGTCGCCGCCGCCCCACTGGTCCTGGCTGTCGCGATGCGGACGCAAAATCGTTGCAGCATCGCTCGTGCTGGTCGCCCTGCTGATCGTCGGCGGACTGGCCGTCCGCACCGGTCAGCTCGACCAGCAGCGCAACACCGAGATGGCCCAGGCGCAGAACCTCGCCGATCCCGTCGCCACGGCGCCCGGCACGACTGCTGAGCACCCAGGACGGTTCGACGTGGCCGCCGTGCTGGTCGCCGACGGGCAGCGCCAGGGTGTTCACAGTCGGCATGTCACCCAACGCTGCCGACCGGGACCCCTACGTCCTGTGGGCGCCCACGCCGGAGCGGCCCGCCAACCGCTCGGACGTTTGACGTAGCGGCCGCCGATCCGGGGCGGCGCACAGTAGGATCCGGGGCCGAGGCGGACGGCTTGACGGCGCACGCAATCTCGCTCTAACCCGGACGCACCGCGCCTGCCTCACCGTCCAGGGTAATGGCGCAGGGGCAGGTGGAGATCTGAGTACCGACGACGAGCCGACCTCCGGTTTCCGGGCCCGGCTCCAGGAGAGACCCGCGCTCCGGCGGGCCTACCGCATCGGGGTCGCGGTGGTCGGTGGGCTCGTGCTCATCGCGGGCATCATCGCCATCCCGTACCCCGGGCCCGGCTGGCTCATCGTGTTCGGCGGCCTCGCGATCCTCGCGAGCGAGTTCGACTGGGCGAGGCGGGTGCTGCACTACGCTCGTGGCAAGTACGACGCCTGGACGGACTGGCTGCGTCGCCAGGCGCTCCTCGTGCGGGTGGCCGTGCTGGCTGCCACCGGCCTCATCGTGCTGGCCACCCTCTACCTGCTCAACGCGCTCTACCTCGTAGCTGGCTGGGTGGGGCTGGAACGGTGGACCTGGTTGCAGAGCCCGTTGTTCGGGTGATGTAGGGTCTCCGACGGCACGGGCGATTAGCTCAGGGGGAGAGCGCTTCGTACACACCGAAGAGGTCACTGGTTCGATCCCAGTATCGCCCACGCAGGTCAGAGGCCCGGTCCGAGGTTGTCGGACCGGGCCTTCGCCGTTGTACAGCTACGAAGTACAGCTACAGCCGCGAGGCGGCGCCATGGCCTACTACTTGTCGGCAGCATCGTCTCGATCTTGGGTGAGTCGATCGCGGGACCGGTCACTCCTGCCCGTCTCGAGCACCTGCTTGGCGAACTCGGCGAGTCCCACGACACTCGGCAGCCCCGAGGTCTGAACTGGTACTGCACAGGTCTCGGGGTCGCGCTGATCTCGCTCCTCAGTTGGGCGCCGCTCGGGTCGCAGTTCCCGAGTTCGCCCTCGCGGTGCGGCGCATGGCCAGCGAGGCGGCGGCGAGTGCGACCAGGCGTACCGCGTTGGTTTGGTGCCAGATCCTGATCAGCCGACGGCGTTCGGAGGCGTTTATCGGTAGATCGCCATGCAGCAGCGGGAGGTTCACTGTTCGCACGAGGTAGCCGGTCATGGCCACGGCGGACCCGGTGGCGACTGCGGTTGCAGCGTTCATGGCCTTGCTCTCACCCCCGCGCCATCGATCGATCAGCGTGGCGGCCGTGGCCGCGAGGGTCAGCGGTGCAAGAGGGGCGTAGTAGCGCACCGGGCTTCCCGGGCCAAGGAGCCGCGGGGAACGCTGACCGTGAGCATCGGCCAGCAGTTGGGGCACGTCGACGACGGCTTCGTAGAGATTCCCGAAAAACCAATATGCCATTCCCCGCTCCCGATCGGCCAGCACGCCGCAAAGCGTCCCAGACTCGCCTCGACGCGGGGGCGGATCGGGGCATCGGAGTTGCGCGGGCGGCCTCATCTCGGAGAACACCCACGACGGGTTCGCCGCCGCCCGGGGCCGGGCCTGCGGGGGGCCCTCGGTGATGATGAGCGCGGGCACGCTCGCGGATCACCTGGCAGATGCTCGACGCCGGCGGGCACCTCATCACCGAGATCGCCGCGACCATCCGGGCGAGCGACGCTGTACGCGAGGTCGACGTCGACGAGGGTGCCGATCCCCTCGGGGTCGGCCACGAGCTCGACCGGGTCGCGCGCACGCGACGGGGACGGCGGACGCGGCCGGGGGAGGGTCGTGGTGACACCGGCTGGGGCATAGCAGGCACCACCCGGTTGGTTGCACCCGTGCAGGTGCAGTCAAGGAGAGGGAGCGGTCATGTCCCGTGCCGTCCGGTTCGATCGCTACGGTCCGGTCGAGGTGCTGCAGGTCGCCGAGGTCGAGCCCCCGACGCCAGCCGCGGGTGAGGTGCTGGTCGAGGTCGTGAGCGCCGGGATCAACCCGGGCGAGATCGCCATCCGGGAGGGCCTGCTGCACGCCCAGTGGCCGGCCCGGTTCCCCTCCGGTCAAGGCAGCGACTTCGCCGGACGGGTCGTCGAGGTCGGCGCCGGGGTCGAGGGTGTGGCCGTGGATGACGAGGTTCTCGGGTTCACCGACAACCGCGCGTCGCAGGCCGACCTGGTGGTTGCCGCCGCCGGCCACATCACCGGCAAGCCGGACTCGGTGGGCTGGGACCAGGCCGGAGCGCTCAAGATTGCCGGCACGACGGCCTACGCCGCGGTCCGCGTGGTGGCACCACAGTTGGGCGAGACGGTGGTGGTCAGCGGTGCAGCGGGCGGCGTCGGAACGTTGGCCGTGCAGTTGGCACGCCGCACGGGCGCTAACGTCATCGGCATCGCCGGCGCATCGAACTCCGACTGGCTCCGGTCGATCGGCGTCGAACCGGTCACCTACGGCGACGGGCTCGCCGAGCGGCTGCGCGCAGTCGCACCTCAGGGCATCGACGCCTTCATCGACACCTTCGGCGGTGGCTACGTCGATCTCGCCGTGGAGGCCGGTGTGGCGCCCGACCGGGTCGAGACGATCATCGACTTCGCGGCCGCGGAGAGGCTCGGTGCACAGGCCGTGGGCGGCGCCGAAGCCAGCACCGCGGCGGTCCTCGCCGAGCTGGCCGGCCTTCTCGCCGCCGGTGAGCTGACCGTACCGATCGCCGCGACCTACCCCCTGGACAAGGTCCGCGAGGCCTACACCGAACTGGCGAAGCGCCACACCCGAGGCAAGATCGTCCTGCGAATACGATGAAGCTGCGGGCCGAGCGGGCCTGACACGGACCTCGGCAGAGCGGCTGGAGCGCTCGTCGAGGGCCAAGCCGTTCGGCCGTGGAACCGCCGTGGCCAGTCGATTGTGCTCTGGGTACGCCGATGACGGGTCGCTCATGACCAGTGGGTTCGCACAAGCTGCGTC
>JAODNO010000011.1 GCA_025465235.1 Pseudonocardia sp.
CGTTCTCGCCGGCGACAGCAGACCGCGGTGGACAGCAAGTCCAACGCGGTCGCCCCGCTGATCGACCGGCTCGACCTCGCTGACGGCTGCACACCCAGCTGCGCGGGCTTCCGTGGTCGCAGATCCCAGGTTCAGCGGCGCGGCAGACCGCTGCGATCCCCAACCTGGTCCAGCGAAACGGTCTACGCGATCACCAACATGAACTGGCGCCAAGCCCGCGCCGACCTGGTCGCGCAGGCGATCCGCGGGCACTGGCAGATCGAGTCCCTGCACTGGATCCGCGACGTCACCTTCGGCGAGGACCTGCCCCAGATCCGCACCGGCAACGGCCCCGCGGTTATGGCCACTCTGCGCAACACCGCCGTCAGCCGCCACCGACTCGACGGGGCCACGAAGATCGCGAGCGCATGCCGGCACACCGCCCGCGGCGCTTGTGGCCTCCGGTGCAGATCATCAGGTCGAGGGGGCCACTGCGGAGCCGATGCACTGCCAGGCGACCTGGCTCGCGGGGTACCGGGGGAATGTTTGCGTTCGTTGCGGGCGAGGCTGCTGCCAACCCGTCGAGGACGTCGGGCTCAACGTCCGGCGCGAATAACCCGGCAACGGCGTCGGGCCGCACCGCCCGGTGCAGGAACGCGACGTCGCCCCGGCGCCGCAGCAGATGCGGCCGGGGCAGTGCCTGCGCGAGGACCGATACCGGCTCGGGTCCGGGGCGCTGCGGGGGCATGGCCACATCGAGCCCGCTCAGGCGAGGGACGCGCGCCACGCCTCGTGCAGGTCGGTGAACTCGCCGTCGCCGGCCAGCAGCTCCTCCGGTGACCCGTCCTGCACGATCCGCCCGTCGGCCACGACGAGCACGCGGTCGGCGATCAGCACCGTCGAGAGCCGGTGGGCGATGATCAGCGACGTGCGGCCGGCGAGCACGGTCTCCAGCGCGGCCTGCACCGCCTGCTCGGACGGGATGTCCAGCGACGATGTGGCCTCGTCGAGCAGCACCACCGCGGGGTCGGCCAGCACCACCCTCGCGAGCGAGACGAGCTGGCGCTGCCCCGCCGAGAGCCTGCCGCCGCGCTTGCGCACGTCGGTGTCGAACCCGTCGGGCAGCGCCTCGATGAACTCGCGCGCCCCGACCGCCTCGGCGGCAGCCGTGATCTCGGCGCGGGTGGACGGCCCGAGATCGTCCGCCCGGCCCATCGCGATGTTGTCCGCAACCGAGCCGGAGAACAGGAACGCCTCCTGCGTGATCATCACCAGCGCGGAGCGCAGGTCGACGTCGGCGACGTCGCGTAGGTCCACCCCATCGAGGCGGACCGCGCCCGCGACCGGGTCGTAGAACCGCGCCGCGAGCTTGGCCAGCGTCGACTTGCCGGCACCCGTGGCCCCGACGACCGCGACCGTCTGCCCGGCCGGGATACGCAGCGAGAACTCCGGGAGCACCGTGCGCTCGGCTGCCCTCCGGTAGGCGAAACTGACGTGGTCGAACTCCAGCTCCCCCCGCACGGGGGTCGGCAGCGGCACCGGACGGGTCGGCTCGGGCACGCCGACCGGCGTGTCGAGCACGGAGGAGATCTTCTCCAGCGCGGCGGCCGCCGACTGGTAGCTGTTGAAGAACTGCGCCAGATCGTCGAGTGGGTCGTACAGCCGGCGCAGGTACAGCAGGAACGCGGTGAGGGCGCCCAGTGCCAGCGTGCCGTCGAGGACCCTCAGACCACCGATCAGCAGCATGAGCGCCAGCGTCGCGTTGCCGACGAGGCGCACCCCCGCCACATACCAGGCCACGGTGAGGAACGCGGTGGTGTTGGCGTCGCGGTTGGCGGTGGTGAGCCGGTCCATGATCTCGTCGTTCCGTCGCTCGCGGCGGAACGCCTGCACGGCGCGGATGCCGTTCATCGACTCGACGAAGTGCACGATCAGCCGTGCGACGGTGCTGCGGGTGCGCCGGTAGCTCGCCCGCGAGCTGCGCTGGAACCAGCGGGTGAGCACGAGCAGCGGCACGAAGCCGCACAGCACGACCGCGGCGAGCATCGGGTCGAGCCACAGCAGCAGCACCGTGACGCCGATCAGCGAGAGGACGGCGCCGAACAGGCCCTCGAACCCCTTCTCCAGCAGGTCCGTCAGCGAGTCCATGTCGCTGGTCAGGCGCGAGATCAGGCGCCCGGACGTGTAGGACTCGTGGAAGTCGAGCGACAGCCGCTGCCCGTGGGCGAACACCCGGCGGCGCAGGTCGAGCAGAACGTCCTGCCCGATCCGGCCGGACAGCAGCGTGAACGCCGACCGCAGGCAGGCCCCGGCGACGCCGGTGGCGGCGTACCCCGCGATGGCCCAGGCCAGCGGGCCGGGCCGCCCGGCGAGGGCAGCGGGCACTCCGCTGTCGATCGCGGAGGCCACCAGCAGCGGCCCGGCGAGCATCGCCAGGTTCTCCGCGACGAGCAGCACCACCGCCAGCACCACGGCACCCCGGTGCGGACGCAGCAGCTCCCGGACGAGCATGCGGGCGCGGTGCTGCAGCCGCAGCCCGGTTCGCCGGTCCACGGCGTCGATCTCGTCGTCCTCCGCCGCGATACCGCGCCACGCCTCGGCCGCAGTGTCGGACGCCAGGTCCGACCTCCTGTCCGTCTCCGTGTCCGTGCCGTTGACGGTCTCCGTGCCGGTGTCCGTACTCACGTGCCCACCTCCTCTCGCTCGTCGGTCCGGTCGTCCTGCATGCTCGCCAGCAGCCGGCGGTACTCCGGGTCGGCGGCCAGCAGCCCGGTGTGCGTGCCGACGGCCGCGACCCGGCCGTCGACCAGCAGCGCGACCCGGTCGGCGAGCTGGACCGTGGACGGCCGGTGCGCCACGACCAGGGCGGTCACCCCGCCCAGCACCCGCCGCAGCGCCGCCTCGACCTCGGCCTCGGTGTGCACGTCCAGCGCGGAGAGCGGGTCATCCAGCACCAGGACGGGCGGGTGCCCGATCACCGCCCTGGCGAGCGCGAGCCGCTGGCGCTGCCCACCCGAGAGCGACATGCCCTGCTCCCCGATCCGGGTGTCGAGGCCCCACGGCAGCGCGGCGACGAAACGGTCGGCGCTGGCCACCCGCAGGGCTTCCCACACCTGCTCGTCCGACGCGGACGGGAACCCGAGCGCGACGTTCTCCCGCACGCCGGCCGAGATCAGCACCGGGTCCTCGAACGCGGTGGCCACCGCGGTGCGCAGGTCGGCCAGCCGCACGTCGCGCACGTCGATGCCGTCGATCAGCACCGCGCCCCCGGTGACGTCGTAGAGCCGGCCCACCAACGCAGTGAGCGTGGTCTTGCCCGACCCAGTGGCGCCGACCAGCGCCATCGTCTCCCCGGGCCGCACTGCCAGGTCGACCCCGCGCAGGACCTCCACGTGCCCGCCCGGGTACCTGAACGACACGTCCCGCAGGACGAGCTCGCCCCGAACCGGGCGCGGGACCGCGATCGGGTCTTCCGGGTCGGTGATCGCCGGGACGACGTCACGAACCTCCCAGTACCGCCGCGTGGCCGCCGCGGCGTTGCTGGCCTCGGCCAGCAGCCAGCCGATCGAGGCGATCGGCCAGTACAGGTAGGTCATGACGGTGACCGCGGCCACGAGGGTGCCGAGCGTCAGCGTGCCCTGGGCGACCCCGTAGGCCCCCAGCCCGAGGATCAGCGCGATCGCCGCCTCGGGCAGCGTCACGAGCACGGCCCACAGCGCTGCGAGGAGCCGCACCTTCAGCAGCTCGGTGCCCCGCAGCCCGCGCGCGTCGGTGACGAACCGGGCGGTGAGCCTGCGTCCCCGGCCGAGCGACTTGAGCACGCGGATGCCGAGGGCCGACTCCTCGATCACCGTGGCGAGATCCCCCGCCTGGTCCTGCCCGCGGCGCGCGGCGACCGAGTAGCCGCGCTCCAACAGGAGGGTGAGCACGACCAGCGGCACCGCGATGACCCCGATGACCAGACCCAGCACGGGGGAGAGCCACGCCAGCACCGCGACGCCCGCCACCATGGTCAGCACGTTGACCACGAGGAAGATCCCCGAGAACGCGACGAACCAGCGGATCGTGTTGAGGTCGGACGTCGCGCGGGAGAGGAGCTGCCCCGACGGCCACTGGTCGTGGAAGGCGACGGGCAGCCGCTGCAGGTGCGCGAACAGGTCGGCCCGCATGTCCGCCTCGATGCGGGTGCTGGGGCGGGCCACGAGCCGCCGGCGCAGCAGCATCAGGCCTGCCTCGAGGAGCCCGAAGGCGAACACCCCGGCGACCAGCCACGGCAGTATCGACAGTTCGGACCGGGCGATCGGGCCGTCCACGATGGCACGGGTGACCAGCGGGATCGCCAGCCCGGCGAGGGTGCCGGCGAGCGCGGCGAGGCCGCCCCCGACGAGCGCCCGGCGGTGGGGGCGGATGTAGGGGGCGAGGCGGCGCAGCGAACCGAGGGTGGCACGGTGCGGCTGCTGCTCGGAAGAATCGCTCATGGCGCCGATCACGGTAGGTACTTCCAACGTCGGGCGCATGCGACTTCTCTCATGGCCACACCGTGCGACCTCGACACGAGTGGAGGTCAAGCACGCCGGTGTAGCACTCTGGAGGGGGCAGAACCACCGGGTCGGGAAGGATCTGAGGACGTGGCGTTGCGGATCGGCTACAAGGCATCGGCGGAGCAGTTCGCGCCTCGGGAGCTCGTCGAGTACGCGGTGCGGGCGGAGGAGGTGGGACTCGACAGCGTGGTGACGTCGGACCACTTCCTGCCGTGGCGGCACGAGGGCGGCCACGCGCCGTCCTCGCTCATGTGGCTCCCTGCGGTGGGGGAGCGCACGTCGCGGGTGCTGCTCGGGACGTCGGTGCTCACGCCGACGTTCCGCTACAACCCCGCGGTGATCGCGCAGATCTTCGCCACGCTGGGGGTGCTCTACCCGGGCCGCGTCATGCTCGGCGTGGGCACCGGGGAGGCCCTCAACGAGATCGCCGTCTCGGGGATGGAGTGGCCGGACTTCAAGGAGCGGTTCGCGCGGCTGCGCGAGGCCATCCGGCTCATACGCGAGCTGTGGACGTCCGAGGACGTGACGTTCGAGGGCGAGTACTACCGCACCGTCGGGGCCACGATCTACGACAAGCCGGAGCAGCCCGTTCCGGTGTACGTGGCGGCAGGCGGCCCGGTCGTCGCGAAGTACGCGGGCCGGTCGGCCGAGGGCTTCATCTGCACCTCGGGCAAGGGCATGGACCTCTACACCGAGAAGCTGCTGCCGGCCGTGGCCGAGGGCGCCAAGGCGGCCGGGCGTGACCCCGGCGCGATCGACCGGATGATCGAGATCAAGATGTCCTACGACCGCGACCCGCAGAAGGCGCTGGAGAACACCCGGTTCTGGGCGCCGCTGTCACTCACCGCGGAGCAGAAACACAGCGTCGACTCAGCGGTCGAAATGGAGCGGCTGGCCGACAAGCTGCCGATCGAGCAGGTGGCCAAGCGCTGGATCGTGGCGTCGGACCCGGATCACGCCGTGGCCCAGATCAAGCCCTACGTCGACGCCGGGCTCAACCACCTCGTCTTCCACGGGCCGGGGGAGGACCAGGAGCGCTTCCTCACGCAGTTCTCCCAGGACGTCCTGCCGAAGCTGCGCGCACTGCCCTGACTCGCGCTGCCCTGACTGCGCTGCCCCGACCGAAGCCCTTTCCGCCGCGGAACGCCCCGCCTCGCTCAGTTGACCGGGGCGTTCCCGCAGTCGGGTTCAGCTGTTCTTGCGGGCCTTCGCCGTCTGGCGGTCGTTGGCCTTGCCGATCGCGTCCACCAGCTCGTCCTTGGTCATCGTCGACCGGCCGCGCACGTCGAGCTTCTGTGCGATCTCGAGAAGGTGCTTCTTCGAGGCGTTCGCGTCGACGCCGCCCGCCGTGGGCCGGTCACTGTCCACACCGCCATGGGCGGCCTGCTCGTCGGACGGCCCGTAGGAGTCCTTGGGCTCCCAGTGATCGCCGACCTTCTCGTGGGTGTGTTTCAGCGCCGCGAACGCGGTGCGCCGGGCTCGGGCGCCATCATCGTCATAGCTGTCCATGGCCGAGTCGTAGGTCTTCACCCAGGTCCGCTCGGCCTTGTCGTCCGAGCGCTCCACGGTGCTCGGAACCTCGTCCTTGCCCGGCATCCCTACACCTCCGTTCGAGCGCGGATCGGTGCCCGGGGCGCGTCCAGGAAGCGCCGCGCGCCCTTCATCCCGTACCGGTCCACCGCCGTCTTGATGAGGCCGAAGATCGCGCCCTGCAGCGTGGCGGCGAGGAGCACCTCGCGGGTGCTGTAGTCGTCGGACAGCGGCTGCGGCGTCTCGTCCTCGTTCGAGAGCTTCTTCCACACCAGGCCGAATACCTTGCCGGCCACGAGGGCCCCGATGAGCCCGAAGACAAGGCCGATGGGTTTGTAGGCGATCTTCTCGAGTCCACTCAGCTCGTTGCCGTCGCGCCTCATCCGGAACCCTCCTCCGCGCGTGCCTCGGCGCCGGTCTCACCGGCATACCCGGCGTCCTGGCCCGTCACGCGGCCGACGAACTCCTCGTTCTCGTCGGTGCCGGTGGTGCTCGGGCCGTCCGGGTCGGCCCGCTCGTCGTCGGGGTGGTGCTCGCGGCCGGGTTCCGCGCCGCCGGCCTCCCGGGTGCGCGCGAGGTGCGGGTCAGCGGCGACATCGGGCTCGGAGGAACCATGCATGAGCGGCGAGTACCCGATCAGTGCCCGTCTGACACGGTTTGCGCTCTCGGGTGCGGGGGCACCTGTGGAGCGTGCCGAACAACGACGACCGGCAGGAGAGAGGTCGGCTGCGGTTGCGCCATAGCGCATCCGTCTGGGAGCTGCGCGAGATTCGCCGGCGCGTAGCGCGCTGGGCGGGGCAGAACAGGCTCCCCGACGACGCCGTGATCGACCTGCAGCTGGCCGTCGGGGAGGCGGTGGCGAACGGCGTGGAGCACGCCTACCGCGAGAACGCTGCGGAGGTCCCCACCGTTGAGGTGGACCTGGAGCTCCGGGCGCGAGGAGCCCTGCAGGTCGTGGCGGTGACGGTGGTCGACCACGGGCGCTGGCGACCGGTGCGGGGACGGCCGCGCTACCGAGGTCGCGGCCTGGCCCTCATCGAGCGGCTGTCGCGGCAGTTCCAGGTGTCCACCTCGGGCCACGGCACCCGGGTGTGCTTCGAGATCCCCCTGCACCGGCTAAAGGAGTATCCGGTCGGGTAGACGCCGGACGTGCCATGGTCAGCGTGACGTGCCGGGGACCGAACCTCCGGCGACGAGCCGTCGGGTGGCACCGGACGCCCCGCGTACCGAGCGCAGGCCCGGCAGCTGCACGGCCGACCGTGGCATGGGGCGTCGCGCCCGGAGTACCGGCCATACCGGCGAGGGCGGGAACAGCGCCTCCAGCCCGGACGGCGCGGGGCCGCCGACACTGGACCGCAGCAGCTCCTGGTAGTCGTCGTACTCGGCGACGGCCGCCGCGATGTTGCCCTGGGCCAGGTGTGCCTCGATGAGGGCGCGGCGGGCGCTCTCGCGGCTCGGGCCCGCCTGCACGGCGGTCTGCGCCATGGCCACGGCCTCGTCGTACCGGCCTGCGGACGCCAGCCGGAGGCTGCGCTCCTCGAGTGCGTGCAGTCGCAGCTGGCGGAAACGCTCGCGCTCGACGGCGATCCACGGGGCCGTCCAGCCGGGAAGGATATCGGCCGAGAGCAGCGCGACGTCCGGATCGTGGTTGGTCGGGATGTCGGGCAGCGCGCGGACGAGACCCATCGCGTCGGCGAGGTCGACCTCGACGTCGGCGGCCAGCGCCACGGGCGCGCCCTCGTCGCCATCATCGTCGAACAGCTCCGGCACGCCGACCGCTGCAGCGGCGTCGGCGAGCAGGCGCGCGGACGCGGGGGTGGCGACGCGGGGCCACAGGTCCGCGGCCAGCGCCGGGCGCTCCTGGGGCCGCGGGTGCACCGCGAGGTACGCAACGAGCCTGCGGGAGTCGACGCCGAGCGGCACGGTGGCACCGTCGACGGTCAATGTGAACGAGCCGAGCACGGTGACCCGGCGCGGACCGGCTGAGTGAGCCTGCATCATGCGAGATCGTCGCTCGTCGTCAGACATGGTGGTCCCAAATGTGATGGTGCCCGAATGTGGTGCTGCTTATGGTGGTACTCGAAAGTGGTACTGCGCGTGTGCCCTGTCGGCCGCCCGATGGCGCACGAGTCCGCGAAGGAGTGTTCTCCCGACCGGGCGCGTTGCCAAGGGGCATATTCGTCACACTTCCGGCCGCTGCACGGCCGTCCGGGTGACACGCACTTCCGATCTTACTCACGGTGTCGCGTGCATCCGGACGTGGGTGCCCCGGCGGTCGGCCCACACATGGAGCGAGTCGCACAGCTGCCGGGCGATCCACACGCCACGACCCCGAGGGTCCGAGGGGTGGGGCGCCTGCAGTCCGGGGAGGGGGTCGGCGAGGACACCGTGGTCGTGGACCTCGCACACCAGCTCGCTGCCGTTGCCGGTCCAGATCGCCAGCTCCGCCTCGGGTGCGCCGTGCTCGACGGCGTTGGTGGCCACCTCGTTCACGGCGAGGACGAGGTCCTCCGCGCGGGCCGGCCCGTAGTCGGCCTCGAGCACGGCGGCTTCGACGGCCCTGCGCACCTCATGCAACTGCCAGGCACTGAAGGTCATCCGCAGGTCGGGCGGGCCCAGCAGCGCGGGAGCGGGCGCGGGGCGCATCGCGAGTACGTCCCGGGGGTAGAGGTGCTCCGGGTTGTGCAGCATCTGGCCGCCGACCAGCAGCAACGGGTGGTTGCGCCGCGACCCGTCCAGGATCTCGAGGTGCAGCGGCAGCTCCGGATAGAAGCACGTCATGCGCACCGGAAGCTCCGCCAGCGCGACGTTCACCGCCGCGTCGAACTCGGTCCAGAAGCTGCCGTCGGCGCCGTCAAGGGTCGTGATGTGCTCGGTCAGCAGGGTGACCGGGCCGCCGGTGGTGGACGTCAGCTCGCGCAGCTCCAACGCCCTGTGCGCGGCCACCGTCTGCCCGGACGCGCTGTTCGGGCCGTCCGGGCGGCTCAGCGGGATCAACCCCGCTGGTCTCCCCAGCTCCTCGTGGAGCGCCCGCTCCGTGCCGGGACGCAGCGCGACCGCGACCGGCTCCCCGCGCTCGATGGCCGCCAGGGCAAGCGGTACGAGCTGGGCGAGCAGGTCGGCGTCGGACCGGTGGTACCCGGCCGCGTGCTCCAGGCGGAAGGCGACGGCCGATCGGGTGGTCTCGATCCTCATCGCGTCTCCCCCGAGTCCTGCTCGGTCCGCGGCTGGACCACGAGCTGTGCCGCGAACGGCGCGCCGCATCGGTCGAGCACCCGCAGCACGCGGGGTCGGACACCGGTGAGCACCAGACGGTGCGAGCTCGGGAACTCCTCCGCCGCGTGCACGAGGCTGACGGCGCCCGCGACGTCGACGAACCGCAGGGAGGAGAGGTCGAGCGTGATGTCGGTGGGCCCCGCGTGCGACCGCAGTGCCTGGTCCAGCGCCGTCTCGAGCAGCCGGCGGATCCGCGGCCGGTTGCTGTGGTCCACCTCTCCGGCCAACCGAGCGGTGCCGGGCCCGGTGCTCGTGATCCGCAGCAGGTTGTCGTCGTAGATCGCCGGCACGACGAGCTCGGTGTGGTGTCGGGCGCGCAGCTCCTCGATGGCGCCGTCGGGGAAACGGCGCCGGTCGTAGAGGCAGAGGATCCTGGCCGGGCGGGCCCGGACCACCTCGTCCAGCGCGGCGTCGTACTGGAGCAGGGAGACCCCGCCCGCCCGCCGCAGCGCATAGCTCAGCTGTCCGGTCAGGCGGACGCCCGCGTACCCCTGCTCGACCGCGTTGTCGATGGTCCCGCAGATCATGTCCTGCACGTGTGGGGGCGGGCTGCGCAGCGTGGCGCGCGTGGTGTCGGGCGGCACGATGGTGAGGCTGCCGTCGTCGAGCGACGCGGTGACGGGGACGCAGTCGTCCGCCAGCCGCTCGAGGAGGCCCCCGGAGGTGCCGTCGTCGAAGTACACGACCTGCTCGCCTGCCGCCAACCCGGCGGCGACGAACGTGGCCGTCATCTCCCACAGCTGCTCGTCGCTCACGGGAATGGCGCAGGCGTGGTCGACAGACCGCAGGTCCTCGACCGTTCTCGTCATCACGCATCCCTGCGGAGCTCGACATGTCCGGGACGCGGCGGCCCGGCAACGGGCAGAACGCTGCGTCACGCAAGTGCCACTCTACGTCCACCCACCGCGGGTACGGAGTACTCCGGGACGGGGCCACGCGGCGAAGCGGCGATCAGCCGCGACGAACGGCCCGGAAGAAGAAACTACCTACTGGCCGGCCACGGACATCCACGTCAGGACACCGGCCGGCCGCTCCCGCCGCCTTACAGGTGACGTCCGGGGCCTGGCCGGCGACCTCCGACCAGGCCGGGTCCATCCGTTCGTCAGGGCCTGCTCTCCCCGGTCTGCACCCGGACGGACGTCGTAGGCGAGGACACCAGTGTCTGCAACACCACGCAGTACCGCTCGGTCAGCTTCGTGAGGGTCGCCACCTGGTCGGCGTCGGCCGTGGTGTCGAGGTCGAAGGTCAGACGGATGTCGCGGAACCCGACCGGCGCCTCCTTGTCGACGCCGAGCGTGCCGCGGAAGTCGAGGTCGCCCTCGGCCCGGACCGTGCCGGTCACCTCGAGCCCGAGCGCGGTGGCGACGGCGCGGAGCGTGACGCCGGCGCACGCGACGAGCGCCTCGAGCAACATGTCGCCCGAGCACAGCTGCGTGCCGTCGCCGCCGGTTGCCGGATGCAGACCGGCCTCGGCCAACGCGGTGGCGGTGCGGACGCGACAGGCGATGCCGCTCCCGTCGAGCTCGCCGTCCGCCCGCAACGTGATCAAGGCCGCGCCGGGGTCCTGCTGGTAGCGGGCCTTGAGGGGGGCCTGGATCTCCTTCAGCGCAGATGCGTCCATACCGATGATCCTGCCTCTGCCTGTCCCACTGCGCACATGTGAGGTGGACGGGATTCACCAGTAGGCTCCCGGGGTGCCCGACCTGCCCACCACGCAGTCCCGGGCCGACCGCATCGTGACGGTCCCGAACCTGCTCAGCGTCCTGCGGCTGGCCGGGGTGCCGCTGTTTCTCTACCTGCTACTCGGCCCGCGGGCCGATGGGTGGGCGATCCTCGTGCTCGCTGTCGGGGGGTTCACCGACTGGCTCGACGGCAAACTGGCCCGGCTGCTCGGGCAGTACAGCCGCCTCGGTGCACTGCTCGATCCGGCGGTGGACCGGCTCTACATCCTCGCTGCGCTGGTCGCGCTCGGTGTGCGGGACGTCGTGCCGTGGTGGGCGGTGGTGGCGCTCGTATGCCGCGACCTGGTGCTCGGCGCGACCCTGCCGGTGCTGCGCCGCAGGGGTTACAGGACCTACCGGGTCACCTACCTCGGCAAGGGCGCGACGTTCCTGCTGCTCTACGCGTTCCCGTTGCTCCTGCTCGGCCAGGGCACCGGCTGGTTCGCCGACCTGGCTCGCCCCTTCGGATACGGCTTCGCGGTCTGGGGCACCGCGCTCTACCTCTACTCCGGCGCCCTCTACCTGGCGCAGTTCGTGCTGGCGATGCGGCGACCAGCACTGCGGCCGGGGGCCGCAGGCGGGACCAGGGACGGGGACTAGTCTCGTCGCGTGATCCCCGAGGACCTCCGTTACACCGATGCCCACGAATGGGTGCGCGACCTGGGGGACGGGGTGGTCCGGATCGGCATCACCGACCACGCCCAGTCCCAGCTCGGCGACGTCGTCTTCGTGCAACTGCCCTCGGTCGGCGAGACCGTCGCCGCCGGCGCAGCCGTAGGCGAGGTGGAGTCCACCAAGTCGGTGTCCGACATCTATGCCCCGGTGTCCGGCACCGTGGTCGCGGTGAACGAGTCCCTCGAGGCCTCTCCCGAGCTGATCAACTCGGGCCCCTACCAGGCGGGCTGGATGATCGACGTCCGGCTGGCCGACGACGCCGAGGGTGTGCCGGGCGACCTGCTCGACGCCGCGGCATACCGCGAGCTGACCGTAAGCTGACCGGCCCTGACCTGGGCGGCGCCGCGGGGTACGTTTGCGGAACCCACGGCACAGCACGTGCGGTCGCCAGACCCGTACCACCACACTGACGCCGCTACATCCATGCAGGAGGAGACCCCGAGGTGACCACGAACGACGGGCCCGGCGTGCCCCCGGAGCGCTCCCCGGATACCACCTCGGTCTTCCGTGCGGACTTCCTCTCCGAGGCCGAGGCCCCCGCCAAGGACCAGCCGGTCTCCGGCGTCGACGCGCTGCCGGCAGGGTCCGCCCTACTGGTGGTCAAGCGGGGACCCAACGCGGGATCGCGGTTCCTCCTCGACCGCGCAACCACCAGCGCGGGCCGCCACCCCGACAGCGACATCTTCCTCGACGACGTCACCGTCTCTCGGCGGCATGCGGAGTTCCGCAGCGACGCCGGCGAGTTCGTCGTCGTCGACGTGGGCAGCCTCAACGGCACCTACGTCAACCGGGAGCCGGTCGACACCGCCGTCCTGGCCAATGGCGACGAGGTGCAGATCGGCAAGTTCCGGCTCGTCTTCCTCACCGGCCCACGCGAGCCGGGTGCAGCAGGCTGAGGCCAGGCGCAGGACAACGGCTCGCCGCCCGTCCGGAGGCGGGCGCCGGCCGGTTGTGCCGTGTAGCGTCGACACAGCAGGACCGTCAGGAGGAGGGAAGCGCATGAGCGAGATGCGCGTCGTGGGCGTCCGGGTCGAACTGCCCGCGAACCAGCCGATCCTCCTGCTGCGGGAGACCAGCGGTGACCGGTACCTCCCGATCTGGATCGGTTCGGTCGAGGCCACTGCGATCGCTCTGGAGCAGCAGGGGGTCAAACCCGCCCGACCGCTGACCCACGACCTCCTCAAGGACGTGATCACGGGCTTGGGCCGCCGCCTCGAGCAGGTGCGGATCACCGATCTTCAGGAAGGCACCTTCTACGCCGAGCTCGTCTTCGACGGCGGCATCAAGGTGTCGGCCCGACCGAGCGACTCGGTGGCACTCGCGCTGCGGATCGGAGTGCCGATCCACGCCGAGGAGAGTGTCCTCGCGGAGGCAGGTCTGGTCATTCCGGACGAGCAGGAGGACGAGGTCGAGAAGTTCCGCGAGTTCCTGGACTCGATCTCGCCGGAGGACTTCCGCGGGGCCCAGCCGTAAGGCTCGCAAACGGGTTCAAGGTCCAGACACGCCCGGTGCCGGGTGACCCGCGGCGGCGCGCCGCGTTGACCCGCCGCGCGCACCCGCTTACCGTCGGGTCGACGGCCCGTTTTCCGGGCCCCGGCGGAAGGAGTTCGGTGGAGAACCCGCCGTTCGACTCGCCCGAACAGGGCGAGCTCTTCCCCGACCCCTTGCTGGGAGCCGGGCTCGACGGGATGCCCGATCAGCTCGTCGGCTTCCGGGGCCCCACGGCCTGCCAGGTCGTGGGGATCACGTACCGGCAGCTCGACTACTGGGCTCGCACCGGGCTCGTCGTGCCGTCCATCCGTGGAGCGGCGGGTTCGGGTTCGCAGCGGCTGTACTCGTTCAAGGACATGCTGGTCCTCAAGGTCGTGAAGCGGCTGCTGGACGCCGGGGTGTCGCTACAGAACATCCGAGTGGCGGTCGAGCACCTGCGCCGGCGTGGGATCCGCGATCTCGCCGGTATCACGCTGTTCAGCGACGGCACCACTGTCTACGAGTGCGCGTCCGCCGAGGAGGTCGTCGACCTGCTGCAGGGTGGGCAGGGCGTCTTCGGCATCGCCGTCAGCGGTGCGATGCGGGAGATCAGCGGCTCCATCAAGGACTTCCCGGTGGAGCGTGCTGACGGCGGTAGCGTCGACGACACCCCGGAGGACGAGCTGTCCCGCCGCCGCGCCCGTCGCGCCATCAGCTGAGCAGGGCTCACGCATCGACCTTGAACGGGTCGTGTTCGGCGAGCAGCTTGTCGAGCCGCGCCTGGTCCACCCGGCTGATCACGCCCGCACTCTCCTGCCGGTCGCGCACGCACTTGGCCAGCGTGAACGCGGACGTCACCACGTAGAGCACGGCGAGGGCGAGGAACGCGCGGACCCACGGGTCGGCCGGTAGGTACGCGACGGCCAGGCCTGCCGCGACGAGCGAGACCGCGAACGAGATCACCGCCTGCACATGGAATGCGGCGGTGGTCGCGGGCGGGGGAGGCGTCGTGGTCATGCCGGGAGTCTGGTGCGCGAGCAGCGGAGGCCACATCAGCGGAACTACGGGTTTCGCACGGTGCGCAGGATCGCCGACTGCGAGGCTGCTGGCCCCGAAGGGATAGGACGTCCTGGGCGCCGGCCTTCGCCGACCGCCTCCGGGTCGCCACGCGGGAGGCGGGTTCGTGGGTACGGCTGCCGCCGCGGCGCCCGGCCACGAGGCGGCCACCGTCCGTCATAGCCGAGTGGGGGGAGGGCGACCGTGGGGGAGCGGTACGATATGTCGGGTAGTCGCCGAACCCGCGCGGGAGAGTCCCGGACGCCGTCGTACCTGACGTCGACCGGGCGCCGAAGGAGCAAATCCTCCCCGGAATCTCTCAGGCATCCAGGACCGCCCGGGCGAGACGCCTCTGGAAAGTGACGGGCGTGCCCGTCCGCCGACGGGGAAAGCCCGCTCTGCACGGGGTGAATCTCTCAGGCGCCCGGTTCCCGGGCGGGGACAGAGGGGGAGGGCAGCAGTTGCGTGCCCTGCCCATCCAGACCTCGGAGGCCCTGTGACCGACGACCGCCCCGCGCTGCACGACCTCGAGCGTGGCATCCCGTTCGTCGAACGACACCTCGGCCCGCGGGCCGAGGAACTGGACACCATGCTCGCCGCGATCGGAGCGGAGTCCCTCGACGACCTTGCCGACTCGGTGGTGCCGGACAGCATCCGGGACCGCGAGCCCGTCACCTCCAGCCTGCCGCCCGCTGCGTCCGAGACGGACGTGATCGCCGAGCTGCGGGCCCTCGCGGCACGGAACACGGTCACCGTCCCGATGATCGGGCTGGGCTACTCGGGCACGATCACGCCGCCGGTGATCCGCCGGCACGTGCTGGAGAACCCGGCCTGGTACACGGCCTATACGCCCTACCAGCCGGAAATCAGCCAGGGTCGCCTCGAAGCGCTCCTCAATTACCAGACCATGACCTGCGACCT
>JAODNO010000560.1 GCA_025465235.1 Pseudonocardia sp.
AAGCGAGCGCGACCAGCGGGTGCGTCAACAGGAACACGACGACCAGGGCGAGCACGGTGGACAGGCCCAGCGTGAACGCGAAGCCACGCACCTGGCCGACGGCGAGCAGGTACAGCACGGCGGAGGCGAGGAAGCTCACTGCGTCGGCGGACAGGATCGTGCGTCTCGCCCGCACCCAGCCACGCGGGACCGCCGACCGGAAGCTGCGGCCCTCGCGCATCTCGTCCTTGAGCCGTTCGAAGAAGATCACGAACGAGTCCGCCGTGATGCCGATGGCGACGATGAACCCGGCGACTCCTGCGAGGTCGAGCGTGAACCCGATCCACCGCCCGAGCAGCACCAGCACCGCGAAGACGATCACGCCGGAGAGCACCAGCGACAGGATCGTCAGCACCCCGAGAACCCGGTAGTAGAACAGGCAGTAGACGAACACCAGCAGCAGGCCGAGGCCGCCGGCGATCAGACCGGCCTCCAGCGAGGCCAGCCCGAGCGTGGCCGAGACCGTCTGGGCCTCGGACGACTGGAACGACAGCGGCAGCGACCCGTACCGCAACACACCGGCGAGCTGCTGGGCGGACTGCTGGTTGAACTGCCCGGAGATCTCGGTTGGCCCGTAGATCGCGCTCTGGATCGTGGGGGCGGAGACGACCTCGCCGTCGAGCACGAACGCAGCGTTCTTGCCGATGTTCTGGGAGGTGTACTGACCCCAGATCGCGGCGCCCTGGCTCTTGAACGTGAGGCTGATGACCCAGCCGGCACCCTGCGAGTTCTGCTGCGCCACGGCGTTCTGGATCTGCGTGCCCTCGAGGAAGCTCGGCCCGAGGACGTACTTCTCGGTGCCGTCCTGGCTGCAGGCGACCAGCGGGAGCGTCGGGTCGTCGTAGCCACGCAGCGGGTCCTGCGCTTTGCAGTCGAGGCTCGCCAGCGCCATCTGCTGCACGGCGGGATCAGTGCTCTGCCGGATCTGCCGCGCCGCGTTGATCGCGGCGGCGACCTGCGGGTCGGCCGGCCCGGCCGGGGTCGCCGAGCCCGGGGCCGGGGCGGCCGGGGGCGCGGGTGGCGTCGGCGGGGGCGTGGGGTTCTGCAGTGGCGTCGTGTAGGCCACCGGAGCCACCCCGCGCTCCACCGGAGCCGCCGGGTCGGCCGCGCCCTGCGGCTGCTGGGCCGGAGACGGAGGAGCGGCGGGAGGAGCAGCCGGGCCGGGAGCAGCACCGGGGGCGCCCGGGGCGGGTGGTGCGGCCGGAGCAGCCGACACCGGGCCGCCGATCACCTCGCGAAACCGCAGCTGGGCGGTCTGCCCCAGCGAGCGCGCCTGGTCACCCTGCTGGCCGGGCACGGTGATCGTCAGGTTGCTGCCGTCGAGGACCACCTCCGCGCCGCTGACGCCGAGGCCGTTGACCCGCTCCTCGATGATCTGCTGCGCCTGCACGAGCTGTTCCCGCGCTGGGACCGCACCGGTCTCGGTACGCGCCTGCAACGTGACACGGGTGCCGCCCTGCAGGTCGATGCCCAGTTTGGGGGCGGCGCGGCCGTCACCGGTGAAGAACACCAGTGCGTAGAGCACGATGACGACACCGGCGAACGCCGCCAGATAGCGCCAGGGACGGATCCGTCCCGGGGTGGTTGCCACTGCTGAGATCTTCTTCCTGTCGGGTACGCCCGCGTCAGTTGCGGGAGGAGCCGTTCGCCGAGTCGTCCTTCTCCAGCGACGGTCCCTTGTCCAACGACGCTGGCTTGTCCACCGGTTCCACCGGTTCCACCGGTTCCACCGGGGCGGGAGCGGGTGTCTCCGCCTCGTCGACGACGTTCGCATCGTCGACGACCGGGTTGACCTTCTCGCGGATGGCCGCCCGCGCCCACGTGGTGATGACGCCGTCCGCGATCTCGAGGTCGACGGTGTCCTCGTAGGAGGCGTCGACGACCGTGGCACGCAGGCCCGATGTGGTCATCACCACGTCACCGGCATCGAGGGACGCCTGCAGCTTCTGCGTCGCAGCAAGCTGACGCCGCTGGCGCCGGCCCGACAGGAAGATCGGGATGAACAGTAGCAAGATGAGCAGTGGGAACAGCAGCGAGAGGTCCATGGTCTCCGTATCTCCGCACGTCGAGAGCCACCCGAGTCTGCCAGCCCCCGCTCAGAACAACGCGGGAGGGCCACCTCGGGTGACGTCCGGTGGCGGAGCGATGCCCAGATGGGACCAAGCCGCCGCCGTGGCCACTCGGCCCCGCGGCGTGCGCGCCAGCATTCCGGCCCGCACCAGGTACGGCTCGCAGACCTCCTCGACGGTACCGGGTTCCTCGCCGACTGCGACAGCGAGCGTGGAAACGCCCACCGGGCCGCCCCCGAACGACCGCACCAGCGCCCCCAGCACGGCCCGGTCCAGCCGGTCGAGACCCAGCTCGTCGACGTCGTAGACGGCGAGCGCGTCGCGGGCCACCTGGCGGGTGACGGCGCCGTCGGCGCGCACCTGGGCGAAGTCGCGTACTCGGCGTAGCAGGCGGTTCGCGATACGCGGGGTGCCCCGGGACCGCGACGCGATCTCCTCGCCGCCGTCCCGGCGCAGGTCGACGTCGAGGATGACGGCGGCGCGGCGCAGCACGAGCTCCAGGTCGGCAGGCTCGTAGAACTCCATGTGGGCGGTGAAACCGAACCGGTCGCGCAGCGGGCCGGTGAGCGCCCCGGACCGCGTCGTCGCGCCGACCAGCGTGAACGGCGCGATGTCGAGCGGGATGGACGTGGCGCCCGGCCCCTTGCCCACCACCACGTCGACCCGGAAATCCTCCATCGCGAGGTAGAGCATCTCCTCGGCGGGGCGGGCGATCCGGTGGATCTCGTCGATGAACAGGACGTCGCCGTGCTCGAGGTTCGAGAGCATCGCGGCGAGGTCACCGGCACGTTCAAGCGCAGGGCCCGACGTCAGCCGGATCGCTGCGCCCATCTCGACGGCCACGATGAGCGCGAGGCTCGTCTTGCCCAGCCCGGGTGGACCCGACAACAGGATGTGGTCGGGCGGGTCACCGCGCCGCCGCGCGCCCTCCAGCACCAGCTCGAGCTGCTCCCGGACCCGCGGCTGCCCGATGAACTCCGTGAGGTTGCGGGGCCGCAGTGTCGCGTCGACCTCGAGGTCCTCGGGATCGGGCTCCGGGGTGAGCGCAACATCGCTCATGCGCCGCCCCCACCCCCAGGCGCGACATGGACACATATCGCTGTTCGGCAGGCGCATCGAACAGCAACAGGTCTCCATCTCGCGGACCAGGCCCACGACCGGGTCACCGGGACTTGCCCAGGCGGGTCAGGGCGGCGCGCAGGAGCGTGCTCGCGTCGCCGTCGCCCTGGCCGGCCAGCACCGCGTCCACGGCCTGCTCGGCGGGCTTCGCCGTGAACCCCAGGCCGACGAGCGCCTCCACGACCTGGTCACGGCGCGGATTCGCGCCGTTCGACGTGACCGGGAGCGTGGCCGGAGCGGCTGAGGGCACGTCGACCTTGTCCCGCAGTTCCAGTACCAGGCGTTCGGCCCCCTTGCGTCCGATCCCGGGCACGCGGGTGATCGTGGTCAGGTCGCCGTCGACGAGCGCGCGGCGCAGCACGTCGGGTGAGAGGACCGCAAGGGTGGCCAGCGCGGTGCGCGGCCCGATGCCACTGACCGTCTGCAACAGCCCGAACAGCTCACGCTCCTCGTCGTCGGCGAAGCCGAACAGGGTGAGCGAGTCCTCCCGCACCACGAGCGCCGTGGCGAGCCTGCTCGACTCGCCACGCCGCAGCCCAGCCAGTGTCGTGGGGGTGGCATGCACGGCCAGGCCCACGCCTCCCACCTCGACGACGGCGTGGTCCAGCCCGATCGCCAGCACCTCGCCGCGCACCGAACTGATCACGACGCCTCCTCCGCGGCCCGCGCCGCCGCCTTCGCTCCTGCCGCCACCTT
>JAODNO010000044.1 GCA_025465235.1 Pseudonocardia sp.
CACCTGGCCGTACTCTCCCAGCACGCCCCGGCGCTGCGGGTCGACGCGGTGGTGGCCGACGTCGCCGCGGTGCCGGTGCCCGACCGGTTGCACCGCGCGGCCGCGGTGATGCTCTCCCCGGGCGGTCGGGTCCACCTGGCCCCGGTCGCCGCGGCCGATCCGGCGGTGCCGCGCCACGACCCCGTGTCGCTCGCGGCCGCGCTGGCGGCCGTGCTGGCCGGGTTCGACCCGCGACCGGCTTCGCCCGATGCGGTGGCCGTGCCGTCGGTACCGGTTGCTGCCGAGAGGAGGAGAACGTGAACGTCATTTCCGCTCCCCCGCCCGATCCTGTCAGGAGGTCGACATGGCGATGACCGCATCGGTCAAGGACGAGCTGAGCAGGCTCGTCGTCACGAAGCCCTGCTGTAGGCGTGCCGAGGTGGCGTCCCTGCTGCGATTCGCCGGTGGCCTGCACATCGTCGGCGGCCGGGTCGTGGTCGAGGCCGAGGTCGACACGGGCTCCGTCGCGCGCAGGCTCCGCCGGGAGATCCACGAGCTGTACGGGCACACCTGCGAGGCGCACGTGATCACCGCGGGCGGGCTCCGCCGTGGCGCGCGCTACGTGCTGCGGGTGGTGCGCGACGGTGAAGGGCTGGCCCGGCAGACCGGCCTGCTCGACGCCCGCGGCCGCCCCGTCCGGGGTCTGCCGCCGCCTGTCGTCTCCGGTGGCCTGTGCGACGCCGAGGCGGCGTGGCGAGGGGCGTTCCTCGCGCACGGCTCGCTCACCGAGCCGGGGCGCAGCTCTTCCCTGGAGGTCACCTGCCCGGGGCAGGAGGCGGCGATGGCACTGGTGGGCGCCGCGCGCAGGCTCGGGGTCACCGCGAAGTGGCGGGAGGTGCGCGGCGCCGACCGCGTCGTGGTCCGCGACGGCGACGCCATCGGTGCCCTGCTCACCCGGATGGGTGCGCACGAGAGCGTCATGGCGTGGGAGGAGCGGCGGATGCGCCGCGAGGTCCGCGCCACGGCCAACCGCCTCGCCAACTTCGACGACGCCAACCTGCGTCGTTCGGCCAGGGCCGCGGTGGCTGCTGCGGCCAGGGTGGCGCGCGCGCTGGAGATCCTCGGTGACGACGTGCCGCAGCACCTGCTGGCCGCAGGCCGGCTGCGCGCCGAGCACACGCAGGCCTCGCTGGAGGAGCTGGGTCAGCTCGCCGACCCGCCGATGACGAAGGACGCGGTGGCGGGCCGGATCCGCAGGCTCCTGCACATGGCCGACAAGCGGGCGGCCGACCTGGGCATCCCGGACACGGAGTCCGCGGTCACTGCGGACATGCTCGAGGAGGCCTGACGCTTTGCGGACACCGTTCGCAAAGAGGTAACCTGACACTGCACACAGTGTTCGCAATGTCAGGAGGCTGGGATGTCTGCCACCCGCTACGCTCGCAACGGGGACGTCGAGATCGCCTACGAGGATCTCGGTGGCGCCGGTGGCGACCCCTTGCTGCTGGTCATGGGCCTGGGCGTGTCGCGCTTCTGGTGGCAGCCCGGCCTGGTGGCCGAGTTGGTCGGTCGCGACTTCCATGTCGTGGCCTACGACCAGCGAGACGCGGGGGAGTCGACCCGCTTCCCCGACCGCGAGGCCGTCCATCCGGTCGTCGCCCTGTTCCGCCGGCAGCCCCCGGCGTATACGGCCGAGGACATGACCGACGACGCGATCGCGGTGCTCGACGCCCTCGGCTGGGACTCGGCGCACCTGTTCGGCCATTCGATGGGCGGCCTGCTCGTCCAGCGCATCGCCATCCGGCACCCCGGCAGGGTCCGCACTATCACCGTCTCGGGAGCGATGCCCAGTGACGCGGGCGGACTGCGCCTGCTCCGCTACCTGCGTCCCGCCTTCCTGGTGAGGGCGTCGCGGTTGCGGTTCCCGGAGGGGCGCGCAGGCGACATCGCCGCGAGCCTCGCGCTCGCCAGGCTCGTCGCTTCGCCCGGCTATCCGTTCGACGAGGCCTCGGCGCTCGCCGTCGCCGAGCGCGACGCCGTGAGCGGGGTGCGGGACAGTCGCGCGCAGAGCAGGCAGATCGGAGCGAAGTGGAGCGGCGGCCGCCTCGCCGAGCTACGCCTGCCCACGCTCGTACTGCACGGCACGGAAGACCAGATCGGACGCCCAGCCGCAGGTCGCGCCACCGCCGCGGCCATCGCTGGCGCAAGGCTGGTGCTCCTGCCGGGCGTCGGCCACGACCTCCCTCGCGCGCTGTGGACCCGGGTGGCGGACGAGGTGCGGCTCGTAGCCGACCGCGCCACGGCGTGAAGAGTGCCGGGTGACTGGCTCGGAGGGGGCCGCTGGGGCGTTGCCCGAGCGGGTACCCGCCGGTAGAACTAGGTGGATCGATTCCGAACACTGACCCGCGCGCCTGCTCACCCGGCCGATAGGGTGGTGACCGGTTCGAATGGGTCGTCCTTCGAGATCAAGGAGGCACCGTGACGGTGCGGGTTGGCGTGAACGGGTTCGGTCGGATCGGCCGCAACTTCTGGCGGGCGGTGGACGCGCAGCGCACCGCAGGCACCAGTGACATCGAGATCGTGGCGGTGAACGACATCACCGACAACGCCACGTTGGCACACCTGCTCAAGTACGACTCGATCCTGGGCCGGCTGCCCTACGATGTCACGTCCACGGACGAGGAGATCGTCGTCGACGGCAAGGGGTTCAAGGGCCTCGCTGTGCGCGACCCCGCGGAGCTGCCGTGGAAGGACCTCGGCGTCGACGTCGTCATCGAGTCGACGGGCCTGTTCACCAAGCGCGAGGCGGCGGCCAAGCACCTCGACGCCGGTGCCAAGAAGGTCGTGATCTCCGCGCCGGCCACAGGGGAGGACCTCACCGTCGTCAAGGGCGTGAACGACGGCGAGTACGACGGCTCGCAGAACGTTGTGTCGAACGCGTCCTGCACCACGAACTGCCTCGCCCCGCTGGCGAAGGTCATCGACGACCTCCTCGGGATCGAGAAGGGTCTGATGACGACGATCCACGCCTACACGCAGGACCAGAACCTGCAGGACGGGCCGCACAAGGACCTGCGCCGTGCCCGCGCCGCTGCGCTGAACATGGTCCCCACATCCACCGGCGCCGCCAAGGCCATCGGCCTCGTGCTGCCGCACCTCAAGGGCAAGCTGGACGGTTTCGCGGTGCGGGTGCCGATCCCGACGGGCTCGGCCACCGACCTGACTGTGGAGGTCCGCAAGGAGGCCTCGGTCGAGGAGATCAACGCGGCCTACAAGGCGGCGGCCGCGGACGGCCCGCTCAAGGGCATCCTGACCTACACCGACGACCCGATCGTCTCCTCCGACATCGTCACCGACCCGGCGTCGTGCATCTTCGACTCGGGCCTCACGAAGGTGATCGGCAACCAGGTCAAGATCGTCGGTTGGTACGACAACGAGTGGGGATACTCCAACCGCCTGGTCGACATCACCGCGCTGGTCGCGTCGAAGCTGTAGTGGCGCCGTGAAGACTCTTGGCGACCTCGTCGCACTTCTCGACGAGGACCTGTTCGGCCGTCGGGTACTCGTCCGGGCCGACCTGAACGTGCCCCTCGACGGCTCGAGGATCACCGACGACGGCCGGATCCGCGCCTCGGTCCCCACGCTGGCGCGCCTGCGTGACACCGGCACCCGGGTCGTCCTCGTCGCCCACCTCGGCCGGCCGAAGGGTGCACCGGACCCGGCGTTCTCCCTGGCACCGGTCGCCGAGCGGCTCGGCGAGCTCCTCGGCGTGCAGGTGCCGCTGGCCGACCTCGGCGACGAGGCCCGGTTCACCGTCGACGCGCTGCCCGAGGGCGGCGTCGCACTGCTGGAGAACATCCGGTTCGACCCTCGTGAGACGTCGAAGAACGACGACGAGCGAGCGTCGCTGGCCCGTGAGCTCGCCGCATTGGTCGGTCCCGAAGGTGTGTTCGTCTCCGACGGGTTCGGCGTCGTGCACCGCAAGCAGGCGTCGGTCTACGACGTGGCCCAGGACCTCCCCTCCTATGCCGGGGATCTCGTGCTCGCCGAGGTCGAGGTCCTGCGCACGCTCACCGAGTCGCCGAAGCGGCCCTACGCCGTGGTGCTCGGGGGCTCGAAGGTCTCCGACAAGCTCGCCGTGATCGAGGCGCTGCTGCCGAAGGTCGACGCGCTCCTCGTCGGCGGCGGGATGTGCTACACGTTCCTGGCCGCCCACGGCTACGGGGTCGGCGACTCGTTGCTGGAGCGCGACCAGATCGGCACCTGCCGCAAGCTCCTCGAGTCGGGCAAGATCGTCCTGCCGTCGGACGTCGTGGTGGCCGACGAGTTCTCGGCCGAGGCGAACACGCGCACCGTCGCCGTCGACGCGATCCCCGACGGCTGGAAGGGGCTCGACATCGGCCCCGAGTCGGTCACGTCGTTCGGCGAGGTGCTCGAGGGAGCGGCCACGGTGTTCTGGAACGGGCCCGTGGGCGTGTTCGAGCTCGCACCGTTCGCCGACGGCACCCGGGGGGTGGCGCAGGCGATCGTCGAGGCCACTGCCGCCGGGGCCTTCAGCGTGGTCGGTGGCGGCGACTCCGCGGCAGCCGTGCGGGCGCTGGGCCTGCCCGAGGACGGGTTCTCGCACATCTCGACCGGCGGCGGGGCGTCGCTGGAGTACCTGGAGGGCAAGACGCTCCCCGGGCTCGCCGTACTGGAGCAGTAGATGGCAAGTCGCACTGACAACCCCTCCGCCGTCGCCCGGCGGAAGCCGTTCATCGCGGGCAACTGGAAGATGAACTGCAACCATCTCGAGGCTCTTGCGCTGGTGCAGAAGATCGCGTTCGCGCTGCCGGAGAAGTACTACGACAAGGTCGAGGTGGCGGTGCTGCCGCCGTTCACCGACATCCGCAGCGTCCAGACGCTCATCGACGGCGACAATCTGCTGATGGTGCACGGTGCTCAGGACCTCTCCCCGCACGACTCGGGCGCCTACACCGGCGACGTGTCCGGGGCGATGCTCGCGAAGCTCGGCTGCCGCTACGTCGTCGTCGGGCACTCGGAGCGCCGGGAGATCCACGGCGAGGACGATGCGCTCGTCAACGCCAAGGTGCATGCCGCGATCAGGCACGGCATCGTTCCGATCCTGTGCGTCGGCGAGGGTCTCGAGGTCCGCGAGGCGGGCGACCACGTCGCCCACACCACCCAGCAGGTCAGCGCGGCGCTGGAGAAGGTGCAGAGCCAGCACGCCCAGAACCTCGTGATCGCCTACGAGCCGGTGTGGGCGATCGGCACCGGGCGCGTCGCGAGCGCGGCCGACGCCCAGGAGGTCTGCTCGGCCATCCGCGAGGCGGTGTCGGCGAAGTACGGCCAGGCGATCGCGGCGAGCGTGCGGGTGCTCTACGGCGGCTCGGTCAAGGCGAAGAACGTCGGCGAGATCGTTGCCGAGCCCGATGTGGACGGTGCGCTGGTGGGCGGGGCGAGCCTGAACGCCGATGAGTTCGCACAGCTGTGCGCGATCGCCGCGGGCGGGCCGCTCCCGTGACAGGGCACGCCGTACTGACCGGCGGCCGCGCTCGCGCATGCGGATGATCGGTCGGTAGTCGTCGGTGAGCGGTTGGTGACCGAACGGGCGCGGCCGGCCGTGTGACCCCGGACAACCTGCGGATCAGGGCCAGGTACGCTCGAGATCCCGAGCGGTGTGGTGTGCGGTCGCCGATGCTCGGCTCGACCAGAATGAGGATGGGATGCAACTCGCCCTGCAGATCGTACTGATCCTCTCCAGCGTGGTGCTGGTGTTGCTGATCTTGCTGCACCGCGGTCGCGGTGGTGGCCTTTCGAGCCTGTTCGGTGGCGGCGTGCAGTCCAGTCTCTCCGGATCGAGCGTGGTGGAGAAGAACCTCGACCGGCTCACACTCTTCGTCGGCGCGATCTGGGTGATCGCCATCATCGGAACCGGTCTGCTCGTGAAGCTCGGGATCTGAGGAGGAATGGCCATGGCTGGCGGTAACGCGATCCGCGGCACCCGGGTGGGTGCCGGTCCCATGGGCGAGTCCGAGCGGGGGGAGACCGCGCCCCGCTCGCGCATCTCGTACTTCTGCTCGAACGGGCACATCACCACCCCCTCATTCGCCTCCGGGGCGGACATCCCGGACTCCTGGGACTGCCCTCGCTGCGGGCTCCCCGGAGGGCGCGACGGTGAGAACCCGCCGAGTCCACCGCGCACCGAGCCCTACAAAACGCATCTCGCCTATGTGAAGGAGCGGCGCAGCGACGCCGACGGTGCCGCGATCCTCGACGAGGCGCTCGGCAGGCTGCGGGCGTCGCGCGAGCTGTAGCGGTCAGGAGGCAGGAGTGGCGTCGTTCTGATCACCGCAGCTCCTGATCACCGCAGTGTCCCGAGCTGTTCGCTGAACGCCACCACGATGCGCGCGGCGGTGGTGCCGGGCGGTACCGCGGAGGCGGCGACAGTAACGACGTGTTCGTCCCGCACGGCTGCAGCGAACACGCTGCCCCCCTGGAACCGGCAGACGAAACCCCCATCCGCCGCCGTCACGTCTGCCCGCGAGTTCGGGTCGCAGAGGCCTGCCACCGCGTCGAGCGCGCCGCCCGCGTCCTGGCCCCTGGCCGGTGCGATGTCGACGGCGACGAAGACGGGCCCGTCCGGGGTGGACGGGGCGCCGGCAGGGTCGTACACGCACCGGGTGTCGCTCGCCGTCGTCTCGTCGGGCGTCCAGGTCAGGCCGGTGGCGGCGCCGAGCGCCGCGGTGTCGAGCACGCACGCCGCGGGCGGGGCCGGCGGAGGAGGCGGAACGGCCGGCTCGGGTCGGGTCGGGCTGGGGCCGGCGGAGCATCCCGCCAGTAGCGCCGCCGCGGCCAGCGCCGCGGCAGAACGGCCTGCGATCGCTCCTGACCGTGCACTCCGTCCGTCCGCCACGCGGTGCACCTTCCCACGCTGCCCCGGTCCCCTGCGCAGCGGCGCTCCCTCGATGGCCCGCGAGTCGCCCGTTTCGTGCCCCCGAGTCGCCCGGTTTCGTGCCGCCCGTGACGACCGTCGCCAGCCTGCGGTCATGTCGCGGTGGACGCTCCCCCTGACCGGATTCCCGGCGCATGGTTCAACGTCGTCCCACACCTCCCGGCGCCGCCGCAGCCTCCGCTGCACCCGGGCACCCGGGCACCCGCGAGCCCGTCGGTCCCGACGACCTCGCTCCGCTGTTCCCGATGGAGCTGATCCGCCAGGAGGTGACCGGCGAGAACTA
>JAODNO010000079.1 GCA_025465235.1 Pseudonocardia sp.
TCGCGCGACCGGCCGTCGATCAGCAGCTGAGCGGAATGAGGTTCGCCACTTCCTCGGCATAGTGCGATGTCCTCCCCATTTCCCCTTCACCGGTGGCCGCGTCGGGTGGCGTAGAGGACGCTCGAAAGGGATCATCGGCGGGTTCGCGGGGAGCAGACGATGAACGACGCTATGCAGGTATCAGCCAACACGCAGCCTGGATATGCCGCGATGCAGCTGACCGGACGGTTGTCATTGCGGAGCGTTGAAACGGTGCGTGGCGCGCTGGTGGGGTTGCTGAACGACGTGGGCTGTGTGGTGGCCGACCTGTCAGGTCTCGCGCTCTCGCAGCCTGCGTTGCTGTCGGTGTTCCCCGCAGCGCTGGCCGAGGCCGGCGGCTGGCCCCGGGCCAGGCTCGGGTTGTTCGGGGCGGACGCCGAGCTGTTGGGGCACCTGCGGTCCCAGGGCGTCTGCGACGCCGTGGCTGTGGCCGACGAGCTCGACTCCGTCCTTGCGGCGACCAACCAGTGGCCACACCAAGCCTGGGCGCCGCCGCACCGGGATGCCGATGCCTCGCCGCCCGCGCGGGACCCGGACGGGGAGGCCCTCGACGACCGAGCGAGCATGCGCCGCGTCCTGACGGGCGCGGAGAATGCTGCCGAGCTCGCACTCTTCGTGCGGGAGCGCCTGGGGTGCTTGATCGACTACGACCGTGCCGGCGGCTTCGAGCTGGTCACCACATTGTCGGTGTACCTGGACTGCGGCGGCGACTACGAGATGGCGGCCTGCGAGCTCGGCATCCACCGCAGCACACTTCGTTACCGGCTGTACCGCATCTGCGAAGTCAGCGGACAGGACCTCGGCGATGCCAGCACCCGGTTCGACCTGCACGCCGCCACCAGCGAGTGGAGGTCGAACCACGGGCCATTCTGAACTCGTTGTAGCCGGAACCGGACACGGAGCCACCCCCCGGTCGCGGTCTCGCCAAAACCGCCGCGCCTGCGGCACCATCAACCGATGAGCGGCGTCGACCTGCGGTCTCCTCACGTGGCCGGGCTGCTCGAACGCAGACGCCGGCAGCTGAAGTGCCGATCGTCTCTCCCAAGCCGAGAGCGCCAACTGGTGACGACGAGAAACGTCCGGGCGCGTGCTTGACCGGTCCATCTACAGCATCGGAGCGGTCTCCCGGATGCTCGGCATCCCCACAGCGACGCTGCGTACGTGGCAAGACCGCTACGGGGTCGTCGTGCCCGAGCGCAGCCCTGGCGGGCACCGGCTCTACTCACGACCACAGGTCGAGCAGTTGCGGTTCCTCCGTGATCAGTCAGCCGCCGGTCGCTCCTCGGCAGATGCCCACCGGCTTCTGCAGGAACGCCTCGACGCCGGCGTGGCGTTGAGGAACACCAAGACGGAAGACAACAGCAGATTGTTGATCCTCCTTGCCCAGCAGGACCGCTACGCCGCAGACTTCGCCGAGTACTTCCTGCGGACGGAAGGCTACGACGTCGAGCTCGTGACCGACGCAGACGACGCCGTCGCCGCGGTGGGGCACGATGCCCCCGACCTGGCGGTGATCGATCTGCTGATTTCCGGCGGACGCGGATTGGTACTGTGCGCACAACTGCGGGCAACCAGCGACGTGCCCATTCTGGCCATCTCCCCCCTCGCGCTCCGAGACGACGCGCTCGACGCTGGAGCGTCGGCCTTCCTGCAGAAACCGGTCGATTCCCTCCGGCTGGTGGCGGCGATCCAGGACCTGGTGGGCCGCAGTGCGCTGCTGCGCCCGGAAGCCGCCGAATCGTGACAGACCGGACGTCCAGCGGAACCCCATCCATGGACGCGGTCCTGGGCGGCGGGCTGCCCCGCGACGGGATCATCTTGGTCATCGGGCTCCCCGGCGCAGGCAAGACGATCATGGCCCAGCAATGTGTGTTCGCCAACGCCTCGCCCGAGCGGCCCGCGCTCTACCTGTCGACGGTGTCCGAACCACTCGAGAAGATTCTTCGTTACGGCCAGACGCTGTCCTTCTTCGACCCCACAGCAGTCGGCCGTAGCGTCCACTACGAGGACCTTGGTTCGGTCCTGCACGAGCACGGCCTGGCCGGGGTCCTCGACCGGATCCGGAGCCTCATCCGCGAACGCCGACCCGGCCTGATCGTCATCGACAGCTTCAAGGCGCTGCATCCCTACGCCGAATCCAGCAGCGACTTCCGTCGGGTCCTGCACCATCTCGCCGGCATGCTCAGCGCGTACCCAGTCACCTCGCTGTGGGTCGGCGAGTACGGGCTGGACGAGATCGCCGTAGCACCCGAGTTCGCGGTCGCCGACGCGATCATCGCACTCGGCAGCCTGCGGGCCGGCGAACGAACCTCACGAGGCCTGCAGGTCCTCAAACTTCGCGGCGGCGAGTTCCTGGCGGGTACCCACGGCTACCGGCTCTCCTCCGATGGGCTCAACGTCTTTCCCCGCCTCGCCGATCCCCCCGATGCCACCGACTACGACCTCGGCACCACGCGCGTGCGCTCCGGAGTCCAGGCGCTCGACGACATGCTCGACCACGGATACTGGCCGGGCGCGTCAACCCTGCTGGCCGGGCCCACCGGCGTCGGCAAGACCGTCATTGGACTGCATTTCGTGTTCTACGGCGCCCGGCACGGCGAACCCGGACTCATCGCCACCATGCAGGAGGATCCCGCCCAACTCGAACGGATCGTTCAACAGTTCGGCTGGTCCCTTGCCGATGATCGCGTCACGCTCATGTACCGCAGCCCCATCGACCTCTATCTCGACCAATGGGTACACGAACTACTCCACGCCATCGAGACCACCGGAGCGACCCGGGTGCTCATCGACAGCTTCGGAGACCTCCGAGCGGCCTCCATCGACCCCACCCGCTTCCGCGAGTACGTCTACTCCCTCGTACACAGGTGCTCCCGTCGCGGCGTCAGCCTCATGATGACCTATGAGATCCCCGAACTGTTCGGGCTGACCCGACTCACCGAACACAGCCTCTCCCAGCTGGCCGACAACGTCGTGCTCCTGCAATACCGAGGACTCGACCAGGTCATATCCCGCAGCCTCACCGTGTTGAAGACCCGCGCCAGCCACCACGACGCCCAAGCCAGAGAATTCGACATCACGACAGACGGCATCACCATCACCCGGTGAGGCCGGCCTCGGACCGCCGAGGTGGGTGAGCGGGTCGGGCCCCGACCAGACTAATCGGGTTCGTCGGGCTGCAGCGGAAGTTCGACGACGATCGCGGTCCCTTCACCAGGGCGGCTGGTGATCTCGATCGATCCGGCAAGGGCCTGCACCCGGTCACGCAGGCCGACCAGGCCAGAACCTCCCGCGAGATCGGCGCCGCCGATGCCGTCATCGCGAATCGACAGGTACAGCAGGGCGTCGCGCTGTTCGACGGTGACGTGTGCGCAGGAGGCGCGGGCGTGTTTGGTGGTGTTGGTGAGCGCCTCGGAGACGATGTAGTAGGCGGCCACCTCGATCGCGTCCGGGGAGCGGGTCTGCGCCCGAAACTCGAACTCCACCGGGATCGGGGTGCGGCGGGCTAGGGTGCGCAGGGCCGG
>JAODNO010000058.1 GCA_025465235.1 Pseudonocardia sp.
CTGCGTACGTGAAGGAGCAGAACTACGGCATCCGCTTCGCCATCGAGCCCAAGCCCAACGAGCCCCGCGGCGACATCCTGTTGCCCACCCTCGGGCACGCCCTCGCCTTCATCGCCGAGCTGGAGCATGGTGACATCGTCGGGGTGAACCCCGAGGTCGGCCACGAGCAGATGGCGGGGCTGAACTACTCGGCAGGCATCGCGCAGGCGCTGTGGGCCGGGAAGCTGTTCCACATCGACCTCAACGGCCAGCGCGGCATCAAGTACGACCAGGACCTGGTGTTCGGCCACGGCGACCTGCTGAACGCGTTCTCGACGGTGGACCTCCTGGAGAACGGCGCCCCCGGCGGCGGTCCCCGTTACGACGGGCCGCGGCACTTCGACTACAAGCCGCTGCGCACCGAGGACATCGAGGGTGTCTGGGCGTCGGCGGCGGCCAACATGAGCACGTATCTGCTCCTCAAGGAGCGCGCGGCGGCGTTCCGGGCCGACCCGGAGGTGGCCGAGGCGCTCGCCGTCTCGGGCGTGGCAGAGCTCGCGAAGCCGACGCTCAACCCCGGCGAGACTGTGGCCGACCTGGTGGGCGACCGCTCCACCTTCGAGGACTACGACGCCGTCAAGGCGGGCGAGCGCGGCTACGGCTACGTGCGCCTCAACCAGCTGGCGGTGGAGCACCTGCTGGGCTCGCGATGAGCGCGCGTGCGAGCGATGGATCAGCGCAGCGGCTCGTCGCCGGGATCGACTCGTCGACGCAGTCGTGCACCGTCGTCATCCGGGACGCGGAGACGGGCGCGCTCGTCCGGCGCGGTCGCGCACCGCATCCGCCGGGCACGGAGGTCGACCCGGCCGCATGGTGGGACGCGTTGCAGGCCGCGCTCGCCGAGGCGGGCGGCCTCGCCGACGTGGGCGCCCTTGCCGTCGCCGGGCAGCAGCACGGGATGGTGTGCCTGTCGGCGGATGGTGACGTGGTGCGTCCCGCCCTGCTCTGGAACGACACCCGTTCGGCCAGTGCGGCCGACGACCTCGTCGCGGAGCTGGGTGCGAAGGAGTGGGCCGAGGCGGTCGGGAGCGTGCCGGTCGCCTCGTTCACGGTCACGAAGCTGCGCTGGCTGGCCACCCACGAGCCGCAGCACGCCGCGAACACCGCAGCGGTATGTCTGCCCCACGACTGGCTCACCTGGAAGCTGCGCGGGAGCGCCGACATCGGGGACCTCGTCACCGACCGCAGCGACGCCAGCGGCACCGGCTACTTCTCGGGCGTCACGGGCGAGTACCGGCGCGACCTCCTCGAGCGCGCGCTCGGCCGCGCCGACGTCGTTCTGCCGCGGGTGCTCGGCCCGGCCGAGGAGGCCGGGCGCACACCGGACGGTGTGCTGCTCGGCCCAGGCGCAGGCGACAACGCGGCGGCGGCCCTCGGGCTGGGCGCGGGCCAGGGCGACGTGGTGGTCTCGATCGGCACGTCGGGCGTGGTCTCGGCGGTGACCACGACGGCCACCACGGACGACACGGCCATCATCGCCGGCTTCGCCTCGGCCACCGGCGAGCACCTTCCGCTCGTCTGCACCCTGAACGCCGCGCGGGTGCTCGACTCCGCCGCGGCGATGCTCGGTGTCGACCACGACGGGCTCTCCCGGCTCGCGCTCGCCGCCCCGCCCGGCGCGGGCGGCCTGGTGCTCGTGCCGTACCTGGAGGGCGAGCGCACCCCGAACCGGCCGGACGCGACGGGCGCGCTGCACGGGCTGACACTCGGAACGTCGACGCCGGCGCACCTGGCCCGAGCGGCCGTCGAGGGGCTGCTCTGCGGGCTGGCCGACGCACTCGACGCGCTGGTCGCGGCCGGGGTGCCGGTGCAGCGGGCGTTCCTCGTGGGCGGCGGCGCACGGTCGGAGGCGCTGGCCCGGATCGCCCCGGCTGTGCTCGGCAGGCCGGTGCTGCTGCCGACGCCCGGCGAGTACGTGGCCGACGGCGCCGCACGGCAGGCCGCGTGGGTGCTCGCCGGCACCACGGCACCGCCGGAATGGGCAGCGGCCGACACGGTCGCGTTCGAGGCGGAGACCACGCCTTCGGTACGGGAGCGGTACGCGGAGGTCCGCGAGCTCACGGCGCACCGGGTCACGTGAACGCCCCCATCCCTTCGGGGGCCGTGCGCGAGCCGCTACGCGGCGGCGGGCCCGGAGCGGGCCAGCACACGGTCCGGCGGCACAACCTGGCGCTCGTGCTCCGCGAGGTCGCCGGTCCCGAGCCGGTCTCGCGCGCGGCGGTGGCGGCTCGCACCGGGCTGACCCGCGGCACCGTGTCGTCGCTGGTGGAGGAGCTGATCGCGGCCGGGCTCGTCACCGAGCTGGCCGCCGCCCGGGGCACAACCGGACGCCCGGCCAGCCCGCTGCGGCTCGACCCCACCGGGCCGGCCGGACTGGGCGTCGAGATCGGGGTCGATGCGGTCGGCGCGTGTGTCGTCGATCTGACCGGGGCCGTGCGCGCCCAGCGGGTGGTCCACTCCCACCACCGGGACGACGTACCCGCCACCGGGCTCGCGACGGCCGAGGCGCTCGCCGCCGAGGTGGTCGCCGAGGCGGGGCTGGCGATCGCCGGGGCGGCGGTCGCGCTGCCCGGGGTGGTCGGTGCGGACGGGGTGCTCGTGCGGGCTCCGAACCTGCCCCGGTGGGTCGACGTGGCCGTCGGCGACGAGCTCGGCAACCGGCTCGGCCTGGCTGTGCAGGCTGGGAACGAGGCGGACCTGGCCGCGCTGGCCGAGCTGTGGTCGGGCGGCCCACCCAACGCCGTGCACGTCTCGGGTGGGATCGGCGTCGGCGCCGGGATCGTGCTCGGCGGCAGGCTCTTCCGCGGGGCCGGCGGACGCGCCGGGGAGATCGGCCACGTCGTCGTCGCACCGGACGGGCCGCCCTGCAGCTGCGGTGGCCGCGGCTGCCTCGAGACCGCCGCCGGCCTGGAGGCCCTGCTGCGCGCGTCGGGGACGCCCGACCTCGAATCGCTGGTCACCGCCTCTCCCCCGGACGTCCTCGCGGCCGCGGGACGGGCGCTGGGCGTCGCGCTGGCCGGTGCCGTCAACCTGCTCGACGTGCCCGCGGTGGTGCTCGGCGGGATCTACCCGCGGTGCGGGGCGGTACTGCTCGACGCCGTGCGCGCCGAGCTGGCCGCCCGGGTGGTGTCCCGCCCCGCCGTCGACGTCCGGTTCTCCGCACTCGGCCCGGACGCCGCCCTGCGCGGCGCTGCGACGGCGGTGGTCCACGAACTGCTCGCCGACCCGGCAATCCACACTGCAGCAGCCCGCGCCTGACGCCGCCCCACCGCCCGGGACGAGTGCTACGAGGCCCGCGGCAGCACCCGGATCCCGTCGGCCCGGATCGTGCTCCCGTCGGTGGCGACGCCCGTCAGGACGACGACGTCGCCGACCACCGGCTTCTGCGACAGAGCCGCCACGTCCACGGTGACGGTGAGCCCGTCGATCGACGTGACGGTGGCCCGGTCGCCCGCCAGCGCGGTGATGGTGCCGGTGACCCGGGCCTGGGGCGTCCAGACGGTGCGGGCGGTGGCCGCGTCGCCGGTTCCCTGCACCTGGACGACGACGCGCTCGCCGGCCTGCAGGTCGCCCAGCCCGCTGTTGGCCACACCCTGCACACGCGTGCCGCCGTCGGTGCGCAGTGTGCGTTGGGCCCCGCCGTCGACGTTCACGACGAGCGTGCCGCTGGACACCGCGGAGACGGTGCCGGTGAGAACGGCAGCGTTCCCCGGCACCCCGCCCCGGTCGTGGCCGCCGAAGCCGGCTTCGCCACGCCAGGGCCCGCCCTCGGGGCCGGCCCATGGACCGCCCGATGGACCACCCCAGGGTGCGCCACGGTCGTCGATCTCGCCGGTCGACTCCATCCGGCCGAACCCGGGCCCGAAGTGGCGGTCGCGGTCGGGGATCAGCAGAGCAGCCGCGACACCCCCGACCACCAGCAGCGCCACCACCGCGGCGCCGATGATCACACCCCGGCTGCGTAGTCGGGAACGCCAGGGACGGCGGCCCGGCGGCGGGGCGGGGGGCGGAAGCGGGTTCCGCTCGGTGGGAGGTTCGGTGGGAGGTTCGGTGGGAGTGCTCATGGGTTTCTCCTCGCGGTGTTCGATTCGTCCCCACCGACGCTCCTGCGCCATCCTGAACCGGACCTGAAGCCCGGTCACACCTTCAGCCGATCTTCAGCGGAGCGGCGGCTGGCACGGCGCAGAATGGTGCAGTGACCGCGCGCGTGCTCGTGGTGGAGGACGCCGAGGCGATCCGCGCCGCCGTACTCGCCGGGCTGACCGAGGCCGGCTTCGGCACGTGCGGGCGCGCCGACGGGCGCTCGCTGGAGGAGGACGTCGCCACGTTCCGGCCCGACCTGGTCGTGCTCGACGTCATGCTGCCCGGCCGCGACGGCTTCGCCCTGCTCGACGTGGTGCGCCGGCACAGCGACGCCGGCGTCGTGATGCTGACCGCCCGGGACGCCGTGGACGACCGCCTGCGCGGGTTGCGCGGCGGTGCCGACGACTACGTGGTGAAGCCGTTCGCGTTGGCCGAGCTGGTCGCACGCGTGACGGCCGTGCTGCGGCGGATGGGACGCTCGCCGTCCACGGTGCAGGTCGGAGACCTGGTCGTCGACGCCACCGCGGGCGCGGTGCAGCGCGGGGGTGTGCCGATCGAGCTGACGGCCACGGAGCTGCGGCTGCTCGACTACCTCGCGGTGCAGCGCGGGCGGGTGGTCAGCAAGGGGCAGATCCTCACGCGCGTGTGGGGCTACACCGACTACGACCCCAACCTGGTGGAGGTGCACGTCTCGGCGCTGCGGCGCAAGCTCGGCGAGCCGAGGCTCGTGCACACCGTGCGCGGGCTGGGGTACGTGTTGCGTGCGGGCGGCGACGGCGGTCCGGAGACTGCTGCGTGAGGGGCGCCGGCGGGCTGCGGACCGTGTCCCTGCGCCGCCGGGTCACGGCGCTGAGCATGCTCGTGCTGGCCGCGGTGCTGGTGCTGGTCGGAGTCCTGACCGACGTCGTGTTCGCCACCCAGACCCGCGCCCACCTGCATGACGAGCTCACCGTCCGAGCCGCGCTGGCCGGCAGGCTCGTGGCACAGGGGCTGCCGGCGCCGGAGGTGGCGCGGCGGGTGGAGGCGCCGGGCGTCCGCGCCGTCGTCGTCGCAGCCGACGGTGGGGTGTACGACGGCGGCGAGCCCGAACGCGCGCCAGGGCCGCCGTGGCGCCACGGCCCGGGGGGCGACAACGGCCGGGACAGCTGGGGCGGCGGCTCGGGCGCGGGCCCCGGGCGG
>JAODNO010000111.1 GCA_025465235.1 Pseudonocardia sp.
CGCGAGGTAGAACGCGAGTGCGGGCAGCGCGAGCCCGGCCCGGCCCGCTGCGGCTACGGCCATCAGCAGGTAGCCGACCTGGCTGATCGTGGAGTAGGCGAGCAGCCGCCGCACGTCGTCCTGGAAGAACGCGGCGAGGTTGCCCAGCGTCATCGTCACCGCGGCGATCACGGCGACGAGGAGCGACCAGTCCACCGCGGCGGTCGACAGTGCGGTCGAGAGCAGCCGGTGCAGCGCCAGTAGACCTCCGATCTTGGGAATGGTGGCGACGAAGGCGGCGGCGGGCGTTGCGGCACCCTGGACGACGTCGGGCACCCAGAAGTGCAGGGGTACGGCGCCGACCTTGAACAGCAGTCCGGCCAGCACCGCGACAAGCCCCACCGCGACCACTGCGCGCGGCGCCGAGGGCAGCGCGAACGCGAGGTCCGCGTACTGGCTCGAGCCGCTGACGCCGATCAGCAGCGTCGCCCCGACCAGCATCGTGACCCCGCTCAGAGCGCCCATGAGGTAGTACTTCATGGCCGCTTCCGTGCTGGTGCGGGTGCGGGTCATCCCGGTGAGGGCGTAGAGCGGGATGCTGGCGAGCAGGTACGCGGCCACCAGCAGGAGCAGGTCGTTGGCGCCGGCGAGGGTGATCGCGCCGAGGCCGCCGAGCAGCAGCAGGACGTAGAACTCGGATTCGCGAGCGGTGCCGGCCACCGCGTCGACGGACAGCCCGATCGTCAGCAGGATCGCCAGGAGGACGATGAACCGCACGGCGCCGAGCCTGACGTCGACGACGTAGGTGCCGTCGAACACCTCCTGCGCCGGGCGGGCCAGGTCCACCGCGGCGGCCGCCACCCCGGCGAGACACCCGGCCACTGCGATCAGCCGCACCACCCATTGTCGGTTCCGCGGCAGCCACGACCCGGCGAGGAGACCGACCACCGCAGCCAGCACGAGCAGCAGCTCGGGCAGCGTGGCAGCGGGGTTCTCGTTCATCTCCATCAGCGTGCGACCAGCTCCACGACGGCCCGGGCGGCCGGCTCGATGACGTCGAGCAGGAACCGCGGGAACACCCCGATCACGAGTGCGAGGAGCACCAGCGGTGCGATCGCCGAGACCTCCACTGCGGTCACGTCTCCCACAGCTCGGCCGTCCGGCGCCTTCGTCCCGCCGAGGAACACCCGCTGCAGCGCGAGCAGGAACAGCGCCGCGGTGATGAGGATGCCCAGTACCGCGATCACGGTCGGCACCGGCGCGGGGTCGAGCGAGCCGGTGAAGATCTGGAACTCGGCAATGAACCCGGAGAACCCTGGCAGGCCAAGTGAGGCGAACGCGGCCGCCGCGAACAGCAGCCCGAACCGGGGTGCCGGCCCGGCCAGCCCGCCGTAAGCGGCCATGTCGTAGGTGCCGCCCCGGGCGTACAGCACCCCGGTGAGCAGGAACAGCGCACCGGTGATCAGCCCGTGGCTGACCATCTGGGTCACCGCACCCGTCACGGCGAGCGTGCGCGCCTGTTCCTCGCTCCCGGCGACGAGCCCGGCGGCCCCGACCCCGAGAACCACGTATCCCATGTGGTTCACCGAGGTGTAGGCGATCATCCGCTTGAGGTCGGTCTGCGCGAGTGCGACCAGCGCGCCGTAGATCACCGACACCACCCCGACGATGACGATGACCAGGGCGTACCGCCGCCACGTGTCAGGCATGATCGGCATGACGATGCGCACGAAGCCGTAGGTGCCCATTTTCAGCAGCACCCCGGCCAGAATGGCGGACCCCGCCGCGGGCGCATCACTGTGCGCGGGTGGGAGCCAGGTGTGGAACGGCACCGTCGGCGTCTTGATGGCCAGGCCGACCACGAGCGCGAGCAGCACCAACCCGCCGACCACGCCCTGTCCCACCAACGGTGCCTGGGCCGCGAGCTGGACCATGTCGAAGGTCTTCGGCTCGGCCGACAGGTAGAGCCCGATGAACCCCAGCAGCAGGACCAATGAGCCGAGGAACGTGTAGAGGAAGAACATCAACGCCGAGCGCCGGGCGTTGCCGTGGCCCCAACCGGCGATGATGAAGTACATCGCGACGATCGACACGTCGAAGAAGACGAAGAACAGGATCAGGTCGAGCGCGACGAACAACCCGAGCGACACCGTCTGCAGCAGCAGGAACAGCAGCACGAAGGCGCGCACGCGGTGCCGCTGACGCAGCGAGTAGACCGCGCAGGCCAGGAACAGCGTGCTGGTCATCGCCACCAGCGGCAACGACAAGCCGTCGACGCCGATGTGGTAGCCGGACGACACCGTCGGGATCCAGCGCACGTTCGTCTCGTAGCCGATCCCGGCGGCCGGGTCGTAGCCGATCCACAAGCCGACCACCAGCGCCAGGTCGGCGGCGCTGACCACCACCCACGTCCAGCACACCGCGCGGTCAGGTACGCGCGGCAGCAACAGCAGCAGCCCGACGCTCAACGGTGCGAACACGAGGACGGAGAGCACGCTCACCTCACCACAAGGAGGAACAGGGCCAGCACCGCGAGCGCGCACGCGGCTTGGGCGTAGTAGTGGTGCAGCTGCCCCGTCTGCGGCCGCCGGGCGAGACGGCCCATCGCCACCGCGGCTCTGGCGAGGCGCAGCACGGATCGCGACACCGCCGCTTCCACCCGCAGGTCGGCCAGCTGGGCAGCCGTACGCACCGTGGCCGCGCCTGCCCATACGGCCCCGTCGACCGCCCGCGCGTCGAACACCGACAGAGCGCGGGCCAGTGCCAGCGTCGGGGTCGCAACCGCCCGCTCAGCGAGCCGCTCCAGCCCGAGCCACTCACGCAGCGGCCCCACGCGGGCGCAGGCGGCCACGACGCGCGGCAGTTCCGGCAGGACTGCGTCGCCGCGCAGGGCCGCGCGCGCCGGGAGCAGCACGGCCAGCACGACAGCGACCGACACCGCCCCGGACAGCAGCGCCTCCGTCAGGGTCGGCGTCGGCTCGGTGGTGGCGTCCAGCGCAGCGCGGACCGGCTCGGCGGCCGATCCGAGCACGGCAGCGGCGAGGGCCAGCGGCACGAGGGGGATCCGGGCCAGGGTCGGGATCTCGCGGGTGCCGCGCAGCTCCGTGTCGTAGAGCGTGTCGTCGTCCGGCGGCCTGCCGACCACGGCAGCCAGCGCAGCAGCGGCATATGCCGCGCTGACGACGACCCCGAGCAGACCTGCCACGTACAGCGCCGGTGAGGCCTGTGCAGCCGCGGCCAGCACCGCCTCCTTGCCGAAGAAGATCGAGAGCGGAGGCACGCCCGCCAGACTGAGCGCGCCCGCGGCGAAGACCAGCCCGACCAGCGGCCACCGCCGCGCGGCGCCGCGCAGCGCCGGCAGCTGCTTGCTGCCCAGTGCGGTCAGCCAGGCACCCGCCACGAGGAACAGCAGACTCTTCGTCACCGCGTGCGCGACCAGCTGCAGGGTGCCGCCCGCCGTACCGCCCACCCCGGCAGCCAGGACGATGAACCCGATCTGCGAACAGGTGGACGCAGCGAGCAGCTGCTTGAGGTCGGTCTGGGCGAGCGCGACGGCACCGAGCAGCACCGCGGACGTCACGCCGACCCAGGCCACCACTGTGCCGGCCCAGCTCGACGCGGCAAGCAACGGCTCGAGGCGCAGGAGCAGATAGCCGCCCGCCGCCACCATCGTCGCGGAGTGCAGCAGCGCCGATACGGGGCTCGGGCCGTCCATCGCCCGTGCGAGCCAGAAGCTGAATGGCAGCTGCGCCGACTTGCCGAGCGCCGCAATGACCACACCCGCCGTCAGCAGGTCCCGCCAGCCCGAGCTCGCCGCGGGCAGCTCGGCGAGCGCGAGGCCGCCCACTCCCCCGGCCAGCGCCGCCCCGGCCGCGATGTACAGCCCGAGGTCGGCCGTGCGCGTCGTCAGGAATGCGACGGCTCCCGACTCCGGGGGCCGTGGTTGGCGCCAGTGATGGGCGATCAGCGCGTACGACATCGCGCCCATGACCTCCCACCCTGCGAGGAGCGTGAGCAGGTTCGTGGCGGTGACGGTCAGCAGCATCGCCCCGACGAAGACCAGCAGCAGTCCGAAGAACCGGTACCGAGCGTCGACCTCGGCAGCCGCGAAGACGGTCACAGCCAGCGCCACCGCGGTGACGGTGAGCACCATGACGGCGGACAGCCCGTCGACGGCGAGCCCGGCCTCGATTCCGGCGAGCAGCGGCGACGAGACGGCCGGTCGCCCGATCGCGACGAGCACGGCGAGCAGCAGGGCGACGGAGGCGGCGCAGATCGCCACCGGAGCCGCGATCCGGTTCGCCGACCGGCCGGCCACCAGCAGCGCGAGCCCCGCCAGAACCGGCACAGACACGAGAGCCACCAGCGCGGCCACCATCGTCAGTCCTTCAGCTCGGTGGCCATATCCGTCATGTCCACCTCGCTCGAGCGGAAGATCGCCGTCTGGACCGCGAAGCCCATCGCCATCTCCACCGCCATCAGCGTGACCGCGACCAGCACCACCACCTGGCCGTCCGGCCGCGCGGGCGAGACGTAGTACCAGAATGCGGCGCCCGCGACGATCACGGCGTTCACCATCAGCTCCAGACCCATCATGATCATCACGATGGACTGCTGGGACAGCGCGCCGTAGAGCCCGATCGCCAGCAGGGCGCAGGCCAGCAACAGGAACGTCTGCAGGGTCACCGGCCCACCCCGAAGATCCGCGTGAGGGATCGAGCATCGACAGATCCGGGGATCGGGTCGTCGGGCGGCCGGCGGCGCAGGTCGTCGCCGAACCGGTCGTACCGGCCTCGCGGGTGCGACAGCACGACAGCGGAGACGATGGTGGCGAACAGGCCCAGGCCGATCACGAGCATGACCAGCATGTGCGAGCCCATCAGCGCCTCGCCCAGCGCGAACGTGACATCCGGCGGAGGGACTCCCTGCCGCTGCGGCCAGTCGACGAGCAGGACCCCCACGGCCAGCACGACGAACGTTCCGGTGGAGATGGCCAGCGAGCCCTTCTTGTTGTGCACCATCGACATCGGCATCAGGCCCGCGGGGTTCATCATGTACATGATCATGAAGACGGCCATCACGACCATCTCCATGATCATCATCAGGATGACCAGGATCCCGAGGTAGGACAGCCCGAGCAGCAGCAGCGGCACCGCAGCGAGGACGAACGACGCAAGCAGCGCAAATGTCGCCCGCGCCATCGAGTCGACGCGGAACACCGCGAGGCCCGCGGCCACGGCGCCGATCGCGCACACCCAGAAGACCACCGCTTGCGCCACGTCACATCCCTCCGGTCATCCCCACCACGACCACGGCGACCACCAGGGCCTGCAGCAGCGTCAGCGGGATCAGCACCAGCCAGCCGAACTCGGCGAAGCGGTCCATCCGCAGGGTGGCCGTCCTGCTGCGGACCCACACCAGAAGCCCGAGCACCGCCACCGCCTTGACCAGCGTCCACAGCCAACCGGGCAGCAGCGGCCCGCCGCTGCCACCCAGGAACAGCGGCACCGACATCGCCGCGGCAGCGGACAGCATCAACCAGCGCCCCGCCACCAGCAGCAACCGGTCGACACCGGAGTACTCGGCCAGTACCCCGCCGACGATGTCCCGCCCGGTGGCGGTGTCGAACGGGCCGGAGAACGACAGGGCAAGGGCCGAAAGCAGGAACGCCACGAACGCAACCGGCATCCAGACGACGAACCAGAGGCTCTCCTGGGCAGCGACCGCGTCGGACACACGCAGCGACCCGGCTCCCGTTGCCACGGTGATCAGCGCGAACATGTGCGGCAACTCGTAGGACAGCCCCTGTACGACGAAGCGGTAGCCGCCGAGGAGACCCCAGACGGAGTTGCTCCCCCACCCCGCCATCCAGAGCGCCGCCCACGTCACGACTTCCATCGCGTTGAACCACACGATGCCGATCGACAGGTCACTCGCTGTGCGGTCGCCGAGCGGCACCACCAGCGCGGCGAGCACGGCCGCGACCGGCACGAGCACCACTCCGGTGCGCGCGAGCAGCCGATCCGACGCGACGACGGCGCGTCGCTGCTGCAGCAGTAGCCGCCCGGACTCGGCCAGGGGAGCCGCCAGGACCCCACCCGAGATCCCGCGTCCGTCGGCCCGCGCGTCCAGCACCCGCGCGAACGCCGCCCCGCACAACGCCAGCACCCCGAGCAGGACCGGGACGAGCAGCACCGTCCAGGTCGGACCCTGGCTCACGGCGTTCATCGGACCCTATCCCGGGCATCCCGGGGCAGGACGGAGTCGAGATCGGGATCGAGTGACGCCACGATCACCCGCGCAGCGGCGAGCTCCTGGCCTTCCAGCAGGCCGGGCAGCCGCTCCAGCGCGACCTCCGCGTGATCTCCGCGTCGATGGCCCGCCTCGCGCCCCTCGACCACGTCCAGCCAGCGCCGCCAGCGCTGCGTCGCGTCCCCGGCCAGGTCGCTGTGCGGCAGGTCGAGCCGTCCGACGTAGTCGGTGGCCCAGCGCAGCGTGCGGGACCGGCGCAGCCTGCCGACGAAGCGGCCCAGCTCGGCGTCGTCGACCGCGCCGGTGAGCAGTTCGTCGCGCAAGCGGCGCGCGGACCGCATTGCCGTCCCCCAGCCGCACACCGACAGCAGGCGCGCCATGCTGTCGAGCGCGGCCGCGGCCGCCGGCATCCCGAGCCACGACGACCCATCAGGGTGCGCCTCGCCGATCACCTCGACCTCCGCGGACTGCACGACGTCGCCCTGGAGCGCCACCCGCACGACGAGGCCTGCGGGCCAGTCGGGCAGGACGGGACCCAGCGAGACGTGCAACTGGTCGAGCGCGAGGCCGTCCCGGTCGGGTGCGCGGTCCGCCATTCGCAGTCCCGCCACGTCGCCACCGTGCATCATGTGCGCGTCGTGACCCCCCATGTCGTGATCACCCATCGAATGCCCGCCACCCGGGTCCGATGACCGGTGATGCCCGCATGCCGGCTCGGTGGTGCTGTGGGTCGTGTGTCCCGTGTGGTCATGCTCGCCCGTGTGCTCCTCGGCGCGGGCGGTCTCCGCTGCCCCGGTGCGCGCGGCGATGTCACTGCGCTGCCATTCCACGTCGTCGAGTCGGACGCGCGCCCGATCGAGCTCGCTGACGACGTCCGTCTCGACGTGCACGGACGCACGAGCCCGCGGGGCCGGGAAGGCGGACCACACCCGTTCGACCGCGGCGGCGAGGGCGTCATCATCGGGCACGCCGCAGACGACGAGTAGGTCGGCCTCGGCCGGCGTCGAGGCAAGATCCCACCCCCGCTGGCGCAGCACGCGCTCCGCCGCCACGCGGATGCCTCCGCCACCGCGCGCGGTCACCAGCAGCGGCCGCGGGGTCGCCTGGATGCGCATCCACCCGCTCAGGTCCATCGGAACGCGCCCTCGCGCCAGGCGTAGACAACTCCCGCGACGAGCACGGCGAGAAAGCCGAACATCTCGATCACGGCCTTCGACCCGACCTGCGCCACCACGACGGCCCACGGGTACATGAAGACCATCTCCATGTCGAAGGCCAGGAAGACCATCGTGATCGTGTACCACCGCACGTGGTAACGGGAGACCGCGTGCTCGACGGGCTCAAGACCGGACATGAACGGCGTGCTCACGAGCGTCCCCTTGGCCAGGCGCACCAGGAAGGACCAGGCGTACGCCGCTGACACGAGCAGCACCGACACGGCGATCAGCAACAACGCCCGGAGGAACTCGGTCACCGCCTCACCACCTTCCGGTCCTGGTCCCGCGCCGCCCACGGGATGGGCATGGCGCAACGTATACCCAGTGGGGGTAACCCTTCAAACACGCAGCTCTCCCCCGTACGCGATCGTGTTCATCGCAGGAGGGGCTCGTGCGCGGATACGAGTGCCCCAGCACTCGTATCCGCGCACGGGCGCCGTCAGGCGTCAGCCGGCTCCGGGGGTTCGGCCGACGGGGCGAGAAGCCCGAGCCAGAACTCGATCGCACCGACGAGTGGCCGACCATCTTGGTCGCCGGCGATGCCGGACACCCCAACAGCCCGGCCGACGGCCAGGGAATGAACTCCCGGACTCAGGACGCGCACAACCTCGCCTGGAGACTGGCGCCTGCCGTAACCGACGGGGACGCCGAGGCCGCTGCTCGAATCGTCAAGCGGACCTCGCTGATCAGTCGCCGGCCATCACCGACCCGGCGGATCCCGAGCATGCCCGGTTCTCCGCTGCGCTCGGACTCCGCCACCTGATCGAACAGCAGACAGCCGCCCCGCCATGAGGTGAGCGACCGCGCCCCCGGCCGGATATCAGAAGCTCGCCTTCGGCACGCCCTGGCCGGGGTCGATCTGATGCGGACCGCCCTTCCCGGGGCTGACGTCGAAGTCGAAGATCGCGGTCGGGATGTAGACGGTCGAGCACGAGTTCGGGATGTCGACGACGCCGGAGAGCCGGCCCTCGATCGGCGCCGCGCCGAGGATCATGTAGGCCTGCTCGGGGGTGTAGCCGAACTTGGTCAGGTAGTCGATCGCGTGCAGGCAGGCCCGCTGGTAGGACAGCTGCGCGTCCAGGTAGTGCTGCTTGCCCTCCAGGGTCACGGAGGTACCGGAGAAGGCAATCCATTCGCTGTACTGCGGGGCCGTGTTGCCGGGCATGAAGATCGCGTTCTCGGAGACGCCGTAGGTCTGCATCCCGCCCTTGATCAGGTCGACCCCGAGATCCATGAAGCCGCCCATTTCGATCGCCCCGCAGAAGGTGATCTCACCGTCGCCCTGGGAGAAGTGCAGATCTCCCATCGACAGCTTCGCGCCGTTGACGAAGACGGGGTAGAAGACCCGCGTCCCCTTGGTGAAGTTCTTGATGTCCTGGTTGCCACCGTTCTCCCGCGGAGGCGCGGTGCGGGCGGCCTCGCGGGCGACCCGGTCGAACTCGTCACCGGACAGGGTCCCGAGGATGGCCGAGTCGGGCAGGGGCGGCAGCGCGAGCGGTGGCACCCGGTTCGGGTCGGTGTCGATGAGCTCCTGCTCGCGGGCGTTCCAGGTGGCGAGCAGATCGGCCGAGGGTGCGGTGCCCATCAGTCCGGGGTGGACGATGCCGACGAAGGACACGTTAGGGATGTGCCGGGAGGTCGCCACGCCGCCGCGGAAGTCCCAGATCACCTTGTAGGCGTCGGGGAACTGGTCGGTCAGGAACCCGCCCCCGTTCTCCTTGGCGAAGATTCCGGTGTAGCCCCAGCCCTGCCCGGCCAGCGGCCCGGAGTCCTCCTGCGGCACCGGGCCGACGTCGAGGATGTCCACCATCAGCAGGTCCCCGGGCTCCGCGCCCTGTACCTCGAGCGGCCCGCTGAGCACGTGCACGCTCGGCAACGGCGCGTTCAGCACGTCCTCGGCGGAGTCGTCGTTGTGAATCGCGCCGTCGAACCACTCCCGACAATCCACCCTGAACGTGTCCCCGGGCCTGACCTGTACCTGCGCGGGGATATCGGGGTGCCATCGGTTGTGGCCGACGATCTCCTGATCGGTGAACCTCTTGGTGTTGTCGAGCGGGAACACGACCTTGGGCATTGGATCTCTCCTACACTCCGACAGTGGCGGCCTGCCGTCGACACAGACTTCTCCGTAAGAGGCCCTCGAGCCTCACCCGGTCCAGGTGAAATCAGAGGATCATCGCGGCGGTCCACACCCGACGGTCCGAAAGCTGTTGATCGGGGACCCGTCCGGGTGTTCGGTGGCCCCACGACGGGGGGGAGGTGCAGTGCTGATCCGACGTGAGGTTCCAGCCGACGAGAGCGCCATCGGTGACGTGCACGCCGAGGCGTTCGCGCCGCACTATCCGGACGGGGCGCCGGTCGAGCCGGGGCTGGTCGACGCGCTGCGCGCCGGCGAGGCCTGGATCGGCGCGCTGTCACTGGTCGCCGTGCTCGACGGGGCGATCGTCGGGCACGTGTGCTGCACCAGGGCCACTCTGCTGCCTAGTGGCCCGCCGGTTCTCGGCCTGGGTCCGCTCGGCGTGCGGGAGCAGTACAAACGCCATGGCGTCGGCACGGCCCTGATGCACGCCGTGCTCGCGGCCGCAGATGCTCTCGACGAACCGCTGGTCGTGCTGCTCGGGCACCCCGACTACTACCCGCGGTTCGGGTTCCGACCGGCTGCCGACCTCGGCATCGAGCCGGAGGTCCCGGAATGGGCCCCGGCATTCCAGGCCAGGATGCTCACCCGGTACCGGCCTGACCTGACCGGGCGTTTCCGGTACGCCGAGCCCTTCAACGATCTCTGATCCGACGCCTGCCTCCGCGCCACGTCGCAGGGGGCAACCGCACCGGCGACGCCAGCTGCCGCATGCCAGGCACGGAGACCCACGTCTGCTCATCGGCGGCTGGCCGCGCCCGCCTTGCGCCACGCGGCCGGTCGGCCTCCGGTACACCCACCAGCTCGCAGATCACCGTGATCGGCAGCGGGTAGGCGAACTCCGAGCATCTCGAGCATCTGATCCCGGTTGTCCACGGGGCTCCCTCCCGGGCGCAGATCCGGGACTGTTGACGAATCGGGGGTCACCCAGCACAGCCCGCAGGTCGTCGTAGCGCGTGACGTACCAGGCCGGGGTGCCGTCGGCACCGAGCACCGCCGGCGCCTCCTCCCGTATCCGGTCGAAGCCGCCGCGCGGGTCGGCGATGAGCGTGGGGTCCATGATGTTCGGACCTGCAGACGGGGTGGTGGTCATGCCATGCTCCGTTCTGGCTGTTCACTGCCCGGTACGGCAGCGCAGTTCGTGATCGAGGTGTGGGATGCGGCCGGTTGCCTAGCGGACCCTCACGCGGTTGAACAGCCCGCGCGCCCAGAGATAGCTGAGCAGGGCGATGCCGGCGCTCCAGGCCACGGCGAGCACCGCGCTGCCGCCGATCGGGGTGCCCAGCAACAGGCCCCGCAGGGTCTCGATGATGGGCGTGAAGGGCTGGTACTCGGCGAACCAGCGCAGTGCGGCGGGCATCGAGTCGGTAGGCACGAATCCGCTGCCGAGGAACGGCAGGAGCACCAGGAACATGGGGAGGTTGCTCGCCGTCTCGGGACTCTTGGCCACCAGGCCGAACGCGACCGAGAGCCAACTGAGAGCAAGCGCGACCATCGCGAGGACGCCGATCGTCGCGATCCACTCGGGGAGCCCTGCGGTGGGTCGGAACCCGACGAGCAGCGCGACCCCGGTGACAACCGCGGTGCTGGCCAGTGTCTGGATCATGCTGCCGACCACGTGCCCGGTCAGCACAGACGCCCGGGAGATGGCCATGGTGCGGAATCGGTCGATGATGCCTTCGGTCATGTCCATGGAGACCGAGATCGCCGTTCCCTGGACTGCACCCGCCACTGTCATGAGAAGGATTGCCGGAGCCACGTAGTTGGCGTACTCGGCGCGCCCACCGGCCGGGCCGCTGGATGCGCCGCCGAGTCCGGCGCCGAGCGTTCCGCCGAAGACGTAGACGAACAGCAGCAGGAAGACGATCGGAATTCCGACGAGCATCAGCGTCAGGGACGGGTAGCGCATCATGTGCCGGAGATTCCGCCGCAACATCGTCCTCGAGTCGCGAACGGCATAGGTGATGGTGGTCATCGCACGGATTCCTTCTCCTTCTCAGAGGGGCGGCCGGTGAGGGCGAGGAAGACGTCGTCGAGGTCGGGGGTGTGTACCGACAACTCCTCGACATCGATCGCCGCGCTGTCGAGGTGGTTGAGCATCGCTCGCAGCGACCGGACGCCACCGTCGCCGGGAATCTGCAGGGTGAGCGCGTCGTCGTCGCGCGTGGACCCGGGAAAGGTGCGGGCGGCCATGTCGAGCCCGGCGGGATCGGCGAACCGCAGGCTGACGTGTCCGCCGGGGATAAGCCGCTTGAGCTCGTCGGCGGTGCCTTCGGCGACCAGCTTCCCATGGTCGAGGAGTGCAATCCGGTCGGCGAGCTGGTCGGCCTCTTCCAGGTACTGCGTGGTCAGGAAGATGGTTACGCCGCCGGCGACGAGGTCGCGGATGGCCTGCCACATCGTGCGGCGGGTGCGCGGGTCGAGGCCGGTGGTCGGTTCGTCGAGGAAGATGACACGGGGGTCGCCGACCAGCGTCATCGCGAGGTCGAGCCGGCGGCGCATCCCGCCGGAGTAGGTGGCAGGCGTCCTCTTGGCCGCCTCGACCAGATCGAACCGCTCCAGCAGCTCCGCCGTGCGTCGGCGGCCCTCGCGCCGCTCCAGATGGTGCAGGTCGGCCATCAGGAGGAGGTTCTCCTCGCCGGTGAGCAGGTTGTCCACGGCCGAGAACTGGCCGGTGACGCCGATCGAGGTGCGGACGGCATCCGGGTCGCGGGCCAGGTCGTGGCCGGCAATGTGGATCTCGCCGGAGTCGGCACCGATGAGCGTCGAAAGGATCTGGACCGTGGTGGTCTTCCCGGCGCCGTTCGGTCCGAGCAGGGAGAAGATCGTTCCCGCCGGCACGTGCAGGTCGATGCCGTCGAGCACGACGTGGTCGCCGTACGACTTACGCACTCCGGTTGCCACTATCGCCGATGGGAATGAAGCAGTACCCATTTTCCTTGCTCCGTTCCGGTCATTCATTGTGGTCCTAGGGAAAGTGGATAAAGCTGCATCAGGAACGACGGATCACGATGTCGCCGTGGGAGGTGCGGGCGCGCACCTCGACGGTCTCGTCCGAGGGTGCGGGGCCGGCGGTGGCATCCAGCGAGTTGCGCACGCTGCCGAAGTGAGAGCGCACGTCCAGCAAGGCTGCGGTGCCCTTGCGAATGCCGACCTCGAGCTCGCCGGACGCGGTCTGGATCGCAACCGACCCGCGCACGACCTCGCCGATACGGATGTTGCCGCTGGCGGTCTTGGCATCGATCCTGGCGTGCGCATGGTCGACGGTGATGTCGCCGTTGGCGGAGCTGCACCGCAGGTCGCCGGTGACCTCACCGACCCAGGTGTGGCCGTTGAGATTCTTCATCACCGCGGCGCCGTCGACCACGCCGACACGTACCTCACCGGACCCGGTGACCTCCGCGTCACCCACCGCTCGGTCGACGGCGATATTGCCTGCGCTGGTCTTCAGCTGCAGCGGGCCCGTCTGGTCCAGCCAGATATGGCCGGTGGACGTCGTGAACCTGCACTCCCCGAGCCGGCCCTCGCCGCGGAGGTCCGCCATCGCCGCATCGCCCTGTACGTGCGAGCCCGACGGCAGTTGGATCGACACATCGATCGATCCGCCGCCACTGAAGGGGCCGTAGTGCCTCCACTGCTTCAGCGCCTTGACCAGCAGCCTGCCCTGTGAAAGTTCGACGCGAACCTGCTCTGCTGCCTTCAAATCCTCCTCGCTCGAACTATCGCTCGGACTCACCTCGACGACGGTGTCGGTGCGGTCGCTCGCGATGACCCGGGCGTCGCCGACGATGAGAGAGATCGCGACCGAGATCGGCTCGGGTGTGTCGAAAATTGGCATGGCAATGCCCTCCTGGGGGCCGGGGTGAGCGTCCCGCGGGTGGGACGAACAATGAGAAGTGGTGACGCGAGTCCGGGCGGCTAGCGCACCCAGCCGGTGTATCGCTGCCCGCCCCGCGGGCTGCGCTGTCGGGGCCTGCGGTCCCGGTCGTCAGGCTCCAGCGCGGCTTGGGCCGCCCTGACGAGCCAGGCGTTGACCGACAGTCGCTGCCGCCCGGCAGTCTCCTCGATCCGGAGCTTGAGCGAGTCGGGCATGCGGAGATTGATCCGCGACGTGCCGCCGTCCTCGCCCTCCGACGATGCCGGTGGCACCACATCCGCCGGAGCGGATGCCGTGCCGCGGCCTCCAACGTCATCGGCGCCGTCGAACGACTCGTCGCTCGGTGGTCGCGTCACGACGAAACCAGGGTCACGTCCGCGCAGGCGCACATCGACCGAACCCGGCGCCAGTTCACGGGTGATTTCATCCGCAGCAGCGGACAACGCCTCCAGCAGGACGAGCCGGGCCGCCGAGTCGAGCGGCGCGGTCAGTCGCTCGGCGAGCGTGCGGGCCTCGTCACCACCCGCCTCAGCGGCCACCGCCAGCTCGTGGCGGAGTCTGTCGACGTACGGCCTGAGATCCATAGCGCCATCATGGCACCACTGTGGTGCCATCACAAGTGCCATTCTGGCTCAGAGTGGCGCTGGTGCTGCTCGATGCAGTTGCCGGCAACGAGCTGACGGTGCCAGCCTGACCCTCTCAGTCCGGACGCCGCGCGAAGAACACGAACTCCCGGCCGGGCCGATCCGGTGCCTCGCGCACTTCCTCGAGCACGTACCCGTGCGCAGTCAATGCCGTCTCGACCTCTTCCCTCGCGCGAAAGCGGAGCGTCGAGTCCGACGTCAGCACCTGCCCGTCCGAAGCGAACACCCAGGTCCCGCGGAAGCTCACCAACGACCCACGGACGTCGGTCACCTCGAACCAGTTCTCGACCGTGCCCACCCCCTGGATCTCGGTGACGGCGTACGAAGCGGCGCGGTTCCACTCCTCCCACCCGCGATACGCGGGGTCACGGGTTTCGAAGACGAGGCACCCGCCCGGTAGCAAGGCGTCATACACGCCGCGCAGCGTTGCCTCCCAATCCTGCGGGTCGACGCCGATCACCTGCAGGCCGCGGTCGGCGAGAAGCAGAGCAAACGTCCCTGTTCCGCACCCGACGTCCACGACGCGATCCGCACCGAGCTCACCTGCAATGTCGACATACACATCGAGATCGCTGCGATCGGGGTCGAGCGCGTCATAAACCGACACCAACCTCGGATGCTCGAAGACCGCGTCAGGCACGCGCCCGACCTTAGGCGCCGACGATCTCGACTGTCACGGTCGCTCGGTGCCGGTTGCGCCCACTTCTGTCGCCCCGCGGGAGGGTTTCGGTGCACGCCAGAACGCCATCCTGTCCAGCACGCCGTCCCGGATGACGATGGTGTGGACCAGGACGCCGGCCAGGTGCGCCGCGAACGT